>CAZIJW010000004.1:0-135393 GCA_964539905.1 uncultured Robiginitalea sp.
TTTGCCGAACGGTTAGACCGGGAAGTGGATTCCCTTGCGGTACGTTTTGTTGATACGCTTACGGAATCCAATTATGTGGTGTATTTTAATGATGAGGAACACAAGGGAGTTTTTGATCCGGATTTGGTGAATTTCCATGAAGGGTACCGGGTTTATTGGAAGGGGGGGCGAATTTACCAGGGATTTCTAAAGATTGATAGACAAGTGTATCGCGACCCGGATGTGGTCAATAAATTGCTTTTACATCGATTCTTTCTTTCGTTGGGCTATTTCCTGCCCTCCGGCGAACTGCCTTGTTCCGACTATTTGTCAAGTTGCTTCAGCTCCTCAAAAGCGCTGTCCGAAAGTGACCTTGAAATCCTGAAATATCATTATTCCTATGGCATATGCAAGGGTACCAGGGTAGTCGAGTTTCTGGAGCAACACAGGCAGGCAAGGGCAAGTCTGGCCAAAAACCCCACAAACCAGTTTTACTTTGTGCATCTGCAGTAAGCAGATGTAACAAATCAAAGCTTTCTGCTACCCATTAGCAAGTTCATCAATCAAATCAAAAAAAATGGAAGTAGTATCAGAAAACGGCCTGCGGATCGACCGCCCCTTGCTTACCGTTACCCACCTGACGCAACTCTTGTCGTACATCACCGGTTTTGGCGGGCTCATCGTGCCCCTGATCCTGTGGCTTACCACCCGGGACCAGGTCGACGGGATGGACCAGCACGGCAAGGCCATCGTGAACCTGCAGCTTTCCCTGATCCTTTATGTAATATTGAGCATCCCGGCCATCCTCTTGCTGGGCCTGGGCATCGTGACCCTGATCCTGACGGGTGTTCTGGGGTTTGTACTGCCGATCGTAAATGCGGTGCGGGCAGGCAGGGGGGAAGCGCCGAGTTATTTCATGACCATCCCGTTCATTTCCTGAAGTAGTCTTTCAGGTGGCCGTAAAAAAAGGGTGGCATTGCCACCCTTCTTTATTTAGGAGTTCAACATCACCGGCATCACCAGCATGATGATTTCTTCGCCGGGGTCCAGGCCGTCCACGGGGGTGAGGATGCCGGCCCGGTTCGGCAGGCTCATCTCCAGGGAAACCTCGTCGGAATCCAGGTTGCCCAGCATTTCGACCAAAAAGCGGGAGTTAAACCCAATCTGCAGGTCGTCGCCCTGGTAGGAGCAGGTAAGCCGTTCTTCGGCCTTGTTGCTGTAATCGATGTCTTCGGCGGAAATATTCAGTTCTGCCCCGGCAATTTTCAGCCGGATCTGGTGGGTGGTCTTGTTGGAGAAAATGGAAACCCGCCTTACGGAGCTGAGGAACTGCCCCCTGGAAATCACCAGTTGGTTCGGGTTTTCCCTGGGGATCACCGCCTCGTAGTTCGGGTATTTCCCATCGATCAGCCGGCAAACGAGCTCAGTATTCTCAAAGGAGAATTTGGCATTGCTGTCGTTGTAGGCCACTACCACGTCCTCCTCGCTTCCGGCAAGGATGCCTTTGAGCAGGTTGAGCGGTTTTTTCGGCATGATAAATTCCGTAACCGCAGGGGCGTGCACGTCGGACCGGCGGTATTTGACCAGTTTGTGCGCATCGGTGGCCACAAAGGTCAGGTGTTCCGGGGAAAACTGGAAGAAGACCCCGCTCATCACCGGGCGCAGGTCGTCGTTGCCCGCGGCAAAAAGCGTTTTGTTGATGGCGGAAGCCAGGATATCGCCCTGTATCCGGGTGGTACTGGGGTCGGGCAGTTCCACGGCCTTGGGGAATTCCGCCCCGTCGGCGTAGGCCAGGGCGTATTTTCCATGGCTGGAACTGATTTCGACCGTATTGTTGTCTTCCACCACAAAGGTGAGCGGCTGTTCCGGAAAGGTTTTAAGGGTATCCAGCAAGAGGCGGGCAGGCAGGGCAATGGCCCCGCGGTCTTTGGAATCCACCTCCAGGACGGAACTCATGGTGGTCTCCAGGTCGGAGGCAGACACGGTGAGTTTCCCATTGTCGAGGTCAAACAGGAAATTATCCAGGATGGGCAGGGTGTTGCTGCTGCTGATCACCCCTCCAAGGACTTGCAATTGCTTGAGGAGATAGGTGCTGGATACGATGAATTTCATAGGCTCTTAAACTTTCGTCTGGTGATCAATACCCGCAAGCCCCATGGGATTGGGGCACGCCAGACAAATATATCCCAAATGGCGGTGGATGGAAAACAAACTTATTAACATTACTTGCCGTACCTACGGCGCCTCAACCCATTGAAAACTGCCCCCAGCAACAGGATGAGCCCCACAGGGATGCCAATATTCAGCAGCTGCCAGCGGGTTTTGTTGGCTGCGATTTTTTCCGGGTCCAGCAGAGGGATAGACACTTTTTTGTTGCGGATGTTTATAAGTCCGGTGTCTTCCAGGAGGTAGTTCATGGCATTCACCAGGAATTCCCTGTTGCCGTAGAAATTATTGGTCCACTTGTCGTACCCCAGTTCCAGGGGCCGGCCATTGCGGAGCTGGTTGGCCACCAGGTCGCCGTCGCCGATTACGATCATCCGGTTTTCAGGGCCTTCCTCCACGAAGCCAGATATTTCCAGGGGCCTGACCCGGTTTTTGTAGGCCGAGGCAAATCGCCCCTCCACCAGTACGGCCAGGGGGTGGTTCCCCGGGGTGTAGGTGCTGCGGTCCGGTTCTTTGCCGATCGCGTCCAACCCGATAATTTTGGGCGTCCCCTCCACCCTGGAAAGGGGGGAGGAGGCATACAGGATGGTCTTGCGGTAGGCATTCTCCAGGGTATCGATACTGCTGGCGAATTGCATCCGGAGGGCTTCGGTATTGGTGTTCACCGGGTGGTCTTCCCTGGAAAATACCATCGGGTGGTAAACCCAGGGCACCGGGTCGTACTGGGCGTTGTTCCCTTCCCCTGCGGCGAGTACGATCTGGGTGGCGTAGAGGTCGTTCACCAGGTTCGGGTTTAGCCTGATCCCGTAGCGAAAGAGCAAATCCCCCAGGCCGAGGTCCCTGGGCAGGGCGACGGCCTCCCCGTCGCGGTTCAGCAGGCTGTCGAGATCCATGGCCACCCCGTCGAGCAACCACAACGATTTCCCCCCGGAAACCATGTACTGGTCCAGGACGTATTTTTCCGCCTCCGTAAAGGGTTCCGTGGGTTTGGCGATCAGCACGGCGTCGAACCGTTTGAGGGCTTCCAGGGTCTTTTCAGGGGCCGGGGCCACAGAATCGAGGGTAAATGGGGCGAGGTTATAATAGCCTTTCAGGGCGGTAAGGTAATCAGCCAGGTAAATGTCGGCCAGTTGCCCGTTGCCCTTCAGCACCGCAATTTGCTTTTTCTGACTCAGCCCGAGTTTGGTAAAAGCATCGGCAAAGGCGTATTCCAGGTTTTGGATGGAGGCATTGACGCGCTGTTCGGCAGAGGCCCCGAGCTGGTTTTTCAGCAGGGCGACCTTTTCGGTCCGCTCCCCGAAGGTTACCAGGGCCCAGGGGAACACGACTTCCTGGGAAACCCTGTTGTTTTCCTCCACGGTAACGCTGGCGGGGCGCAGGCCTCCAGCCTGCAGGGCGCGCAGGGTTTCTTCATCATCCGCCCCGGAGGCCATGGGGTCGGCAAAGGTGACCTCCAGGGAGGGGTGGTACTGGGCAAACTGTTCGAGCAACAGCCGGGTTTCCTGCTGCAGGCGCGCAAATTCAGGGGGGAGTGCCCCATCGAGCAGGATTTGCACGCGAACCGGGCCTTCCAGGGCTTCTGCAGCCCGGATGCTCTGGGGGGCCAGGGTAAAGCGGCGGTCTTCGGTAAGGTCCCACCGGGTATAGGCCAGTTCCGAAACTGCATTGACGGCGAGCAGGGCGGCCAGGGCAAGGAGCCCTTTAAGGGCCAGGGATTTCCTGTTCATCGTTTCAGCCCGTTTAGTTGTTTCACGCTCAGGTACAGGAAAAAGAAGGTCAGGGAGAGGAAGTAAACCAGGTCCCTGCTGTCGAGGATGCCCTGGCTGATCCTTTCGTAATGTGCCTTCATCCCCAGTTTTTTCACCCAAAGGGCTGTCTGTCCTTCAGCAAAGAGGGTCGAAAGTGCTTCGAACCCGTAATAGAGGAGGAAGCAGAGCAAAACGCCACCCATAAAGGCGGCTATCTGGTTTTCCGTAAGGGTGGAGGTAAATTGCCCGATGGCCGTATAGACCCCCATCAGGAAAACCAGGCCTGCATAAGACCCGGTGACCAACCCTGCATCGAAGTTCCCCGGTTCGGTGCCCAGTTCGTGCAGCGTCGCCACATACAGTAAGGTAGGGGCCACGGCCAGCAGTACCAGGGCCAGGGCCCCCAGGTATTTCCCAAGTACCAGCAAAGCGACCGGCAGGGGTTTGCTCAGCAGCAACTCCAGGGTACCCAGTTTCCGTTCCTCGGCAAAGGACCGCATGGTCAGCGCAGGGATCAGCAGCAGGAAAATCCATGGGGCCAGGAGGAAAAACAACCCGAGGTTGGCAAAGCCGTGGTCAAAAATATTGAAGGGCCCCCGGAACACCCACAGGAACAGGCCGGTGAGCACCAGGAACAACCCCATGACCAGGTACCCCACCGGGGAGGTGAAAAATGAGGCAATTTCCTTTCTAAAAACAGACCACATGGCGGTTTTTTACTTGGTTCAATCCATCCTGTCCAGGGTCCATGCCCTGGGTTTTTCCGCAAAAAGGACCCGGGTTTGGGCCCACACCCCCCTGAAAAATTCGGAATTCCGATAGGCCTCGAGGGCGTTTTCCGACTCCCAGCGGCTAAAGGTGAAAAAGACACCCGGGTTGGCAGTTTCCCGGAGGAGTTCCAGGTGGGTGCACCCCGGAAAGCCCCGGATAGCGTCCTTATTCGCTTCAAAAATGCGTTCAAAACTAGGGATATTTTCCGGTTCGAAGGTCATCTGTACAATACGCGTTACCATACCTAGGAAAAATTGATGCGGACCGTATCGCGGTAATCCAGGCCCAGCAGGGTAGAGGCCCCGCCCACGGTACCCAGGTTGCTCTTGTAGATCGCCAGTTCGATGTAGCCCGAGGAATTGAAGAGCGCCAAGAGGTCGCCGGGCCCCCGCCGCTGCGACTTTTCGAGCTTGAAATTCACGATGTCGCTGTATTTCTGGTAGATTTCGGTGACCTTTTTGTTGCGCGCCTCCAGGGTGAATTTCCTTCCCTTCCGGTAAGCCTCGAAGAGGCTTTTGTGGATGTTCGAAACCACATTGCCGTAATTATCTATATATAGCACGCTGCCGATGATGGCATCGCCGTTTTCGGTAATCCGGGGGGTGAGTTCCCGGATCGACCGCACTTGCGCAAAGGGCTTGCCGACTACCTCGAGGGTCCCGCCCCGGGCGAGGTGGCAGGCCACCGGGACAAAGATGTCGAGCATCGGGAAAACCGTCTCCGGGCTGTTGGGCAGGTTGATCTCCACAACCTTGTCGGGGGTGACTTCTTCTATAATCAGGCTGATGACGCCATTGTCGGCCGTGATGAAAAAATGGCCGTCCACCGAAATGGCCAGGTGGGTGGTTTCCGCCGTACGCTCCGAATCGACCCCAACGACGTGGATACTCCCCACGGGAAAGGCTTTATAGGCGTTTTTGAGCAGGTAGGCACACTCCTGGATGTGGAAGGGACTCACCTGGTGGGAAATATCAACAATGGTGGCCCCCGGGAGTTCTTTGTGGATATGCCCTTTTATGGCTCCCACGAAATGGTCTTTCAGCCCAAAATCAGTGGTCAGGGTGATGATTGGCATGGGGCGCTGTTGATATTTTTTTAAGGGGTCAATCTGAATTTTACGTAAGTTTGTTTAGCAAAATTACACAAAAAACGGCGGCGCAAAGCCTTCAATATCCCGGCACTTATAAACACTTATTAGTTTTTGAACGAACTCACTCTCGACCTCACCGATATCAACCCCAGGGATTTTTTTGGGGACCGCAACGCCAACATCGACCTGCTGAAAAAATCGTTTCCCAGGCTTAAAATCGTGGCCCGTGGAAACCGGATAAAGGTGTACGGGGAGCCCCCTATGCTTGGGGAATTTGAACAGCAGTTCCAGAAGCTGACCGACCATTTTTCCCGGTACAACAAGATCGATGAAAATGCCATAGAGCGCATCCTGGAAAGCCCGGCAGATGAGCAATACGAATCTACGGAGGGCAGCGGGGAAGTGCTGGTGCACGGGGTAAGCGGCAGGCTGGTCAGGGCCATGACGGCCAACCAGCGCCGGCTGGTAGACGCCATGTCCAAAAACGACATGGTCTTTGCCATAGGCCCGGCGGGGACCGGAAAGACGTATACCGGGGTGGCCCTGGCGGTGCGCGCCCTTAAAAACAAGCAGGTCAAGCGGATCATCCTCACGCGCCCTGCGGTGGAGGCCGGGGAAAACCTGGGCTTTTTGCCGGGAGACCTGAAAGAAAAGCTCGACCCCTACATGCAGCCCCTGTACGACGCGCTTCGCGATATGATCCCCGCCGAAAAGCTGGTAAAGCTCCTGGAGGACGGGACCATACAAATCGCGCCTATGGCCTTTATGCGGGGCCGGACCCTCGATAATGCCTTCGTAATCCTCGACGAGGCCCAGAATACCACCCATGCCCAGATGAAGATGTTCCTGACCCGGATGGGCAAGAATGCCAAGTTCCTGCTTACCGGCGACCCGGGGCAGATCGACCTGCCCAGGCGGGTGATTTCAGGCCTGAAGGAAGCCCTGCTGATCCTTAAGAACATCAAAGGCATTGAAATGGTCTACCTCGACGACAAGGACGTGATCCGCCACAGGCTGGTCAAGAAGGTCATCGACGCCTATAAAGACATTGAACACCAGAACTGAACATGAGCCAGACCCTCACCGGCACGGATTTCCATTTTCCCGGCCAGCAAAAGGTATATAAAGGAAAAGTGCGGGAGGTTTACCACCTCGATAACGACCTGCTGGTGGTCATCGCCACCGACCGGCTTTCCGCTTTCGACGTGGTGATGCCCAAGGGCATTCCCTACAAGGGGCAAATCCTCAACCAGATTGCCCACCGCATGATGGAGGCTACAGCCGACCTGGTACCCAATTGGGTCACCGCCGTACCCGACCCGAATGTAACGGTGGGGGTAAAATGCGAACCCTTTAAGGTGGAAATGGTGATCCGCGGCTACCTGGCCGGCCACGCCGCCCGGGAATACAAAGCGGGCAAGCGCTTGCTTTGCGGGGTTCCCCTGCCGGAAGGGATGCGGGAAAACGACCCTTTTCCGGAGCCCATCATCACCCCGGCCACCAAGGCGGAGAAAGGGGACCACGACGAGGATATTTCCCGGGAGGGCATCCTGGAGCGGGGCCTGGTGAGCGAGGAAGATTACCAGGTTTTGGAAAGCTATACCCGGGCCCTGTTCCAAAGGGGTACCGAACTGGCCGCGAGCAAAGGGCTGTTACTGGTCGATACCAAATATGAATTCGGGAAAGGCCCGGACGGTACCATACGGCTTATCGATGAAATCCATACGCCGGATTCCTCCCGGTATTTCTACGCCGAAGGCTACCGGCAACGGCAGGAAAAGGGCGAGCCCCAGCGGCAGCTGTCCAAGGAATTTGTCAGGCAATGGCTCATTTCCAAAGGCTTCCAGGGCCTTGAGGGGCAGGTGCTGCCCGAAATGGATGACCCGTACATCACCTCGATTTCCGAGCGGTATATCGAGCTGTACGAACAGATTTTAGGGGAACCCTTTGTAAAGGCCGACACTTCAGAGATCCGCCAGCGTATAGAGCGCAACGTCCTTCGGTATCTGGAAGGCCTGTAGTTCCCTTAACTCCCGATTCGCAATAAGTACTTCAGGGTAAGGGGCCTTTTGGCCGCCAGCAACCCCAGGATGTGCAGAAAAGCCACGGCCGTAAGGTAGGCGTCGCCCAGGGCGGTATGCCGGTCCTTGCAGGAGAGGTCGAAACGCGTTGCGAGTTCATCGAGGCTGTAATGGGCTTTCTTGCGCAGCAGGGGGCTCTTTAGCAGAGTAGCCTTGTAAAGCAGGTCCGTATCGAGGCAGGGATTGCCCGGCTCGGGCATCCCATGGCGGGCCAGGGCGCGCCGCAACATCTCCAGGTCGAACCCGATATGGTGGCCCACCAGGATGGCCCCTTTAGAATACTCCAGGAAGTGTTCCAGGGCCTCCCGCTCCGGGAGCCGTCGGTTCGGCCCCTGCTTCAGGATGCCGTGGATGGGCACGGAACGATGGTCGAAGTGCTCCTGGGCGATGAAGAGTTCCATGGATTCCCTAACCCGGATGCGCCCGCCTTGCAACTTCAGCGCCCCGATGCTGAGGATGCGGTCGTGCAGGAGGTCGAGGCCGGTGGTTTCGGTATCGAGCACCACAAAGAGGGCCTCGGAAACCGCTTTATCGAAGGGTTTCTCAGGGGTATCCGGCTTTTTCCTGAATAGGTTCATGATGCGGTCAACCGATCAGGGAGGAGACTTTGAACCGGATGGCGATGAGTTCCTGCAGCTCCTTGATGGTTTTGAAGGTTCGTTTGAGTTTCATTTTTTCTTCCTTGGTCAGGGTATCCAGGGCGATGAACCGCCCGGAATCGCCGTGGAGCAGGCCCTGTTTGGTCCGGAATTTCAGCAGGGCCTTGGTGGCGTAGGAGCAGGAGAGGAACAACTCCCGGTTGTTGGGTTCCAGCTCGGCCAGCTTTTCAAAGCGCTCCGCTGTATTGTTGATGTAACGCACCTGGTGCGACAGGATCAGGACCCGGGCCCCATCGGTAAGCGGCATCAGGGCCCGGTGCTTGAGGTCGAAAAAATCTTTGTGCTTCCCGTCCTGTTCCACCAGGAATTGACGGAAAAACCCGGTCGGGGAAGGGTTTTGCAGGGCCCCACTGGCCAGGTGGTAATAAAACATCGGATACTTGCTGACGTTGGCAAAAATGTAATCTGAAAGTTCCCGCACCAGTTCCTTGCGGCCAAAGGTGAAGTTATAATCGAAAAAGATGGAGGAGAGCAACACTTCCTCCTTACCCGGATTATGGACCCATTGGGAAACGGTGCTTTTCCATTCCCCAAGGCTCTTGCACCAGTCGGGGTTGGATGCCATCATGTCGGCCGGGCAATAGTCGTACCCGATGGTTTTAAGGCCCTTGTTTACCTGTTTGGCAAGTTCCAGGAAATAGTTCCTGACTTCTTCCAGCTGGTCTTCGGGAACCTCTTCAAACACCAGGGCGTTGTCCTGGTCGGTATGCAGCAGCTGCTCGCTCCGTCCCTGGCTTCCCATGGCCAGCCATGCAAAGGCCACCGGGGCAGGCCCCTGTTTTTTCAGACAAAGCTCAATCACCCGTTTGATGCAGGCATCGTTGAGTTCGGCGATCAGCTTCATGGTAATCGACATGGGGATATTATTCTCCAGGTACCCCTTCAAAAGGTAGGTGACCCGATCCCGTACCGGTTTGAGCCGCTTGACCTTCCGGGTGCGCTTGATGGCCCGCATCAGCACTTCCGGGCTGTTGCCCAGGGCCAGCATGAGGTCGTATTTGGAAATAATGCCTACGGCCGGGGTGTCGGGGGTCCCGTCCTCCGTCAGGCACAGGTGGCCGATCTCGCTTTTCATCATGGCCAGCTGTGCCTGGGTAATGGTCATCTTCCTGGGATAGGTGATCACGGGGTGGGTCATGATTTCCGAGGCGGGGGCGGTGATGGGGTACTGCCCACTGACCACTTTGTTGCGCAGGTCCTTGTCGGTGATAATCCCCACCGGTAATCCCGCCGTTTCCACCAGTACGGACCCGACGTTGTTTTCCGTCATAAGCGCGGCAACCTCCTTCACGGGAAAATCGGGGGGGCAGCTGACCAGGTTTTTGGAGGATTGTATGGGAAGGATTTCACTGAATGGCGTCACGGCAACCGGGGCGGCGGGGGATCCCGGTGCCCCCGGAAGGCGCCCCCCGTATTCCCTGGCATAGGGGTTTCGGGTATTGGAAGCGAAGGATTCAATGAGGAAATTCCCCACTTCTTCATAGGTTTGAATGTAAGGCCTGAAGGCCTCGATGGGGATGGCATAGAGGATGCTGTCTTCCCGCGCGCGGGCCTCCAACAGGTAGTTTTCGCCGGCCATAAGCGGGCGCAACCCGAAGATGTCGCCTTCATCGCAGATATCGGCCATGTCGCCCGTGGCGGCGTGCCGGAGGTCTACGGCCCCCCGCTGCACCACATAAAAAAAGGTGTGGGCTGCTTCCCCTTCCCGAAAGATATAGCTCCCTTTTTCCCGGTACAGGATTTCCACATCTTCCGACAACACGGAAAGGTCTTTGGGCGTCAGCTCATTGAAAGGGGGGTAGCGCCTCAGAAAATCGGCTACGCGTTCGGATATGCGATTGCTCATAGGCTGCAGCCTTTTCCGTAAAATTACGCTTTCCCCGGCATTTCGTAGATAGGGGGAGGGAGATCCTCCGGGTTCTGGTGCAACAGGGACCCCCCCCCCCCCCACCCAATTCCAAAATATTCCCCTTCCCTGCAACCCGTAATCAGCCCTTGGATATAATCCAAAACCTCCATTTCGAATGGCCTTTATGGAAATGACTCACATCATTGATTTCAGACCTCCACGGAAATAATTTTAGATTAAAATCCCAGGTTATGAAAACGCTTAGTTTCTTACCGCTGCTGACCCTCGTTTTCGCCCTTACCACGACAAATGCCCAAAAAGTGAAAATGTATAAGATTTGGGTCACGACAGTAAACCAGGATCAGTTTAAGGGGACCCTGCACGCGGCTAATCAGGATGAACTTGTGATTCTGGGCGAGAATTTCACGGAGTTGAAATTTGTTCCTGAGAATATTCAGGGAATAAAAGTCAGGAGACAAGGGAATGTGGGCAAGGGCGCCTGGATGGGGGCCGTCAGTGGGGCGGTTATTGGCGCTGTTATTGGATTTTCAAGTACTGAAGACGCCTACATTACGCAGGGTGGCGGGGCGCTTTTTGGGGGACTGATTGGGGGCTCTGTAGGGACTCTTTTCGGTGCAGTAATTAAATCAGGGCGGGAAAAAATCCTGATTAATGGAAACAAGGATGCGTATCTGTCGCTTCTTCCCAGATTACAGCAATACGCACCCCAAAAAGTATTTGACTGATTGGAACAGTATTTAAAAGAGCAATAACCCTTTATATTCTTAGGTGTTATTTCCCTGTTCTCAAATAATATGCAATCCTAAAGCGGGCTTTTTCGCTTTGGCTTCAAATGGGGTTTACTTTTATGAAGCGAAGGTTCGATCAAAACCGACGTTTTCACCTATCATTGTTTTTGAGAAACAGTTCCTATATCTGACACCTTGCCCGAAATTGTGATGTTGAAATTACTGCCGTTATGAAAACGCTCCGTCCCTTATGCCTGCTACTCTTCATTTTCACCCTCACTGCGGTTAATGCCCAAAAGGTAAAAACCTATAAGGTCTGGGTCACCTTATTGGATGAAACGAATATCCGGGGAACCTTTTATGCAGCCCATCAGGATCGTTTTGTGATCCTTGGGGAAGATTTGGCGCAGTTGGAATTTGTTCCTGAGGACCTTCAGAAAATAAAAGTCAGGAGACAAGGGAATGTGGGCAAGGGGGCCTGGATCGGGGCGCTAAGCGGGGCAGTGATAGGGGGTGTTGCAGGTTTGGCAGGGGGAGACGTTGCCTTCATGGATGCGGAGGCCATAGGTGCTGGGTATGCCATCCTGGGGGCTACCATTGGAACGCTTACCGGATTGGCAATTGGTTCGGGCAAAGAGGAATATATCATCAAAGGGGATAGAAATGTGTATATTTCTTATCTTCCCGTATTAAAGCACTACGAACCCCAAAAAAAGGAGGTAACCCGGGAAAGCGGGCAGTAAAGGAAGCAGCCATGTATGTTTGTGGCCTTTTTTGGCTGAACATCGATTCCTGAAGGCTTGAGCACCTCAATGGCGCCAATTTAAAGGGTGCCGACCTGGAAAGAATTGTACAATTTTAAAAATACGTTATAATGGCTAAAAATCACCTGACCCACACGACAAGACCATTAGCGGGCAATTGGTTCGTTCTGGGAATCGATCTGTTCCTGATTGCGGTTTCCTTTTTTCTGGCCTACCTGATCCGGTATAACCTGGAGATGAGTTTTAATGTGTCTAATTTCGCGCTGCAGTTGCTGGTAGTCGTACTGCTTGCATTGCCGGCCTTCCTGATAACAGGTTCTTACAAGGGGATGTTTCGGCAAACCGGTGTCCGCCATTGGGATATTATTTTTAAAACAATTGGCCTTTGGAGCTTATTCATCATTCTGTTTACCCTAATCAATCGGATATTGGATCTTTATCCTTGGTTCAGTATACCGCTTTCTATCATATTGCTGAGTAGTCTGCTTTCTTTCGCAGGACTGACTGCCGTGCATTATGGTTTTAAGGGATTGTACAGGACTCTTGTGAAATAAAATCTCAATTGAAGCCCTGCCAAAAACAGGATTACCCTGGTATTTCGGGCGCTATTCTGAACACCGGAGGCCGCAATCGCCCGGGGAATAGCAAACAGTCAAAAATACAATGTCGGGAAAGCATCGGGACTAAAAAAAGCCATCTGATTCTTATTCAATCAAATGGCTTCGAATGGTGTAGCGAGGGGGGGAATTGAACCCCCGACCTCAGGGTTATGAATCCTGCGCTCTAACCACCTGAGCTACCTCGCCGGATCGCTTTGTTAAGGGAGGCGGACCTCCCTTGGGACAAGGCCCTAAAGCCCCTAAAGCGGGGGCAAATATACTCGATTATTTTTGCCCGGTCAAAAATGACTGCCCAAAAAGTTTTTTGGAATTATTTTTTTATCATCCATAAATCGATATA
Source organism: uncultured Robiginitalea sp. (assembly GCA_964539905.1). GTDB lineage: Bacteria > Bacteroidota > Bacteroidia > Flavobacteriales > Flavobacteriaceae > Robiginitalea. Next base: position 12,817 of record CAZIJW010000004.1, read on the forward strand.
TTGCCCGGAGTCTAAACACTGCTTTTCGAATGGGCGAGAAAAAAAAATTTGAACTAGAGTTTGTCATCCAGTCTTCCCCACAGCTCCTGTTCCAATATCTCTCCACGCCTTCCGGGCTTTCGGAATGGTTTGCCGACAATGTAAATTCAAGGGGAGAGCGGTTTACCTTTATCTGGGACGGGTCAGAGGAAGATGCGCGCCTGCTGAAGCGCAAGACGGATGAGTTTGTGCGGTTCTGCTGGGAATCCAGTGAGGACGGGTGCTATTTCGAAATGCGGATCCTGGTGGACGAGATCACCAAGGACGTTTCCCTCTTCATTACCGACTTTGCAGAAGAAGATGAAGTGGATGAATCCAAAATGCTGTGGACCAATCAGGTATCGGACCTGAAACAAGTGCTCGGGTCGGCCTGATCCTTCCGGAAGGAAGTCCGTATCTTTGCCTTGCATTACAAGGCTTTTTTTATGATCAATTTCAATGGGGACCTGCTTCCCGCTTCCAGCCATTTCCTGAACCACCAGAACCGTGGCCTGCGCTATGGGGATGCCCTTTTCGAGCGGATTCGAACGACCGGGACAGCCCTCCTTTTCTGGGAGGCGCATTATTTCAGGCTGATGGCTTCCATGCGACAACTGAGGATGGAGATCCCCATGGAGTTTACCCTCGAATTCCTCCAGGAAGAAATTGAAAAAACCCTCATGGCGGCCGGGCTTTCCGGGAAGCCGGCCGGGGTGCGCCTGACCGTTTTCAGGCAGGATGGGGGGGCGTACCTGCCGCAATCCCTTGGGGTTTCGTACCTGATTGAAGCCACCCCCCTGCGGCAAGCCACCTTTACCGTGGGGGACACCCCTTATACGGCTGACCTGTTCCGGGATTATTACCTGCAGGCCGACGGGCTGTCGCGCCTCGACCATACGGGCAAACTACCGCAGGTGCTGGCCAGCATTTATGCGCGGGATAACGGGCTGGATACCTGCCTGTTGCTGAACCACCGGAAAGAAGTGGCCGAAGGCATTGGCGGCAACCTTTTCCTGAGGAGGGAAAACCAGATTAAAACCCCGCCCCTGGACAGCGGGTGTTCCGACGGGGTATTGCGGAAGGTCCTGTTGAAGCAGCAGTGGGCCGAAAGCCCTTATCAATTGGTGGAGGAGGTTGTTTCCCCGTTTGAACTGCAGCAGGCCGATGAGCTCTTCCTGCTGGATCCCCTTGGGGGCATACAGCCGGTATCGCAATACAGGAAGGCGGTGTATGGAACGGAAGCCTCCGAATATTTCACCCAAAGGCTAAACGCGCTGGTGCTTGCCGGGGCCTAGTTTAAACTGGGGTTTTCCGGGGCGTTGGACCACAGGAGGTACTGCCCGCCCAGTTCCATCATTTTTTCCCTCCAGAAAGCCCGGGTCGATTTGCGGATAATCCCGCTTTCGTATTTGTTGGAGACCACAATCCACGACTTCGAATCGAGTTCCTGGTCGAGTTGGAGGGAGGCCCACCCCGAATACCCCAGGAAGAAACGGATCTCGTTCTGGCCGATTTTCCCGGAATTGATGAGGCCGACCGTAACTTCGAAATCGCCACCCCAGTAGATTCCATCCGAAATTTCTATGGAATTCGGGATCAGTTCCGGGACGTTATGGATAAAATAAAGGTTGTCCTGCTCTACGGGGCCCCCGTTGAATACCGGGAAAGGGATCTCGATTTCCTCCACCAGGTCGTTCATGCTGTAGTCCAGGGGCTTGTTCAGGATAAAGCCCACGGAACCTTCCTGGTTGTGCTCGGCCAGGAGGACCACGGAACGATTGAAGGAGACATCCCCCGTCAGGGAAGGCTCTGCAATCAACAATTTTCCCTTTTTAGGCTTTAAACCTACCATGTCGGAATCGGCTTATCTACTTAAAAATAGGATAATCCCTTTAATTGACAAAATAAAAAAAGCACCCCTCAGGGTGCTTTTAAACGGGTTAAAACCAGTTTTGAATTAGTTCACAGCGTCGCTCAGTTCGGAACCAGCCTTAAACTTCACAACCTTTTTAGAAGGGATTTGGATGGTTTTTCCGGTAGAGGGGTTTCTTCCTTCGCGCGCATTCCTTTTGGAAACGGACCAGGAACCGAATCCTACCAGGGAAACGCGGTTTCCTTTTTTCAGGGAGCCTTCAACGTTGCCCAGGAATGATTCGAGGGCCTTTTTTGCAGCAGCCTTGGTAATGCCGGCATCGGCAGCCATAGCGTCGATCAATTCAGTCTTGTTCATAATTTAAAAGAATTAAGAGTTGTTATATATTGCAAAGCGCAAACAAAATTATACGGATTTGCGGGTGACGCAAGTAAAACCGGGGGAAATCCCCGATTTTGTTAATAACTTCGAAGCATTGTTGATAACAGGCCCTGATTCCGGGCGTCCCTTGGAAACCCTTGCAGGACGGGGGTTCAGAGAAACCTCGACGTACTGCACAGCTCAAGACCGTTAAGGACCTCCCTGGCGGCCATCCTTTTTTTGCCGGGGAGTTGCAGTTCCAGGATTTCAAGCCAGCCATCCCCCGTGGCGGCAAACCACCGGTGCCCCTGGATCCGGATTTGCCCGGGGTCCCCTCCTTCGTCGATTTCAGCCACCGACGCCTTAAAGAGTTTCACCGGGTTCCGTTCGTCCCCATGTTCCAACAGGGTCCAGGCCCCGGGGTAGGGCGATAACCCCCTGATTTTATCATAAAGCCGCGTTGCCGGGTCCGCCCACGTCAGCCGGCAGTTCTCCCGGTCCAGTTTGGGGGCCTGTTTGGCCGATTCCAGATGTTTCTGTACGCGGGTCTCTACCGTGCCCCCGGCAATGCGGTCCGTAGTCTCTACCACCAGGCCCGCCCCCAGGTGCATCAGGCGGTCGTGGAGTTCCCCGGCACTCTCCCCCGGGTCGATCTCAGTTTCCCGCTGTAGGATGATTTTTCCGGTATCGATCTTTTCATCGATAAAGAAGGTGGTCACCCCGGTTCGCGTTTCTCCGTTGATGACCGCCCAATTGATGGGGGCCGCCCCCCGGTAATCGGGCAGGAGGGAAGCATGCAGGTTGAAGGTCCCGTAGTGCGGAAGCGACCACACCTCGCGGGGCAACATCCTGAAGGCCACCACCACTTGCAGGTTTATCCCGGATTCCCTGAGCTTTTCGAGGAATCCCGGGTCTTTAAGCCGCTCCGGCTGCAATACCTCAATCCCCTGTTGCAGGGCAAAGACCTTTACCGCCGGGGGCTGCAACTTCCTGCCCCTGCCGGCAGGCCGGTCAGGGGCGGTAACCACCACGGGGACGTCATACCCGGCATCCAGCAGGGCCCTGAGGGAGGCTACGGCAAATTCGGGGGTTCCCATAAAGGCAATTCGAAGGGGGTTTTTCATGGCAGGGAATATTGGTTTTCGGCTCCGAGGACAAGGGTACCCCTGTGGAGGAGCCGTTGCAGGCAAGTCAGGGCCGCAGCTTCGGGCTGCCCGGTGGATTGAAGGAGTTCGCGCGAGGTTTTCGGGCCTTGCCGGAGGGCGTGCAGGAGGGCTTCTTCCACCTCCAGGAGTGCCCCGGCGTCCAGGGGTTTCCCGGCAAGGCAAACGTCACAGGACCCGCAGGGCTGCGCCGACTGTTCCCCAAAGTACCGCAGCAGCTGGACCTGCCTGCAAACGCGGTCGTTGGTGAGGTAGGCAGCCATCTGGGCCACCTTTTCCCGTTTTACCTTCAGGCGTTGTTCTATGGAGCCCGAAAGGGCAAAGATCGTCCGCTCGTCTTCCCTTGGGACCAGAAAACGGACTTCAAGGTCGCCCTGGGCAGTTTCCAGCTCCACCAGGCCATCTTTTTCGAGTTGCTTCAATTGCCCGAGCAACGTCGTTTCCGATACCGACAACCGGGCCGACAGGGAGCGCAGATCCACCGGGGTCGGGAAATCAAACAGGCCCCCATAGGTGCGCAGCAGCACCTGTATGGCCGGTTGCAGCCCGGGGTACGTCTCCATATACTTCCAAAGGGATTCTTTCCCACAGACAAACCGGATCCGCGTGGTTTGCCAGAATTGCTGCGAAAGGGAGAGTACCCCCTGCCGGTCGAGCAACTCCAGGGCATTGAAGGTTACGGGCACCGGCAGGTGATAGGTTTCGCAAAAATCCGCAAAGCGGAAGGAAAAAGGGCTTTCCGCCAGCTCCCCGTAGGGCAGTTTGAAGTACGCGTTTAGTTTCCGGTAGGTATTCAGCACATCCCTGACTTCGGGCAGGCTGCCGAGGTAGTGTTCCCGGCTGCGGGCAATGTCCCCTGGGGCGAGGAGCAGCTCGGCACGGGCCGGATTCCCATCGCGCCCCGCCCTGCCGGCTTCCTGAAAATAGTGTTCAAGGGTCTCCGGGACTTCATAATGTACCACCAGGCGCACATCGGCCTTGTCGATGCCCATCCCAAAGGCATTGGTGGCGACCATGACCCGCAGGGAACCCGCCTGCCAGTCGCGCAGTAACTTGCTTTTCCGGTCTCCGTCGAGCCCCCCGTGGAAAGCATCGGCCCGGATGCCCTGCCCGGAAAGGTAGGAAGCAAGGGTAACGGTGGCGCGCCGGGTCTGCACGTAAATAATGGCACTTCCCGGATGCTCCCCCAGCAATTTCCTGAGGCGGTAGTTTTTATCTTCGGTCTGCTGGAGGGAATACACAATATTGGGTCGGTGGACCGAATCCCTGAAGATGCGCGGCGCCTCCATGGCCAGGGATTTTTCGACATCCGCGAGGACCTCCGGGGTGGCCGTGGCCGTCAGGGCCATCATGGGGACGCCCGGATGCAGGTCGCGCAATACGGCGCATTTGCGGTAGGCGGGTCGAAAGTCAAACCCCCATTGCGAAATACAGTGGGCCTCGTCTATGGCGATCAGGTTTATCTCAAGGGTCTTAAGGCGCTCAAGGACAAGGTCCTGCCCGAGCCGCTCCGGGGACAGGTAGAGAAAATCAAAATTTCCGAATTCGGCATTGTCTAGCTTTCGCATCAAGTCTGCCTGGCGGAGCTTTCCGGAAAGGCTCATGGCCCTTATGCCGCGGCCCTTCAGGTCCGCAACCTGGTCTTCCATAAGCGCCAGCAGGGGTGAAACCACCAGGCACAGCCCGGGCATGGCCAGTCCGGGGACCTGATAGCAAACGGATTTGCCACCCCCGGTGGGGAGCAGGGCGATTACGTCCTTTCCCGCCATGGCGGAGGCGATGATTTCCGCCTGGGAACCCCGGAAGCCCGGGTAGCCCCAATACTGTTCGAGTATTTCCTCCGGGCGTTTATCCATACCACTGCTGAATCATTTCCAGGAGGTTATCGGCCCTGGCCTTTATGGGTCCCGACGGGAGGGTCTGCACCTGGTACCCGCACTGCGCGTAACTCCGGGCCAGGTACTCATGGATCTCACAGGCTTGCTGAAAACTCTCCAGCCGCGCTTCGTCGCGGGTATAAATTTCCTCCCACGGCGGGAGCAGGATGGCTGCGTCGTAGCGCAACTCCTGGCAGGGCCGGGTAAATTCTTCATTATAGCCCTGTCCGAAATAGTCCATATAGGCCAGTACATCGGGGATCCCACGGTCGTAAAATACAACGGGTTCCTGCAGTTCGGATGCATGGTGGTACTGCCGTATCCTGCCGGTGAGGATTTTCCGGTTAAAGGCGTACGGATCGGTAACAAAAGCCAGGGGATTCACAAGGGGTTCGGCCAGGACCTGTCCTTTTTTGGCTTCCAGGGTCATTTCCCGGATGATTTCGTGGAAACAAAGGTACCCCTGGTCTTCCAGTTCCCTGACCAGTGCGGTTTTTCCCGTCCCGGGCCCCCCTGTGATAACGATTCGCCTTGCCATTGCCTTCTGGGTGCTTCCCGGCAAAAGTACGCAATCCGCCCGGCACGTTCAACCCGTTGGTTTGCCGTATATTTGCAAAAAAAAGAAAATGCAGCAGCAGGATCCGGAAGCCTTCTACAGCCGCCTGAGGGAAGAACTCCTCAAGGATACCGACTGGCCTTCCAAGTACCTCTTTAAGTTCATCATTCCGAGCGATCCGGAGAAAATCGCACAAATCCAGGCTATTTTCGACAATACCGGGGCCGTGGTGGAGTCGAAAAAATCGAAGGCCGGCAAATACACCAGCCTGTCGATAACCGTCTATTTCGACCATCCCGACCAGGTCATCGAGAAATACGTGGCGGTCGGTAAGGTAGAAGGAGTTATCTCCCTCTGAACATGGCCATATCATTTTAATTTGGTACTTTGCAGGCCCGGGGAGAAGCCCCGGGAGTTGCCCTAAAACATACACCTTTAACCTTTGAACGCAGTAGAAAACCTTCAGTACAATACCGAACGCCCGCACCTCCATATCCCCGAGTACGGCCGCCATTTCCAGAAAATGGTCGACTTTGCCGTGGAAACCGAAGACCGGGAGGAAAGGAACCGCCTTGCGCGGGCCATCATCAGCCATATGGGGAATATGCAGCCCCACCTCAGGGACGTGCCCGATTTCCAGCATAAGCTGTGGGACCAGCTGTTTATCATGTCCGATTTCAAACTGGATGTGGATTCGCCCTATCCGATCCCCAGCAAGGAATTGCTGCAGGCCAGGCCCGATCCGCTGGCGTACCCGCAGAACTTTCCCAAATACCGGTTCTACGGGAACAACATCAAAAGGATGATCGATGAGGCCGTAAAGTGGGAGAAGGGTGACAAACGCGCCGGGCTGGAACTGGCCATTGCCAACCACATGAAGAAATGCTACCTGAACTGGAACAAGGACATGGTAGATGACAAGGTAATCTTTGCCCACCTCCACGAACTGAGCAATGGGGAAATCGACCTGGCGGCCGATGGGGAAAACCTCACCGAAAGCAACCAGTTCCTCAGGCAGCAGCAACAGCAACAACAACGGCCAGCCAAATCGGGCAGGGCCCTTACCGGAAAGAAAGTGCAGCGTCCCGCCAGGGGCAAAAAGCGGTATTAGTCTCCATGGGAACATTCAGAATTGAAGGAGGGCACCAGCTTCATGGGGAAATCACCCCCCAGGGAGCCAAGAACGAGGCCCTGCAAATCCTTTGTGCCGTGCTGTTGACCCCGCAGGCGGTAACCATCCACAACATCCCCGATATCCTCGATGTCAACAAGCTTATCGGCATCCTGGAAGACCTGGGGGTGAAAATCCAGAAGAAGGGGAAAGGTTCCTACACCTTCCGTGCCGATGAAGTCAACCTGGGGTACCTGCAGTCGGAGCAGTTCAAGACCGACGGCAGGGGCCTGAGGGGTTCCATTATGCTGGTGGGCCCGCTGCTCGCCCGCTTTGGTATGGGGTATATCCCCAAGCCCGGGGGCGATAAAATCGGCAGGCGCCGGCTCGACACCCATTTTGAAGGGTTCGTGAAACTGGGCGCCCGGTTCCGCTACAACCGGGAAGAGCATTTCTACGGGGTGGAGGCCAAAAAATTAAAGGGCACCTATATGCTGCTCGATGAAGCCTCCGTTACGGGCACGGCCAATATCGTCATGGCGGCCGTACTGGCCGAAGGGACAACTACCATCTACAATGCGGCCTGTGAGCCCTACCTCCAGCAGTTGTGCCGGATGCTCAACCGCATGGGGGCAAAAATATCCGGGATCGGGTCAAACCTTCTGACCATAGAAGGGGTAACCTCCCTGGGCGGCACCGAACACCGCATGTTACCCGATATGATCGAGATCGGGAGCTGGATCGGCCTGGCGGCCATGACGCGGAGCGAACTCACCATCAAAGACGTAAGCTGGGAAAATCTCGGGCTGATCCCCTCTGTGTTTGCAAAATTGGGGATAACGCTGAAAAAAAGCGGCGATGACATTGTCATCCCCGCCCATAAAAAAGGCTATGAGATCCAGAACTTCATAGACGGGTCTATCCTGACCATCGCCGATGCCCCCTGGCCGGGCCTTACGCCCGACTTGCTGAGCATCATCCTGGTGGTGGCCACCCAGGCCCGGGGCGAGGTGCTGATCCACCAGAAAATGTTTGAAAGCCGGTTGTTCTTCGTCGACAAACTCCTCGATATGGGGGCAAAGGTCATCCTTTGCGACCCCCACAGGGCTACGGTCATCGGGCATGATTTCAAGTCCATCCTGAAGGCAACCACCATGGTTTCGCCCGACATCCGCGCAGGTGTGTCCCTGCTGATTGCCGCCCTTTCGGCCAGGGGTACATCCACCATCCACAACATCGAACAGATTGACCGCGGCTATGAAGCTATAGATACCCGGCTCCGCGCCATTGGGGCGCAAATTACCCGGGTTTAGGGCCTCCCGTCGGCCAAATTAGGCCGAAGGGCAGTGCGTCTGAGGCTGCCGGGTTATTTTTCCGTCAGGGAGCCATCGGGATACTGGGCAAAGCGCCCTTTTTCTTTCGGGTGGACGTGGTCGGGATACGGCCAGGGCCATCCGCCAAATTGGGTTAGGCGGTATTCCTCCACAGCCCGGTTAAGTTCTTCCGGGTCATTCATCACAAAAGGGCCGTATTTGGCGACCGGTTCGGAAATAGGCTTCCCTTGCAGCCAGAGGAAGCGGCAGGCCTGGGTCCCACAGGTAACCTTCACACTTTTTTCGGGTAGTTCCGCTCCCTGTCCGGTCCGCAAGGGGTGTCCTTCCGCGGAAAGTCCCCCTCCCTCGAAAAGGAAAATCCGCCGGTGGCTTCCTGGCGCCCCTTCCGGGATTTCTAAAACGGCTCCGGGTTCCAGGGTTACCAGGGCAACCACTACGTCATTTTCCGGGGTTGCAGCCCAGGAATCCGGGGGCGGGGCGGGGGCGGTAACCCCCTGTACGGTACCGGCGATCAGCCGCAACTCCCAACCGGGTCCGGTTACCCGGGGGATGGAATCATCCCAAAGCATTTTGAAATGGGGTTCGACCAGTTTGCGCTCCCGGGGCAGGTTGAGCCAGATTTGAAAAAGTTCCAGGGTATTGGGCCCGGAGGGATCGAGCAGGGGGAACATCTCTGAATGCTGTACCCCCCTCCCGGCGGTCATCCATTGCACATCGCCCTGCCCAAAGCGTGCGGCGGCCCCCAGGGAATCGGAATGGTCGCAATACCCCCGGGTAACGATGGTGATGGTCTCAAAACCCCGGTGGGGGTGGGAGGGGAACCCGGGTACGGTATGGCCGTGGTACATGCGCCATCCCTCTTTCAGGGTGAAATCATTGCCTAAAGGCCGTCCTTCCAGGGACGCATCGGGCCCCAGGTCGGCATTGCCCCTGGGGTAGTGGTCCAGGTGGTGTACACAAAACAAAAAAGGGTCGGCAGTATCCCAGGGAAAGCCCAGGGGAAACGTTTTTAAGGCCATAGAGGCAAAAATTTAGGGTTCAATTCTTTCCCGCCCCCTCATAAGAGGCCGTATTGATTTCGATCCAGTTGTTTTCCGGGTCGCGGAGGTAAATCTGCCGGACCCCGTCAGCCCTGAGGGTCACAGCACCCTCTTGTCCGGGCCAGTCCCAGAAGGGCACGCCTTTTTCATTGAGAAACGCCATAAACCGGTCCAGGTCGTTTACGGAAAGGCATAGGTGCTCACTTTTATTGTCTTCTTTAGCCACGCGTTCCTTGCCGATCAGGTGGAGCTGGGTATCCCCCTGGATGCGAAACCACCGGAAGCCGGTAGGCTCCGACGGGTGCGGGATTTCTTCGAGCCCGAGCACCCCTCCGTAGAAATCGCCCACCTGCTGCAGGTCTTCCACTACCAGGGCAAAATGGTCGACCTGGAATTGAAAGTCCTGTGCCAGCCCGGCGGTGGAAAAGGCCAAACAAAAGAGGCCTGTCCTTGCCCGGGCAAAAAGGCGGCTCCCCAGCCCCCACCGCTTACTCAAAATCGACTTTCCGGTGGGTGCCATCGCAGTAGGGTTTTTTGGAAGAGGCCCCGCACCGGCAAAATGCGGTATTCCCTTCCCGGGTTTCAATGCTTCCGTCGGCCTGGGTTACGCGGAGTGTTCCCTTTACGAGGATGGGCCCGCCGGGCACAACCTGTACTTCTGTCTGTTCAGAAATTTGATCCATAGTATTTTATAGTGTTTTATTAACCTAATACTTTATATCTGATTATTGTTTACGGGCTGCCTCGAGGGGGGGCGGTCCGTCCGGGATGTTGGGCACATAAACCTCGTCGCCTTTGCGCTCCTGGTATTCCGCTTTCACCTTTTTCACCAGGGCCGGGTCCTGAAACAAGTCCACCATGGTCATGCCCAGCGCTTTTGCAGCCTGCAACATCCCCTTATGGCCAATACTCATGCCGCCACAGGCCACCACGGCCCAGGAGTGCCATGGGGTGTCCTTGGGGGCCACGGTAACCCCCAGGTTGATGTTGGGGACATTCCAGCTGACATCGCCCACGTCCGTGGAGCCGCCTCCGGGGTGTTCCCGGGTTTCTTCCAGGGGGCGAATGGCACTGTCCATACCGACCTGGGGTTTCCCGGTAGCTTCCTGGATTTTTCGCGCAAAAGCCTCTTCTTCCTCCGTATAGGAAATGGGGCCCAGCAGTTCCAGGTTCTTTTGCATGACCTCCCCGCCCGCCCGGTTGACCAGGACCTCATAAATACCGGAAACCAGGGAAATATTATAGTCTACGTTGGCCATGATGGCAGCCCCCTGGGCCATCTTTTTGACCTGTTCATAAACGGGCATCAACCCGCTTCGCTTCGTGTCGCGTACCCGAACCCAGATCCTGGAATAGTCGGGGACCACATTCACCACCTGGCCGCCGTCCTGGATGTGATAATGGATGCGCACTGTAGGCTTGATGTGTTCACGGTAGTAGTTGATCCCGGTGGTATAAAGCTCCAGGGCGTCGGAAGCGCTCCGGCCGTTCCAGGGATCGGCGGAGGCATGGGCTGCCTGCCCTTTGAATTCCACGATGAAGTCCACCAGGGAAAGCGTGCTTTGGACATCCGCTTCCGTGGTGGCGCCGGGATGCCAGCTCAGGTTGACATCCACATCGTCCCAAAGGCCTTCGCGGACCATCCAGATTTTCCCAAAGAATTTCTCCTCGGCCGGGGTACCTAAAAATTTAACGGTTCCGGGGATCTTTTTTTCCTCCATCCATTCCTTTACCGCAATGGCAGAGGCCAGGCTGGCGGTCCCGAAGAGGTTATGCCCGCAACCGTGGCCGGCCGCCCCTTCCTTCAGGGGCGCTTTGTCGGGCTGGGCCTTCTGTGAAATGCCGGGTAGCGCATCATACTCCCCCAATACGCTGATCACCGGTTCCCCGCTGCCATAGGTGGCCGTAAAGGCCGTCGGGATCCCGGCGACCCCCCGGGTCACCTTAAATCCGTTTTGTTCGGCATAGTCTGCCAGAAGGTCGGCAGATCCGGTTTCGAGAAAGGCGGTTTCGGCCATGGCCCAGATGGAGTCGCTGATGGATATCAGGGCCTCCCGGTGCTTTTCCACTGAGGCGAGGATGCTTTTCTTGGCAGGGGTCATCTTTTGTCCGAACAGCCCAAGGGCAGGGAACAGGACCAAAAGGCTAAACAGGGTTTTTTTCATGGGAAAGGGCGGTTTTGGTTAGGGGCCATCCCCGGGAGGGACAGCCCCTAAAATTACCAAAAATATCCTACCCTAACCAGCGTTGCCGATTTAATCCGCGCCGGCTTATTCCAGGGCTGCCTTATAGGTCTCCAGGCACCGTTTTCGGGCCATGGCGTGATCGACCATCATCGGAGGATACTCCGGGCTGCCGTATTCGGGGACCCACTGGCGGATGTAACGCTTTTCCCGGTCGAATTTTTCCACCTGGGTCATGGGGTTGAAGATGCGGAAGTACGGGGCGGCATCCACCCCGCTCCCGGCGGCCCACTGCCAGTTGCCCACATTGCTGGCCATTTCGTAATCGAGGAGTTTTTCAGCAAAGTAGGCCTCCCCCCAGCGCCAGTCGATCAGCAGGTGCTTGCAGAGAAAGCTGGCCACGAGCATCCGCACCCGGTTATGCATGTAGCCGGTCTGGTTGAGCTGCCGCATCCCGGCATCGACCAGGGCGTAGCCGGTCTGCCCGTTTTTCCAGCGCTCGAAATCTTCTTCCCGGTTCCTCCAGGCAATGCGGTCGTAAGGTTTTTTAAAGGCTTCCCGGGCGGTATGGGGAAAGTGCCAGAGGATCTGCATGAAGAATTCCCTCCAGATGAGTTCGTTCCAAAACGTTTCATTTCCGGCCCTGAGGGCCTTTTCCAGGGCCTGGCGGATGGAAATGGACCCAAAGCGCAGGTGGGGCCCCAGCCGGGAGGTACCCTCCAGGGCCGGGAGGTTCCGGGTCTTTTCGTAGTTTTCCACCAGGGTACCGGAAAGGTTGTATGCAGGCACGCGCAATGGGGATGGGGAGAAACCGATTTCCTGCAGCGAAGGGAAGGGGATCCCTGCCCCTTTTAAAAAGCCCGACAGGTGGGCTTCGGAGGGGAAGGGTTTACCCGGGGCGCCCGCCCCGAAAACGGACTTCCATTTTTTCATGTAAGGGGTGTACACCACGTAGGGATCCCCGTTTTCTTTCGCAATTTCCCCCATTTCAAAGATCACCTGGTCTTTAAAACTGTGGAAGGGGATTCCCGAATCGCGTAGGAGCGCCTCTATTTCGTTGTCCCGCCTGCGGGCGTAAGGTTCGTAATCGCGGTTGGTAAAGACGGCCTTTACCTGGTGCTCGGAAAGGAGGGCCCTGAAAACCTCCTGCGGGGTCCCGTGGTACACCTGCATCCCGCTTCCCGTTGTCTTCAAAATGCGGTCCATTTCCTGCAACTGCTGGTGGATGAAACCCACCCGGGCATCGGCCCGGGGCAGTTCGCTGAGGATTTCCCGATCAAAAATGAACAGGGGCAGTACCGGCAACCCTGACGTCAGGGCGCGTAGCAAACCGTGATTGTCCTCGAGCCTGAGGTCCCGGCGAAACCAGAAAATGGCAACGGGTTGCGACACTTAACTGATATTCAGGCTTGATATGCCCCCGTCGACCCCAAGGACCTGTCCGGTCATCCAACTGCTGTCGTCGGAGAGGAGGAAAGCAGCCATGCGGGCAATATCGGCCGGGGTACCCACGCGTTTCAGCGGGTGGCGTTCTGCCATGTTTTCGCGCTTTTTCTCATTGTTTAGCAAGCGGGCGGCCAGGGGGGTATCGACCAGGGAAGGGGCGATGACATTCACCCGGAACTGGGGGGCATATTCCGCAGCCAGTGCCCGCGCAAACCCCTCCACAGCCCCTTTGGCCGCGGCCACGCTGGTGTGGAAGGGCATCCCACTCCCCACGGCCACGGTACTGAAGAACACCAGGCTAGCCCCCGGGGACAGGCGGGGCATGATTTCCTTAAGCACGCGTACCAATCCGTGGAAATTGATTTCCAGGTCTTCCCGGTAGGCTTCCGGGCTCAACATCCGGAACGGTTTCAGGTTGATACTGCCCGGGCAGTAGGCGAATCCATCCAGGGTTTCGGGAAGGCCGCTCAGGTCCACGACGTCGGCGGTGACATCGAGCGGGAGGTGTGCAACGCCCAGGCCTTCCAGTTTTTCGGAAGTCCGGGAGGCCACGGTAATCTGGTACTGGTCTTTGAGGAGTTTTACGAGCTCCAGGCCGATGCCTGAAGACCCGCCGACAATCAAAAGGTTCTTTTTCATGGTGCTTATATGGTTTCTATCGACAGGGTCGAGGGTTTCCCCGGCAGGGTACCGAAGCGTTCCGATAACACACGTTCCCTGAATCGGAAAATGCCCGTGAGTTGTTTCTTTACAAAAAGGGCCTGGGCCAGCAGGCCGAGGGGGCCAAAGGGCAACTTATAATCGATGAGGTCTTCCATCACCACCCCGTTTTCCACCTCGGCGATGAAGTGCTTGTGGTGCCAGAGCCGATAGGGCCCAAAGCGCTGCTCGTCTACGAAGTAAGCGCCTTCCTTTACATGGGTGATCTCCGTTACCCAGCGCATGCGAACCCCTTTGACAGGCGCAACCGTATATTGGATGATTTGTCCCGGATACATGGGTTGGTCGGCTCCGGAAAGGATCTGGAACCCCATATGGGAAGGGGTGATCTTCTGCAGGTTTTCGGGGTTTGAAAGGAATTCCCAGGCCTCTTCCGGGCGGATGGGCAGGAACTGTCGGGCGGATAAGCGATAGAGTTTCATGGCTGTTTTTGCAAAGATACATTCATTTTGTTTAAGATTAAATCTATTGTGTTAAACAAGTGATAAATCCGGAGCGTGCGTACCCCTTATCGCCAGGATTGGACGCTTTCCCGTTTCCTTTCCTAAAATCCGGGCCGGTTTTGTATTTTAGGGCCTTATGAAGCCCTGGTGGATTTTAGTGTATTTTTTGCTGGGAGGTCCCTTCCAGGGAGTGGTCTTTGGGCAACCGGCCGTTCATTGGAAGGGGGAGTTTCCCGAAGGCATACAGGAAAGTTCAGGGCTGTTGCTCGTGGGAGAACATTGGGTGACCATCAATGATTCCGGGAACACCCCGGACCTGTTTGTCCTCGACACCGCTTCGCTCCGGCTGGTCCGCAGGGTTACCGTGGCCAACGCCGTGAATACCGACTGGGAAGACCTCGCACAGGATGAGGAGTTCCTTTATATCGCCGATATTGGGAATAACCTGGGGGCCCGGCGGGACCTGCGCGTCCTGCGCATTTCGAAATCCGATTTTATGGCGGCCGATGTGGTGGAAGCAGCCGTGATTTCCTTTGAATATGAAGGGCAAACCGACTTTTCGGGTACCGCAAACAGCGATTGGGACGCGGAAGCCCTGCTGGCTGCAGAGGGCGCCCTCTGGATTTTCACCAAACAATGGCAGGGCCAGGGGACGGTGGCGTTTCGGGTGCCGAAGGCCCCCGGGAGCCACCTTGCCACCCGGGTGGCCGCTTTTCCGGCCGGGGGCCTGGTTACGGGGGCCACCCCGCTCCCGGGGGATGAAGGTTTTTTATTACTGGGGTACAGTACCCGGCTCCAACCGTTTCTGGTCCACGTGCCGGCCGCTTCCCCTGCGGGCGGGTTCCCGGAAGCTTCTCAGCGCCTTGTGCCGGACTTCGGTTTTGCCCAGGCAGAAGGTATCGCGACTACGGCTTTGGGCCAGGTGTTCGTAAGCACCGAACGTTTTTCCAACCCCCTTGGCACGCTCCCGGGGGGGCTGTTCCGCATTGACCTCGGCATAGGGGAGCCTCCGCAGGACCCCCCGGGAAATCCGGAGGGGGAAGGAGGGGGCAGCGGGAGCAGTCCGGACACCAATGAGCAAGGCGGGGAGTTGGTCCTTTACGGGTCGGGCGATTCGGGCCTGCTCCGCTATGAACTCGGGGCGGGCGCCCCCGTTATGGCCCAGGCCATTTTCGATACGGCGGGCCGGCTGGTGGTCCTGGAGCAGGGCAGGGGGGTGGTCCCCGGGCAAATCGATGTTTCCGCATTGGGCCGGGCGGTGTATTACCTCACGGTTTTCCTGCCGGGCCAGAGGCTTTCAAAACCTTTTGTCCGGTACTGAACCCTTTGGGCAGCAGCCCCTTATTTAGGTTTTTTTTAACAATTCACCCCTCCCTTTCTCAGTAGTTTTGAAGGAATCCTAAAAGACCTTCAACAATGAGAAAAATCACGCTTTTTTTACTGGCTTTAGCCCTGGCGCCCTGGGGAAATGCCCAAATCCAGACCCCGGCACCCAGCCCTGCGTCCACCCTGAACCAAATGGTGGGGCTCACGGAAGTGACCCTTGCCTATTCCCGGCCATCGATGCGCGGGCGTACGGTTTTCGGCGACCTGGTCCCCTATGGTACCCTTTGGCGCACCGGGGCCAATGCCAATTCAACGATTTCTTTCAGCGATGCGGTGACCATTTCAGGAAAAGAAGTGAAAGCCGGCACCTATGCCATTTTTACCAAACCCAATGCTGATGCCTGGGAAGTCTATTTCTATTCCGATACCGATAATTGGGGCACCCCGGCCCAATGGGACGAATCCAAGGTTGCCGCGATGGCCAGCGTTCCTGTGAAGAAAACCCCCTGGCCTGTGGAAACCTTTACCATGACGGTGGATGACCTTACCAATAACGGGGCCACCCTGAGCATCCATTGGGAAAACACCACGGTGCAGGTGCCTTTCGAAGTCCCCACAAAGGCCAAGGCCATGAAAAGCATCGAAGCGGCCATGGGCGGCCCTTCTGGCAATGATTATTTCTCCGCCGCCTCCTATTATTACCAGGAAGGCCTGGACCTTTCAAAGGCGAAGGAATGGGTCGACAAGGCGGTGGCGATGAACCCCGACGCGTATTGGATGGCCCGTCAACAGTCCCTGATTTACGCCAAAATGGGCGATCGCAAGGGGGCCATCGAGGCTGCCAAAAAATCCCTCGCCGCTGCACAGAAAGCCGGCAATGCCGACTATGTAAAAATGAACCAGGATTCCCTTAAGGAGTGGGGGGCGATGTAAGTTATTTCAGTCCTTTGTTACCAAGCCCGGGCCAGTCGCCCGGGTTTTTTATTCCGGGAGGGCAGGAGGCTTCAGGGTGCGGTCAAAGGCCTCCAGGACCAGGGCCAGCAGGATGACCAGGGTACACCCAAAGGCGTTGAGCCACAGGTAAGACATCCAATCGAGCCGGAAGCCAATGATAACCATGATCTGGGTAACTATGGCCGCAATAAAGACGGCGTTGCCCCGTACGTACCGGAAGAAAAAGGCCAGCAGGAAAATCCCGAGCACGTTGCCGTAAAAGATGGACCCTATAATATTGACCAATTGGATAAGGTTGTCAAACAGGCTGGCCACACAGGCAATAAGGATGGCAATGACCCCCCAAAGCAGGGTGAATAACTTGGAGGCCCTTACATAGTGTTTGGGTTCCCGTTCTCCCTTTCTATTGCGCTTGTAGAGGTCCAGGGCCGAAATGGTGCCCAGGGCGTTTAATTCCGAAGCGGTAGACGACATGGCTGCCGAAAGGATCACGGCCAGCAGCAGGCCGATAAGGCCCCTGGGGAGGTTATTCAGGATAAAGTGGATAAACACGTAGTCCTTGTCGTTGGTTTCCACCGAAGGATCGGCTTTTAGGATGAGTTCCCGGGCCACTTCCCGATTCATCCGTTCTATTTTATTGATGGCCATAATTTGCTGCTTGGCCTGGACCGTGGTATTGTATTCCTTTAGGTCCAGGGCCTTGGAAAAGGCATCCTGGGCCATTTTTTTCTCCTTCTCCAGCTCTTTGTGGGCTTCCTCCAGTCGGCCGTAATTCTCCGCAAATTCAGACTGTTGCACTGCCTGTGTGGCTGCAGGGTTAAAGTTCAGGGGAGATGCGTTGTACTGGTAGAAGACAAAAACCATTACCCCCACCAACAGGATGAAGAACTGCATGGGGATTTTCAATAGCCCGTTGAAAATAAGCCCGAGCTGGCTCTCCCTTACCGATTTGCCGGAAAGGTAACGCTGCACCTGGCTCTGGTCGGTCCCGAAATAGGCCAGCATCAGGAACATCCCCCCGGTGATGCCGCTCCAGAAGGTATACCTGCTGTCGGTATCGAAATCGAAGTTGAGGATATTGAGCTTTTCACTGGCCCCGGCCACCTTCAGGGCCTTTCCAAAAGTGATGTCGGCGGGCAGGTAACCCAGGATGAAGAAAAATGCCATGAACATCCCCAGCATGATGATGAACATTTGTTGTTTCTGGGTCACGTTCACCGCCCGGGTACCCCCGGAAACCGTGTAGATGATCACCAAAATGCCAATGATGATATTCAGGGTCCTCAGGTCCCATCCCAGCACGGCGGAAAGGATAATGGACGGGGCGAAAATGGTAATCCCTGCCGCCAGGCCCCGCTGCAGGAGGAAGAGGATGGCCGTGAGGGTACGCGTTTTCAGGTCGAAGCGCTTTTCGAGGAATTCATACGCCGTATAGACCTTTAAGTGGTGGTATATGGGTACGAAGACCAGGCAGATGATAATCATGGCCAGGGGAAGGCCGAAGTAAAACTGCACAAACCCCATCCCGTCGTGGAAGGCCTGCCCGGGGGTGGAGAGGAAGGTGATGGCGCTGGCCTGGGTGGCCATTACCGAAAGGCCTACGGTCCACCATTTAGCCTGGTTGCCGCCGCGGACATAGTCATCCACGTCCTGGCTGCCCCGGGTCTTCCATACCCCATAGGCCACAATAAACAGGAGGGTAGTGGACAGGATGATCCAATCGATTGCAGCCATATCAAGCGTTCGCGGTCATGATGAAGTAAAAGACCAGGATATAGAGCGCATTGAGGATAAGGACGAGGGTGTACTCCCGTTTCCAAACCATCTTTTCTTTCATTTCATCCTTTAGCTCCACTGCGCTCTTTTGAGGGTGCCTTCCCAATGGAAAGCAGGTTTGAAAATAGTTTGAAGGCCCCGGGGACCCCGGCAGGGAGTTCCCTGAAAAAACTCAGACCTGTGTAAATGTAGTGACCTTTTCCGTAACGGGCCACCAGGAGGCCACCTTCCTTGGGGGATTCTCCCGGGTCGTTCATCGACAACAGGGGGGTATAAGCCCCATCCCACTCATCCGGGAAGTAAAGGCCCCGTTCCTGAACCCATCCGTCAAAATCGCCCGCATCTATTGGGTTCGGAAAGTTCAGCACAGGGTGTTGGCTGTCCAGGATGCGTACGGGGGCGGCTTCGTCCGACACCCGGTCCCTGGAAAGCCTTAGCGGGTAGGGGGCCATGTCGCTGAAGTCCATAGACCCACGGCCGCTGGTATTGTATTGCACCACCAGGGTACCTCCCTCCCGGATATAGTCCATAAGGAGCTCTTGCTTAAAAGGAAGCTCATCCAAAACATTGTACGCGCGGATCCCCATAACCACGGCATCCATTTTCTTCAGGGATTCCCGGGTAATTTCCGAAGGGGTGATCGGGTGCACGGTATAGCCGATGGCTTCCAGGTTCTCGGGGATGGCATCCCCGGCCCCCATAACATACCCGACATGCTGCCCCGCCTTTTCCACATTGAGGCGCACGATTTTAAGGCTGGCCGGTAGCAGGACCGCCTGGGTGGGGATGTGTTCATAGGCGATGGTGATCAGTTCCCGGTCGTATCCCGTATCAGCCCCATCGAGTGTCACCCGGGGCGTCACAAAGCCCTCTGCTTCCCCTGAAGGCGGGAGCAGGGTAAAGCGAAAGATTTGTTCGTTTCCCTTTCCTTCAATGGAAAACTCGTGTTCTTTTGGTTCCATGTTCCACCCCGGGGGGATTTGAAGGGAAGCCGTCCCACGGACCCGCTCAGCCTGCGACTTTACGGTCAGCTGTACCTGCCGGGGATGGGCCGAAGGAAAAAGGACCACCTGCTCGTCAAAAGCGGTGGTGACCTTTGGGACGATGTCAAAGGCACGGTAGAGCTCCCCTTTGTCGGGCTCGGAATACCGGTGGATCACCGGGGTTTGGAACGGGATGAGTACCCCTTCGACCCGGAGGGACGCCGTAAGGGTAAAAGCAGGCGGGGTCTCCGGCTTCCCGATCAGGGAAGGGTCAGGGACGGAGTACATGCCGAGGCTGCCCGGTTGCTGTAACCAGTAGGGCGACGTATCCGGATGGTTTTCAGGCACGGTTACAAAGGCATCCAGGAGCACCCGCTGGTTCGCGGGCAGGCTAATGACACTATCGGCGGAGGCCCCGTGTTGGAGTTGGAACCCGCGGAGTTCCATGGACCATTTTGACCGGTTGATCGCCTCGATCTGCACCGGGGCGGTTTCCCCCGGGTTTGCCGAGGGAGCGACGGAGGAAGCTTCAAGGTACAGGCCCGAAACCCCGGCGATCAGGGCGGTGAGTTCTTCGGTTTTAAGCCTTTTCCAGTGGGAGTTTTCCAGGCCCTGCAGGAGTTCGTAGGCCTTAAGCAGTTCCGGCAGGTGCACCGAGGGGTCGCTGAAGTTGAAATTGGCCGAAACCCCTTCCAGGATGGCTCCAATGGGGGCTCCCCCTTCCAGGCGCCCCCAGGAGGTGTCAATGCCCTCAAAAAGGTCCCGGGTAGCGGGCATGCTGCCCTCGAGGAGTTCAACGTATTCCATTTCGGAGCCCCTGACATTGGGCCTCCCGAATCCCTGGCATCGGTGCTGGCTGCTGGCCATGGCGGCAATCTCGTTGTTGGAAAGGCCGCGCTCCGGGTAATACACCCCGATATCCAGCCCGATCAGCCTCGATTTATCGGCCTTCTCAAAACGCTCCGGGCTTCCGTAAAACCACCAGGAGGTATTGAAAAACAAACGGCTTGGCTGCCAGGGATCAAGGGTGCTCAGTTGTTCCGGAAAGGCCTCCCGGCTTGCAGCCAGGGAAAAGGCCTCCGTACTCAGGATGGCCGAAGAAGTATGGTGGCCGTGGGTGCTTCCCGGGGTGCGGTGGTCGAAACGGTTGATGATCACGTCGGGCCGGAAGGTCCGGATCACGCGGACCACATCGGAGAGGACCTCCTCCCGGTCCCAGATCCGGAGGGTTTCATCGGGGTGTTTGGAGTACCCGAAGTCATTGGCCCGTGTAAAAAACTGCTCCCCCCCGTCGATGCCCCGTGCGGCCAGGAGCTCCTGGGTGCGAAGGACGCCCAGCAGTTCCCTGAGCTCCGTCCCGATCAGGTTTTGTCCCCCGTCGCCCCGCGTGAGCGAAAGATAGGCTGTACGGGCATGGACGTGGTTGGAAAGGTAGGCGATCAGCCGGGTATTCTCATCGTCGGGGTGGGCGGCGATATAGAGGGCCGATCCCAGGAAATTGAGTTTTTGAAGGTCGTTGTAAAGGGCTACGGAAGACGGGGGCTGATGGGGCTGCCCTATTCCCGCAAGGGGAAGGAGGATGATCCCCAGGAGGACCCACCGCAGGAAAACACGCATATCGGGAAAGGTTTAGTCGGTTCCCAAAGATAGGAAGATATGGCAGCGGCCCCGGTACTTTAGAACTTCTTTAACACCTACACCGCCTCGCTTCCCTCTGGTTCTTCCTCCAGGGGCCCCAGCAGGGAAATTGCCTTTTGAAGCAGCAGGTTATTCGGGTAGGTGACCAGCTCCCCGTCGGGTTTGCGCAGGTGTACGTGGAAGGCCTTAATATCCTCGATGATAAATTCATCATGGTATTCCAGTTCCTTGTCCCAAACCCTGATGCGGTCACCAATTTTAAAGGGAAAGGAGAAAAACAGGATCACCCCGGCCGTCACATTGCTCAGGATAGACCAGGAGGCAAAAAGGGCTACCCCGATCACGGCCAGTACCGAGGAGAGGATCAGGCCCAGGTCCTTGATGCTCACCCCCCAGATCAGCAGCAGGGCCGCCAGAAACAGGATTGAATGCCCGATGACTACGTATTTGACGATCAACCGGGTGCGGATCTCATGGATGTCGCTGATGCGCCCGACCTTGCGGATGGCCTTTATGGAAATAAAGCGGGTAATGCCCAGGATCAGGAAGGTCAGGAAGGTCCTGACGATTTCGCTTTGATAGGTTAGCAAGAGGTCTTTCATGGCAGGTGTAGTCCTAAGGAATCGCGCAAAGATACGTCTGCATTGGAATTTTTCTGCCAGTAAGGGGTCCTGAGGGTTTCTTTCCGCCGGGCCGTGGTGGTGATCATCGGGCCGTCGGGCCTGAATCCGGATGGCGTGGTTTCCGTCCAGCCCTCCACGGGATAGGGGAAATCCCCCCCGAAATGGATTTGAAGGGTCCGGTTTAATTCCGGGTAGGTGAGGGTATAGGTCCGCTGCGGGCCTGGTTCCGACAAGGTAAGGTTTGCCGTGTAGGCCTTTACCGGCTGGTGTTTCAGGCGCAGGAATTCCAGGGAAGGCACCACCGGGTGGGTCCCCGTGGGCAGGGAGTCGGGGCGGAACCGGAGCCGGGTCCAAAGTTCGTCTTCCAGCAGGGATTTTGGCAAAGACAGGCTTTGGTCGGCTTCCCCTTCAAAATAGCTGTGGGATTGTACTTCAAAGGAATCCCGGTTGTTCAGCTGCATATAGACATGGCCGCACCATTCCTGGATGGAGGTGGTGATTTTCAGGGCATGCCCGGTATCGGCCACCGGGTAAAAAATACTGCTCATGAGGGAGTAGGGGTACACCCCGGTCAGGAATTTACCCACCCGGTTCAATTTTAAGACCGAAGCAGTGCCTTCCCCGTCGCGGTCAGCCTTCACCTGTTTTTGCAGGTTGAAGGGCTCAGTCACGTAAATCAGTACCGCTTCCCCGTCGCGCAATTCCCCGTACCGGGCCTGCTGCAGGGCGTAGCTGCTCACCTCGGCCACCCCGGCATACCAGTATTCCCGGAAAGGTTCGCTCAGTGGCCTCGGGCGGAGGGGTTCCTGTTTGGCGGCCGCTACCGGCAAAACAGGTTCAGAGGGTGCTTTTTCGGGCTCGCCACACCCGAAAAGCATAAGGGCGGTTAGGAAATATGGAAAGGGGAAGTTCTTTTTCTCAGCGGGCATATGGCGTCTTTTTATCAAAAGTACCCTAAAAATAGCGGCCTGCCATGTCCCTTAACGTTTTGTAAACGACCTGGGTGGGCATCCCGACCACGTTGGTATATGAACCCCTGATTTCTTCCACCCCTACCAGGCCGATCCATTCCTGTATGCCATAGGCCCCGGCTTTGTCGAGGGGGTGTCCCTTACGCAGGTAGGTTTCGATGAGGGTATCGTCCAGGGCTGAAAATTTCACCTCCGTGCAGGCGTGTTTTACCTCCAGGAAGCCCTTGCCGCTGAAGCAGACGGAAGTGAATACCTCGTGCCAGGTCCCTGAAAGTTGCCTCAGCGTTTCACGGGCCGCGGCCACGCCCGGGGGCTTTTCCAGCACCATGCCCTGATGCCAGACAATGGTATCTGCCGTCAGGACCACGGTCCCTGCTGCATGGTATTCGCTCAGGGCCATGGCTTTCCGGGTGGCCAAATACTCCGGGATTTCCGCCCCCGAAAGCCCTGTGGGATAGGTTTCGTCTATGTGGGCAGGGTGTACTTCGAAATGCAGGCCCATGGCTTCCAGCAAGGCTTTCCTTCGCGGGGAAGCGGAACCCAGGATCAACCTGGGGGGTTGTATAGTGGCTTCCTGCCCCACTAGTCGTTCGCTGCGTTGAAGTGCGCATGCCAGTCGCCCCGAACCTTAAGGACCTGCTCGATGATATCCCGAACGCAGCCCCCGCCCCCCGCCAGGTGCGAGATATAATGCGAAATGCGCTTTACCTCCGGCACGGCGTCCTGGGGGCAGGCAACGATCCCCGAAAGCTGCATGGCGGGGAGGTCCGGGATGTCGTCGCCCATATAAAGCACTTCCCGCGCCTCAATCCCGTAATCCAGCAGGTAATCCCTCAGGGTTTCCTCCTTAAAGGAAGCCCCCAGGTAGATGTCGGTGACCCCCAGGGCGCGCAGGCGCTCCCGTACCCCTTCATTGGTACCCCCGCTGATGACGCAGATGCGGTACCCCCGCTCCAGGGCAACTTTGACTGCATAGCCGTCGCGCACGCTCATTTTCCGGAGCAATTCGCCCCGGGTGGTGATCAAAACGGAACTGTCCGTAAACACCCCGTCCACATCGAAAATGAAGGTGGTGATGTCCTGGAGGAGTTCCTTGTAGTTCTTACTTATCATAGGTACGCTGGATTGATTTTGAAATCAGGCGGTATACTTCCCGGGTCATGGGATCATCGAGCAGAAGGAGGTGGGCGTCCATGCTTTCCCGGTCCCCGCGCCGGGCCGGCCCGGTTTGGGCCTCGTAGGCGGGCATCACCCTGAGTTTTTCAAAGGTTTCTTCCAGGAGGGGCTTTAAAACCTGGTCCGGGAGCCCCTCCTTCTGGCACAGGGCTTCCGCCAGGTGCACCATGTGGTTGGAAAAGTTGTTCAGGAAAACCGCGGCCAGGTGGAGCCGTTTTCTCAGGTTCGAGTCTGCTTCCACCACATGGCCGCTGAGCGCCCCGGCGAGGCGCATCAGCAACCGGGCATCCCCGGCATTTCCGGCTTCGATGCACAGCGGTACCTTGGAGAAATCAATTTCCCGGTCACGGGAAAAGGTTTGTAAGGGATAAAGCACCCCTTTTCTCACATTTTCCCGAAGGGCTTCCAGCCCAAGGGCCCCCGAAGTATGGCATACCATTCCTTTATAAGGGGCCAGCATACGCGCAACCCCGGCTACTGCCTTGTCTGAAACAGCCACCAGGTAGAAATCGGCCTCCGGAAGGGGGTCGGCCAGGTACCCCCTGGGGATGTTCGGATCAAAGCCCTCAAAACCTGATGGCCTCCGCGCCGCGAGGTATTCCAAAGACACGACCGGGGAATTCGACAGGGCTTTGTGGAGGTGGTAGGCCACATTCCCGTTTCCGATAAGGACCACGCGCAGCATAACACAAAAATAGCCATATAATCCGATGCCGGCAGGCCAGACGGTAAAAAACGACGACTTACCCCTCACAGGGCCCTTTGAAATGGAGCCGCAGGCATAGGGCCTGCGAAAGGGCATCCAGGCCTCAGGACCGTGGCGTCCCCGAAGGCTTTTTCCGCTGAACCCTTCGGGAACCGTTTGCCGGCACCTGTTTTTTCCCTTAATTGCCGTAATTTTGTTCCTCAAATACCCGAAACGCACATGTGGAATACCCTGAATAAAATACTTTTCTCGACCCGACTTATGGCCGCCCTGTTCCTGGTAATGGGGGTCGCCATGGCGATGGGCACTTTTATAGAAAGCTGGTACAGTACGGAAACGGCCCGGATCTGGGTTTATAACGCCTGGTGGTTCGAAGCCATTATGGCCCTTTTTGTAATCAATTTTATCGGAAACATTAAAAGGTATAACCTCTTGCGGAGGGAAAAATGGGCGGTGCTCCTGTTGCACGTTTCCTGGATCCTCATCATCGTAGGGGCCTTTGTAACCCGGTATATCAGCTATGAGGGGATGATGCCCATCCGCGAGGGGGAAACCGAAAAGGTATTCTACTCCGACAGGACCTACCTGACGGTTTTCGTCGACGGGGAAATTGACGGGGAACCGAGGCGAAAGGTCCTTGAAGATGACCTGATTGTCACGGAACAGGCGTTGCAGTCCAACCTGCCCTGGAAAGAGGACTTCAATGGCCTGCCCTTCGAGGTTTCCTTCGAGGGCTTCATAGAAGGGGCCCGCCTGGAGGTGGTCCCGGATGAAACCGGCCCCCGGTTCCTCAAAATTGTGGAGGCCGGCGGGGGCTCGCGCCACGACCATTACCTGGAGGAAGGCAAGGTGGCCAACATCCATAATGTCCTTTTCACCTTAAACAATCCTGTGGCAGGGGCCGTGAATATTACGCAAAACGGGGAAGAACTTACCATCAACACCCCCTTTGAGGGCAGTTTCCTTCGCATGGCGGACCAGTTGAGCGGTGCCGTGGTGAAAGACAGCCTGCAACCTTTGATGTTGCGCTCGCTCTATACCCTTGGGAGCATGCAGTTTGTGCTTCCGCAGCCCCCTGTACGGGGCTCCTTCCAGGCCGTTAAAATCCCGGAGGGGGAAACGTCCGAAGACGACCCGGACGCCCTGATCGTAACTGTTTCCTCCCAGGGCAAAAGCGTAAAGAAGGCCCTGCTCGGGAGCAAGGGGCGTTCCCAGTTCAGCGATCCGTTCGCCCTGGGCGACCTTACCTTCCGCATGAAATACGGCTCCAAAATCCGGGAACTCCCTTTCAGCATCACCCTGAACGACTTTATTGCGGAAAAATACCCGGGTACGGATAAGGCCTATTCGTCTTTCATGAGCAAAATCACCGTTAACGACGAGCGGACCTTTGATTACGACATTTACATGAACCACGTTTTGGACCATAAAGGGTACCGGTTTTTCCAGGCCAGTTTCCACCCCGATGAAAAAGGGACCGTCCTTTCGGTAAACCACGATTTCTGGGGCACCTGGATCACCTACATCGGTTACTTTTTGCTCTACATGGGCCTGCTGGGCATTATGTTCTTCGGGAAGACGCGCTTCAGGGACCTGGCGAGGATGCTCGACAATGTCACCCGCAAAAAGAGGGCCCTGACCGTAGTGTTCCTGCTTTCGGCCTTCCTGGCGGGGGCCCAACAGGAAGGCCCTCAGGAGGACCACAACCACGCCCCCCTTCCCGCGCCAGAGATGGTGGATTCCCTGATCCTGGCCACGGCAGTCAGTGTCGAGGAGGCCGCCCGGTTCGGGCACCTGGTCATCCAGGACGAGGGTGGTCGGATGAAACCCATCAATACTTTTGCCTCCGAATTGCTTCGCAAACTGAGCCTGAAGGACCGTTACCTTGGGCTGACGCCCGACCAGGTGCTCCTTTCCATGATGATGCGGCCAAACCTCTGGACGGTGGCCGAATTCATCGCCATCGACAAAAAAGCCCAGAACGATAGCATCAGGCACCTTATCGGCGTGCCGGAAGACCAGCGCTATGTGAGGCTTATCGATTTCTTTGACGACCAGGGAAAAAACAAGCTCGACCCAGTTTTACAGGAAGCGTTCACCACCAACACGCCGAACAAGTTCCAGCAGGATTTCAAGGACGCCTACATCAGGCTGAACCTGCTCAACCGGGCCCTCAGCGGGGAAATCCTGAGGATTTTCCCCTTGCTGAACGACGACAACAACAAATGGATCTCCTCCCTGGAGTACCGCAGCGGCAGGTTTGCCGTCCCCGATTCGCTCTATGGGAACTTTATCGAAAATTCCGTCCCCTTTTACCTGATGGCCCTTGAAGAGGGCGCTAAGAACGGCGATTATTCGGAAGCGACGAAAATGCTGGGCGCTTTCCGGAAAAACCAGGAGAACCACGGCAGCGAGGTGCTGCCTTCGGAAGACAAGGTAAAGGCGGAGGTCCTGTACAACCGACTTGACATCTACAACCGGCTGTACAGATACTATGCCCTGGTAGGGATTTCCCTGTTTTTTATCCTTGTTTTCCGCATCTTCCGGGAACGGAGGTTGTGGGAGGTAGGGACGTATTTCCTCAAAGGGGTGATCGTCCTGTTTTTTATCTGGCACACCGCAGGCCTTGGGGTCCGGTGGTATATTTCCGGGCACGCCCCCTGGAGCGACGCCTACGAAAGCATCCTGTACGTCTCCTGGGCATGTATGGGGATGGGCCTGTGGCTGGGGCGTAAAAGTGACATGACCATTGCGGCCTCGGCTTTTGTGACTTCCATGTTGCTCTGGATCGCCCACCAGAATTGGGTCGACCCGGCCATTGCCAACCTCCAGCCGGTACTCGATAGTTACTGGCTGATGATCCATGTGGCGGTCATCGTGGCCAGCTATGGGCCGCTTACGGTGGGGATGATCCTCGGGGTGGTCTCGCTGCTCTTGATTTTGCTTACTACGCGGGCAAACCTGGAGAAAATGAAACTCAACCTCAAAGAGCTCACCATTATCAATGAACTCGCCTTAACCATCGGTCTTGTCATGCTTACCATTGGGAATTTCCTGGGTGGGCAATGGGCCAATGAAAGCTGGGGCCGCTACTGGGGGTGGGACCCCAAGGAAACCTGGGCCCTGATCTCCATCCTGGTCTATGCCTTTGTGATCCACACCCGGCTGGTTCCCGGGCTAAGGGGCCTGTGGACCTTTAATTTCCTCAGTATCCTGGCCTTTTCCAGCATTATGATGACCTATTTCGGGGTTAATTTTTACCTGGTAGGCCTGCATAGTTACGCCAGCGGGGACCAGGTCATTACTCCCACCTTTGTCTGGTATACCCTGGCAGGGGTTATGGTGCTCGGGGTCATCAGCAGGTGGCGATACCGGGTGCTCTACGGGTCAGAACCCGACCCGAAGGGCTAGGCCTTACACGCACGGGGGCATCCCTGTTCGCCCTGTAGTCGCATACGGCGCACATGCCCATCGGGGAATTAGTACCTTTACATCTTAGGCTTGTTTCTTATGGAAAAAAACACAAAAGGGATCAACACCATATGCACCCATGTCGGGGAACTGGAAGACCATCAGTTCAAAGGGGCCGTTTCCCCCCTGTACATGAGCACGTCCTATGCCTATGAAGGGGTGGACATAAAGCGGTATCCCAGGTATTTCAACACCCCCAATCAGGAGGCCCTCTGCCGGAAGATCGCGGCCCTGGAGCATTGCGAGGCGGCACTGATCTTTGGCAGTGGCATGGCGGCGGTAAGCACCTCCCTGCTGGCCTTCCTGCAAAAGGGGGATCACGTGGTTCTCCCTCAGCAAATCTACGGGGGCACCTATAATTTTGTGGTAGAGGAGTTCCACAAGTACGGCATCGAATACACCTTCATCGCCGATACCCTGGCGGAATCCTTTGAGGACGCCATTCGCCCCAATACCCGGGTGATCTACCTGGAGACCCCTTCCAACCCCCTGCTTACCCTGACGGATCTGGAAGCGGTGGGCCGGATTGCCCGTGCCCGGGGGATCACCACCATGATCGACAACACCTTTGCGAGCCCGGTGAACCAGAACCCGGCGGATTTCGGCATAGACATTATTATCCACAGTGCCACCAAGTATATGGGGGGGCACTCCGACATTTGTGCCGGGGCCGTCGCAGCGACCCGGGAACATATGGACCGAATCTTCCACCTGGCCAAAAACCTGGGGGGAAGCCTGAGCGATTTTACCGTCTGGCTCCTCGAGCGGAGCCTGAAGACTATGGGCTTGCGCGTCAGGGCACAGAACGCCAATGCTTTGGAACTCGCGCGGTTTTTGAGCCGCCACCCCGACATCGACCGGGTCTATTATCCCGGGCTGGAAGACCACCCCGGCCACGACCTGGCCTGCCGACAGATGCGCGGTTTCGGAGGGATGCTTTCCTTTGAGCTGGCCCCCGGGCTGGACCTGGGCGAATTCATGGGTGCCCTAAAGTGGATCAAAGCTTCTATGAGCCTGGCGGGGGTGGAAAGTACCCTGCTGGCACCTTCGCAGACCTCCCATGCATTGTTGACCCCCCTTCAAAGGGAGGAGGCGGGAATCAGGGATGGGCTGGTCCGTTTTTCCGTGGGCATTGAAGACCTGGAGGACCTCAGTGCCGACCTGGACCAGGCCCTCCAGCGGGCAAAGACCGGTGTGGTACCGACCCATCAAAAGGCTTGAAAATCTCTTTTTGAATGAAATTAGACATACTTGTATTTGGCGCGCATCCCGACGACGCTGAATTGGGCGCCGGGGCCACGATAGCCATGGAAATCGCCCGGGGCAAACGGGTTGGGGTCATTGACCTGACCCGCGGGGAACTGGGGACGCGTGGCACTGCCGAGATCCGCGACCGGGAGGCCCGGAAAGCCGCGGCCATACTTGGCCTGGCCATCCGCGAAAATATGGAATTCCAGGACGGGTTTTTCCGGAATGACACGGAGCACCAACTGGCCCTGATCCGGCAAATCAGGCGGTTCAGACCCGAGGTGGTGCTTTGCAATGCCGTGGAAGACCGCCATATCGACCATGCCAGGGGTAGTTCCCTGGTCAGTGACGCCTGTTTCCTGTCAGGCCTGGTAAAGATCGATACCTGCCTGGATGGGGATGACCAGTGGCAGGAGCCCTGGAGGCCGAAACAGGTCTACCACTATATCCAGTGGAAAAACCTGGTTCCCGACTTCGCGGTCGATGTGAGCGGGTTTATGGAAAAGAAGCTGGAAGCTATCCGCGCCTATGATTCCCAGTTTTACGATCCCGAAAGCAAGGAACCGGATACCCCGATCAGCAGCCGGAATTTCCTCGACAGTGTTACCTATCGGGCAAGGGACCTGGGAAGGCTTATCGGGGTGGAGTATGCGGAAGGTTTTACCGTGGAACGGACCGTCGCCGTGCGGTCCCTGGATGCCCTTATTTAAACGGCCTGGCTGTATTTCTTGTTGGCTTTGGGCAGCGTAAAATAGAAGGTGCTACCTTTTCGCAACATACTGTCTACCCATATTTTGCCGTTATTTTTCTCTATCATTTCTTTACATAGGGAAAGTCCCAGGCCCGTCCCTTTTTCGTTGGCGGTCCCATAGGTGGTATGGTTGGTGTGTTCCCCAAATAGTTTTTGGAGGGTAACCCGGTCCATACCCACCCCGGTATCGCGGATGGAAATAAGCCACTGCTCCTTTTCCTCTTGAGCTTCAAGGGTGACCATGCCATTTTCGGGGGTAAATTTCAGGGCATTGCTGATGAGGTTGCGCACCACGATATCCACCTGGTTGGGATCGGACCAGACCAGGGTATTGGCACCTACCTTACTGACCACCCTGATGGATTTGTTATCGGCGATTTCCGATAGCAGGTTGATGTTCTCGGAAATGATATGCTCCAGGGGTACCGCAGCCGGTTTGGTCACAGAGCCGTTCATTTGGGTTTGGCCCCAGGATAGCAGGTTGTTGAGGGTAAAATAAATATGGTCAACGTCGGACCGCAATTTGGGCAGGAAGCCCTGGAATTCTTCACCCGAAACCTCCCCGTTTTTGAGCATGAGCAGCAAATCCTTCAGGGCGCCAATCGGCCCGCGGAGGTCGTGGCCAATGATGGAAAACAACCTGGTTTTGGTTTCGTTGTTCGCCTGTAATTCGGCCCTACGTTTCTCGAGGATATCCTGTTTGGTCTGTAATTCCTCTGTCAGGCGGTGTTGCAGCTTCTTGCCCCTGGCCACCAGGTAGATAATCAACAGGGCGATAAGCAATAGCACCGTTCCGGCCTTGATATAGCGATTTTGCTGGGCCAGGGCCTTTTCGTTTTCCCTGATGAGCGCTTCTTTTTGTTTTTCGTACTCGGTTTTGGTCTTCAGCAGGCTAAGACTCTGTTTATTCTCATTGCGGCTCAGGGAATCCGAGAGCTCCTGGTAAAGTTCATGGTAGGCGAGGGCGGTGGCGTAATCCTGTTTCTTGCGGAAAATCCGGTAGAGGGTCCGGGCGCATTTCTGCCGTCCTTCCACAAAATTGATTTTCTGGCTGATCCGGAATGCTTCTGTGGCGTACCGGGTGGCCAGGGTGTCGTTTTCCTGGCCAAAATACGCTTCCGCCATCCCGTTGTACAAGTCGATCCGGGCGCGGTCGTCGTCCAGTTCCTTGTGGAGCAATTCGCTCTGGTGGTACCAGTACAAGGCCCAGTTATGGTCGTATTTTTTAAGGTACACCTTCCCTTTGGTTTCGTACGCAAAGGCCAACCAGTCCAGGATCCTGTGCTTTTCGAAGATATCGATGCTCCGGTTGATATTGAACATCGCATATTCCAGTTCTTCCATGTCGGCATATACCGAAGCCAGGTTGCTCATGGTCTCGGCCTGGGCGATTTCGTTGCCCAGGGAATCGTTCAGCACCTTTACTTTTTTATAGTATTCCAGCGATTCCTCGAAGTACTTCTGCGACGCGTACAGGTTCGCAATATTTTCGTTCACAATAGATTGCATCAACAGGTCCTGTTGCTTGTCGGCCAGTTCAAGCGACGTCAGGTAGCCGTTCAGCGCCCTGGAATAATCGCCCTGGTAGGCATATTCTCCGGAAAGGCTGTTATACAGGATCAGGCGAAGCTTCTGATCGCCAAGTTCCTCCGCCAGGCGCAACCCTTTGCTATAGTATTCAACAGCCTTATCGGAGGCGCCCCGATCGGAGTGATAATCGGCCAGGCGCATGTAGGAGATGCTTTCACCCCGGGTATACCCGGACTTACGGCTTTGTTCCAGGGCCTTGCGGGCGAGGAGTTGGAGGCTGTCGGCCTGGTAGTACCGCATTTCGGCGGCCAGGCGGTTGAGCAGGTCCACATAGGTGGTGTCCTTCTCAGAGAATTCAGCAGATCGCTCCAGAAGCTGGATTTCCAGCTGAATTTCCTTGCGTTTATCGCCTTGCGCCATCGCCGGTACCAGAACCCACAGGAACAGGCATAGCGTCAGACACCGGGAAAAAGCGGTCCATGCTGCACCTGGACGGTGTAATACGGGGCTTAAAAACCTCATAGGTTGGGTCAGTATTCCCCATAAAACTATTTCGGACACCCGATTTTCGCCTAAAGATTGTTGTGAAACCCCAAATTTTGTGTGTTTTGTCGTACGATAAGTGCCGTTCGTCGATGAAATCAAGGATTCTGCCGTGTTGCCAGCATGTTGTGGAGTCTGTCGCCACCTTCTTTTGAAGCCCAAATTTGACTTGAAATTATTTTGATCCATTTCACAAAAAAAGTACCTTTGCATCCGCCTGAAAGTACAGGTTACGGCTGCCCTGGGCACAGGCGCATCCCTTAAAAGGAAATGGTGGTTGTAGCTCAGTTGGTTAGAGCGCTGGATTGTGGTTCCAGAGGTCGCCGGTTCGAGCCCGGTCTTCCACCCTTGCAAACCTCCGGGAGTATCCCGGGGGTTTTTTATTGGAAAAAGGGCAAAGCTTGTTCAGGCCCTTTTTGGAGTATAATGTTTCAGGTTCCGTCCCGCTCGGGTAAGGGCGTATACCGGGGATTCCTTAAAGGGCACTCATTCCCCGGCAGGGCAGGGAAGGGGCGCACATGGCGCGTTTAAGGTTAAAAATAAAACCCCCGCCTCTGAAAAGAAGCGGGGGTTTTGTGTTTTGCATTCGGCCATCCCGCCTAGCGGGCCACCTGGTCGACTACGAGCCGGCTGTCGCGGTTTGCGATTTCCCAGGCCGTATGGAAGACCAGCTGGGTCCTGTTTTTCAACAGGTCATAATTGATCTTGTCGGGGGTGTCACCCGGCCGGTGGTAGTCGGCATGGGTCCCGTTGAAATAAAAGATAATCGGGATGTTGTTCTTGGCGAAATTGTAATGGTCGCTCCGGTAATAGAACCGGTTGGGGTCATTCTCATCGTTGTAGGTATAGTCCAGTTCAATTCCCGTATACCGGGAATTTACGGTTTCAGATAATTCGTGGAGTTCTGAACTCAGTTTATCGGAACCGATGAGGTACACATAGTTCCGGTTACCCTCCCGTTTCGGGTCGATCCTCCCGATCATATCGATATTCAGGTTGGCCACCGTGTTTTCCAGGGGAAAAACGGGTTCCACATCCGTATAGTACTGGGAGCCCAGCAATCCTTTTTCCTCCCCGGTAACGTGGAGGAATACCACGGACCTCCGGGGGCCCATGCCCGCGTCGGCCGCCTGTTTGAATGCTTCTGCGATCTCCAGCAGGGCTACCGTGCCCGACCCGTCATCATCGGCCCCGTTGTTGATTTCCCCATTGGCATTTACCCCAATATGGTCGAGGTGCGAGGAGATCACCACGTATTCCTCTGGCCACTGCGACCCGCGGATAAAGGCGACCACGTTCTCCGAGGCCACGTCCTCGTTCCGGCTTTCCACCTCCATCCGCACGGGGAGCGAAATGGTAGTGGGTTTTTCAGAGCTCTTATACCCGTCGTAAATTTTCCCGGCAAGTTCCTCTGAAACGAGCAGCATGTCGGGGGTTTCCTCATCCTTGTTTTTCAGGCTCATCTGGCCGCTATCGTTCGTTTTCATATAATCGAAATACCGCATATAGCGCGAAAAATTATCCGGGTCCACAAACAGGATCCCCTCAGCGCCTTTTTCCAGGGCTACTTCCATCCTTTTTTCAATCGCCTCTGAAATATTGCTCCATTTCGAGGGCTCCTCCGTGCCGGTAAGCAGAAAGGTGCCATCGCCATTGCGGGGTTCCCCTGCTTTCATCATCAGCAGCTTGCCTTTTACGTCAAGGTCCTGGTAATCGGAATATTCCTCCGCCTCAATGCCGTAGCCCACATAAACGATCTGGTCATAGCTGCGGCTCGAACCGTCAAAAGTCAGGAACCCTTCTCCATTGGCATAGGATTGTCCGTCTACAATCAGGTTTCCGGTAGGCAGTTTGGTCAGCTCAAGCGGGACGTTCTGGAAATACTCCCCCCCCTGCAGTCCACCGGGGATGTCCATGGATTCATAGGCTGCTTTCAGGTAGGCGACCGCCTTTTTCTGGCCTTCTTTGCCTGTTTCCCGCCCTTCAAACTCGTCGGAAGCGTAGGTATACAGGTGTTCCTTCAGTTCTTCTTCCGTTATGGAGGCCGCAAAGGCGACGGGGTCCGGTTTTATGGGTGCCTTACCACTATTTTCACTAACAGCCTTCTGGGAGCCGTTACAGGCCATAAGCAGGCCGGCAAAAAGAAAAAGGAGGTTCTTCATCACAGCGATTTTTAATAAAGTTTCCAAAAATAGTCAAAAGCAGCAGATAGGGCGCCTTTGGAAAAGGAAAATGTCCGGATACCCGGTAAAACCCATGCGGTCAGGGATCCTATAGGGAGCCATAGGTTGCCATGATGGTCGCATTGGTCTCCTCCACGGATTTAAATACGTCGAAAGTGCGCCCCTGGGTCCGTTGGGCCCCCAGGGCGTTGGCGTATTTTGCTGCCCGGATGTAGTTGTACGGGTCCTCCAGGAGGCCATAGCCCAGACCGCCCGCAAAGGAATCCCCGCAGCCGGTGGTATCCACGACTTCCGACACCGGAATGGACGGCACGATTTCCTTGTGGAAATGCCCGTCTTCCAGGAAAAAAACGGCGCTGCCCCCCGCATCGAGGGTAACGATCAGCGATTTTACCCCGTGCTGCAAAACGTGGCCGGCCAGGTCGTCCAGATGGGCCGTGTCCACTTCATGCAGGGGCTGCAATTCCGGCAGGGTATATTCCTTCTTGAACCAGGAACAGCGCGACTCCTCCAGGTTCATTTTCAGTACGTCTATGTAGGGTAACCACTGGTCGCGGTCGATCCAGAAGCGGATATGGCGCTCGCCCAAAACGCTTACCGTGTTGGTGGGCCCGTGGGCATCGAAGATTATCTGCGCCCGGCTGTGTTTCTTAATGTGCTTCAGGGTTTCCAGGGGAACCTCGTAATCCGTGATAGGGACACAGACAAATACATCGGCGTGCAGCAGGTCAGCCACGTCGTCGGGGGTAATGGGGTTCATAAAGCCCGTTTGTTTCTCCAGGCGGTTGTTCTGGTCCACGAACTTCAGCTGGATAACATCGCCCTGGTCGGCCTCGTCGGAAATATGCCTGGTATCGATGTTGGGGTAGGGGGCGAATACGGCTTCCACCTCTGCCCGGTCCTGTTTGCGGACATGGGAAACCGGATAAACGGTACCGCGATCGCCCAGCAGGCGGGCCAGCCCGATGGCCGTATGGGTGGCGCAGCCGTATTTTTCGATAACTTCCCCTTTATGGGTGGTGATGTGATCCCTGGGGATGGGCCCCAGGACCGCGACATGGAAATGTTTCATGAGTTTTGCGTTATCCCGTGGGAAGATATAAAAATTGGAACAATTCCCGCAGGGTGGCTCCCTGCTCTTTGGAAGGGTGTGCGGCAGGCGCGAAGGGGACGCCAAAAACTTGCCGGATCGGGGCCAACTTTAGCAAAAGCTTTACTATATTTGCCCCGCCTGACGAAGAACCCGGTGCCCATGTGGCATCCTGTCTTCAAAAGGCCTGGAGGAATGGCAGAGTGGTCGATTGCGGCAGTCTTGAAAACTGTTGAGGGTAACACCTCCGGGGGTTCGAATCCCTCTTCCTCCGCAACCCAAAAACCCTGACAGCAATGTCAGGGTTTTTTATTCCCACGAAGAAGCGAAATTTATTTCAGCTTCGCAGTGGGGATAAAAAAAAAGCGAACACGCGTCAGCGTGTTCAGGGTTTTTGGGTTGCAGGATCCCTCCCCCGGGATCACGCCCCGAAGCAGAGCGAAGCACGCTTCGGGGCGTAATCCTAAGTCTGCAATTTGCAATAGAATAAAGAAAGTCCTCGTCCGCTTTGGTAAAGTGGACCGGTTATAAACCACATTCCAACGGTTGGAGAAAATAAATAGACCTTTTGCGTGAGCAAAAGGCGTTTCCCTTGCAGGATCCCTCCCCCGGGATCACCCTGCGCCAGCAGGTTACCCTCTATATTATCCGCTTTCTTAAAAATCGCGGAACGATTTCTCTACAAGAGCAACAAGGTTTATTGCTTTTATCCGGGGAAGGTTTATGGGATATGCGTTATATTTCAAGTTGTAGAGCATTTAAAAACAAAATAAAAAAATGAACACTTACCTAAGCAAAAGTTCACTCTTTGTGAAGATAGTGACTACCGGAACACTGATTTTGACGGCGTTTATCGCCTTGACTCTTTTTGCAACAAATGAGTATTATGGTCTAATTGGTGGAATTATTTTATGTATTCTGCTTATTGGAACAATGATTTATTTTTATGCTATCTCATTGGACAAAATTATTCTTGAAAGTGAAATGATAATTCTGAAAAAGAATATCGGACAAATAAACATTCCGAAATCAGACATTATGGAAGTGTCTAAGTTAGGTTTTTCCAATTTGACAATGACTTACGGTAGCAAAGGAGTTTTCGGTTTTATAGGAAACACAATGGATAATTCGGTCAGCTTGGTAAAGGACAGAAAAAGTATGATTCAAATTAAAACTAAAGATAAAAACTTCATTTTGAGTTCCGAAAAACCTGACAAATTAGTTAAGGATATAAAAACGCTCTACAGCATTGTATAAGCGCAATGCGGACCGAACGGCTAAAAAAGAGCATTTTAATTCCTAAGATACTTTGCGGCAGGCGGACAGTGAATTACTCCGAAATCCCGCACTACGCTTATACTTGACCGTTAGCGGAAGGGCAAAAAACAAACCGAAACAAAATGGAATACCTGGTCAGAGACGAGAAACTTGAATTAAAATATGAACCAGGCAAAGGTGCTTGGACTTACTGTAACCCCTCCTAAAAATCGGATTGCCAATAATTAGATAAAAAAGCTAATTTTAAAGCAGTTCAATGATGAAAAAACCAGGTTTACGGAAAGTCAGATCGTCAACTCATATC
Source organism: uncultured Robiginitalea sp. (assembly GCA_964539905.1). Lineage (GTDB taxonomy): Bacteria > Bacteroidota > Bacteroidia > Flavobacteriales > Flavobacteriaceae > Robiginitalea. Next base: position 49,492 of record CAZIJW010000004.1, read on the forward strand.
GCGAACTCCTACCGCCGCCCATAGCCCTAAAAATTCCCTTGTGAACCAGATCCTGCAGATCGCGCGTTGCGGTTGCACTCGATGTTCCGATAATGGATACATATTTTCGAGCATTCATGCCCCCTTCAAATCCCTGCGGCCCTTCTTCCAGCATCCGTCGGACGGCCTTCTCCTGACGGGGATTGAGTTTCCCTTTATGGGTATCGAAAAACCGGGTTTTCTTAAGGGTAAAGGCTATTTCCTGTTCGGCTTCGATTTGTGCCTCCAGAATGGTTTGGGCAAAGTAAGCGATCCAATCCGTGATTTCATTGGATCGCTGGGCCCGTTGCAAGTGTTCGTAATAGACCTTTTTGTTAGACTCGATGCTGCGCGACAGGCTAAACAAAACGGGGCGCTGCAGGTTTTGAGACAGGGCTTTCTCGGCAATGGCCCTGCCAATGCGCCCGTTTCCGTCTTCAAAAGGGTGGATGGATTCAAAATAAAGATGGGCTATGGCGGCCCGTATGACGGGTTTTGTTAGTTCCTTTTCGGAAGCATTGTACCAGGCAATAAAGCGATCCATTTCACCGGCTACCTGACTGGAAGGAGGCGCTTCAAAATGAACGACTTCGCGCCCCAGCGCCCCTGAAACGATTTGCATGGGTTCCGGATGCGTGCGCCAGGCGCCTATAACCATATGGGTACTTCCTTTGAGGAGCATGGCATGCCAGCCAAAAAGAATACTTTCTGTAAGTGGGGCGCTAAATTCATTCCGAACGGCCAGCATGAGCTCAGCAACCCCCTGAGCCCTTAAATCGCGGGTAGGAGGGAGGTTAGGGTGGATGCCCAGGTTACGCCTGATAGAAGACATCACATCGTTGCGACTGAGGTATTCACCTTCGATCTCTGAAGTCTTAATGGCCTCGGCTACCATGAGGTTTATTATGGCCTCTGTTTGTTCGGTTTTTGTGAGCCCTTCCAGCATCCCGCTGATGCGTCCGGCCCGGGTTGCAAAATCGAACAAGGCACCATCGATCTCCTTGGTATTATACCTGAAATGAGGCCAGTCTTTCTGTTGCCAGTTATAGCGCATGATGCGATTATTAGGTCTATTCAAATCAAAAATAACGAAAATATGATTAGTATATTGACTCTAATCGCCTCAAAATTGAAAATCATTAAAATTTTCCAATTTCAAAATGGATGGAAATGATTTGAATTAATGTGGTTTAGCATGACCAAAATCCGGACAAGCCCTGTACCGGTACCGTCCCATATTGGGACAAGCAGTGGACAAGCATTGGTACCTTAATAAATTCTAATACAAACTATTTAAAACAAATAAAACAGGAATCACGCTGTCCCCGGCTATTGGGCCCAGAGGGTTTTTAATTTTGAGCGTACTTGCAAAGTTTAGTGCCAAACCACCCAAATATGGTTAGTCGAGGCCGTAAGTTGCTATTTAAAAGGCATTTTACGTAAATTGACGTAGGAATTTTAACGAATTTTTGGACCAAATGAACCAAAAGGAACTATCTCAAAAAACCGACAAGGAACTTCTGGAAGTCGCGAAAAACAACAAACCATCACCCGTCATAGATGCGTTTTTAATTGGATTTTTAATTGGAATTCTCATTTATGGGGCCGCAGCCAACGCCTGGGGCTTTATGTTCTTACTTCCCTTGTTTCTGATTTATATCTTATTGAAGAAACCGAAGCAATATGCAGCACTGAAGAAAGAATTGGAAAAACGGAACTTACAAGAAATCCATGACTGACACCTTTAATTCATAAAAGAACATCAGCGCCAATATCTTTTATGAAAAATAGCAGCTATCGTGCTAAATAAATGGTCAGTACCTTTCATTCGCGCGAAACGCAATCACCCATACCAAAACGCTTCCAGGAAGAGTGAAAATGGATAAAATAATAAAGGACATCTTGTGGAACCAGTTCGGGGCTGGTATTGATATGCTGATCAATGTAATCTCAAATTGCCCTGAAAATTACTTTTCAACCAATAGGCGGTTTTACTATATCGCCTTCCACAGCACAATTTTTCTGGACTACTATTTAACAATTCCCCCGGGGGATTTTTCGCCCCTACTTTCCTTTACCCAAAAAGGGCCAGATGACAGGCCCCTGGAAGCCATTGACGATGTAATCCCAGACAAAATCTACAGCAAGAAGGAAATTGTTGACTATCTTAAACGAAGCCGGGAAAAATGCAGGCAGGTGGTGTACGCGCTGACGGATGAAAAGTTAAATGAAAGGTTTAAAGAAGGTAATGACCCCAATGATATGGATTACCCGGTTCTAGAGATCCTGCTTTATAACCTGAGGCACACCCAGCATCACACGGCCCAATTGAATATGCTGATAAGACAGGACTTTAACGAACATATGCCTTGGTCCTTTCGGGCAGGAGATCTCAATTTGAATACATAAAAACGATGCCCCCAAAGTATGTGAATTAGGCTGCCTTAACGGTCGCAGTGCTCAAGTGCAAAACACTTAACAACCTCGGGCGCACACCAGACCAACCTAGGACTATGATAAAATTCTTTCGAAAAATCAGGCAAAGGATGCTGGCTGAAAACAGGTTCAGCAAGTACCTGCTCTATGCCGTTGGAGAAATAGTGCTGGTGGTGATTGGGATTTTAATCGCCCTTTCGATCAACAATTGGAATGAGGACCTTAAAAATGAAGAAAAGGAACTGAAATATTTATCTAATCTAAACTTAGAAATAATCAATGATTCCCTTGCCCTTGAAAGGAGCTGGTTCCGGAACAGGCAGAGGAAAATCGAATGCCTGGAATTGGCAAAACACTATGTAATGGGGAATTATTTCCTGCAGGACACGCTCCTTTTTATAAATAATGTCGGCTTTGGCGGAATAAACAGCAGGGCGTCCTTTACCGGGTCTTCAAGGACCTACAATGAATTGGTCAGCACCGGAAACCTCAGTTTAATCTCGAATGACACCCTTCGGGATTTGATTGTGGAATATTACAGGGGAAAGGTTTTTGTAGACGAATATTCAAAAAACATAAAAAGTGAATATGCCACCTACATGAATTCCCTTAAAGCCTACAATTCCAAATATCCTGATAGCATTAATCCGGTTGAGATTCCAAGGATTCTGAAGAAATTGAAAACGGATGAATTTCACAGTTTAATCAACCAGGAACTCACCTATGCATATTCTATTGAAAGGTCCTTGCAGGGAATGAAGAAAAGGGCGAACGACCTGCATAAAGAAATAGAAGAATACTTAAAAAATTAATTGGGTAAACACTATTGAGCATTGAGATCAATTTTAAACGGACCCATTCCAATTTAGTGAATCCGGAGGAGTCTGTTCCCTTTCAAAACAAGAAGCGTAAAAACATAAACATCCACGGGCAGTTTACGGGCCTGTCCTGAAAAACCCTATCAAAATGAAACCACGACAGCTCTCCAGGATTGCAGGTATTAGTTATGTGATCATTTTTTTCGCTGCGATTTTTGCCAATTTTTTTGTCCTTGAAAATCTCCTTGAAGCCCCTGTTGAAACCATACAGCAAAATCAGGCCACGGTTAGGCTGGGGATCCTTGCCTTTTTGCTAACGGTTGTCTTTGATGTGGTTGTGGCCTGGGCACTTTATGAGCTTTATAAAACACATCCCTTATCCGGTTTAAGCACCTATTTCAGGATGATGCATGCGGCTATCATGGGGGTTGCCATTTTTGCACTTCCCCTGGCATTGACCTCGACCACGGAATCAGAAATCCTTGCGAAAGCAGATACCTTCAATATCATCTGGCTGATCGGCCTCTTCTTTTTTGGGATACACCTGATCCTTTTGGGAAGGATCGTCAAAACCCCACGCGTTATTGCGTTTTTCCTTATCGTTGCGGGGGTTATGTATATGTTGGATACCGCGGCACATTTCTTACTCCCCGATTACGACGCCTATAAAACGTTGTTTTTAGCACTGGTCGCCATTCCCAGTATTGTGGGTGAAATGTCATTCGCGATTTGGCTTCTGCTTAAAGGAGGCAGGGATTGATCCCGGAAACCCCGGAATCCTTCAGATGCCCGATCCCATTATCCGAACTATTCCTTTTTGCCCCACCCGTAAATGTCGCGGAACCGGTCCGGGCCGTTTTCAGGATTGGGGTTCACAAGGTCGTACCGGATCCGCACCGGGGTACCCAGGGGCGCATGGTAATAAATGACCCAGGCTGCGGCTTCTGAAGTCCCGATACACCCATTGGAAGAGGCTTTGCCCAGGGTCACCGGGTTGGTGGTGGGATGGATCATTTGTCCGTTCCGGCGCCCGTTGATCTCCGTCTCGATCCAGGGGATCAGGGGCATGAGGGTGCGCTTGCCATCATCGCGCAGGGTAGAATAGAAGCGTTTCCCATCCACAGGGTTATAAAAGGCCGGGTTGCGCTCATGCCTGATGATGAGCCCCAACCCTGTGCGGGTGCGCAAATCCGATTCGCGCCCGCTTTGTTCCAGGAAGCGCGTGCGGTTCTGGCCCACCCGCACGGGAAAAGCAAACAGCTCCAGGGAATCTTCAAAAATCCTCAGGCGGAACTCGGGGATATTCACGTCAATGCGAAAAGCTTTCAATCGCTTGTGGAGCTGTTCCCCGGCGCTGCTGTCCGGCAAAACGAGTTGTTTCCCCCCGGGCAGCACTACCAGTTCTTTTTGATCGTACACAAAGTTCCCCCGGGCAACCCTCCGGTAATAATCCGTTGCCACCAGGCTATCGAGGATCCATGGGTTCGCATGGACGATCAGGTGTTCGGTGAGCGGGTAAGGTACGGCCTGCCGATATCGGGTTACCACGGAGTCCATGAAACGGAAGTATGCCCCGACAGGAACGGGCTTTGAAATTTCAATAACGATGGGAGCCTTATGCAGGCCCTTGTCCACTCCCGGGACCTGGGTGTCGGCCTGGGAATACCCGGGCCCTGCCAGGGTTCCAAAAACTCCAAAAAGCAGGATTTTAATTGACAAGCCCATATATAATTTCCTAAATACGGTCTCGGATTTCAGTCTTCAGACGGACTGGAAGCGTGGCTATTTTTCCTCAACCTCGTTTTCAAAAGCGGCAACACTGGAGTCTAACGCTCGTTTAAGCTTCTCAATCTCCGCTTTCAAGCCTTCTTTTTCTTCCTTGGCAGCCGCCTTATATTCGCTGAGTTTTTCGTTCAGCTCGGCCTTTTGCGCATCCATCTTTTGTTTTTGTTCCTTCAATTCCATTTGAAGGTCCTCGCTTAGGTTGTTGTATGTTTCCTCTGCTTCCCTGGTTTTCGCTTCAAAATCTGCTTGAAGGTCTGCCATTTTCTTGTTCAGGTCATCCCATTTTTCAGCGACAACCTCTTTAGAAGCATCTACCACATCATTCATTTCTTTCTTAACGTCATCCATGGTGGCCTCTTTTTTCTTGTCAGGGGAACCGCAGGAGGCCAGCATGACTGCCAGGGCAGCGACTGCCACCAGGGATTTCAATTTCCCGAAACCTTCTTTGAAAGCGTCAGCCGCTGACGAAAACGCTTCCGAAACGTTTTCCCATTGGTCTTCGCTAGCCTTTTCCAGATCGGCGTATTTCGTTTCCACTTCGGATTTTATTGCTTCCAAATCGTTCAGGGCTTCCCTGTATTCCGATTTCACATCGTCTTTTACCGATGCTTTCCTTGCCTTTAATTCATTGATTTTTGCAGAAACCTCATCAATGGTTTGGTTTGCTTTTGCTTTGAATTTTTCCTTGTTCATCATTTTCACGTTATTAATTTGTATTCATTTCCATTTTTGGACGGATTCAGTCCGCCGGGTTCGGGCATTTGGGGTTCACAGGGGTTTGTGGACAAAACCCTCAAAACAATACAGGCTCCTATGGGAGGTACTCCCGGTTGCTGCGTCCGCTGTTGCGGCGCTGGTCGCGGTCATAGGGGGCGATATCCTCGCTCCGGTAGCCAGGGATGGTCCGGTAGCGATACCGCTGCAGATTATAGTTGCGGTAACGGGGAGGCAGTTCGTTTCGGCGCACCCAGGTTCCTCCCTCCAGGTACAGATAGTTCCTGGAGTACAGGTCAAAATAAATCCTCAATTCCGGGAAATACACATACCGGACTACTTCAACCCGGTTGGGGTAGAACCACGGGGGAGGGGGAGGGCCGGGCTGGTTGGTAGTATATACCACAGGCCCGCAGCTGGCCAAAAGGGATAAGAGAATGAACAGAAACAACAAAAAGAGCATCCGCATGAGCCGCCTGAATTCCATTTTAAGTTCCATGATACCCGATTTGCGTCAAAGTTAATTCCTACCATTCGGGTAGGAAATGATCTGAATCAGGCCAGGCCCCCCCATCGGCAACCGGGGTAAAACTATCGGTGAACTTCTCCGTGGGAAAGGCCTGTATGAAGTGTTTTGCCAAAAGCCTGCCTCTTATCCAAAAAAGTCGCTGCCTGGCCGAAACTGTGAAAAACACATAGGTCTCTCCCTGAATTTTAACAAAAATCCCCACCTAATGGGTAAAAACCTGTGAAAAATTGATAAAGATTAGCGCACTTCCCTTATGACATTTGGAGCAGTAAACCCCAAATCTCGTGTTATGAATGCTATGAAACTTATTAAACTGACCCTTGTCCTGGGGACCCTTCTGATCGGCTTTAGTGCCCGGGCCCAGCAAGACAAGCACATCGCTTCCTATGATGCCCTGAGGGAGGAAGCCGACCGGCAGATCAGCGATTACCTCAAGCTCGTAAAGATGGGCTACTCCGAACAGGAGATCTTTGAAGACCTCGGGAACGTCAATTTCCTGACGGGAAATTTCAGGACGGCTTCTTTTTGGTACCAAAAGCTGATGGACCTGATCGGGGAAGATGCGGTTTCCCTCAGTTATCAGGAGCGTTACAAGGTAGCCCTGCACAAAGCGGGAATCCGCCAGTTTCCTGAACTGGAACAGGATAAGGACTGGTTTACCCGGGTAAGGGAAGATTACCAGATCGACAGGGGCCCCATGGGGGACCAACTGACTCAATCCCTTGCCGAAAACTATCACCGGCCCGACTTCGGGTCTGATCCTGGTACCCCTAGCCGGGAGGCCCTGGAGCGCCTCCAGCGCTACGCTTCCCCGGAAATCAGCGCTGTGGACGGGTTTGAACCCGGGCTGGAGCATGCCTACACCCCCCCGGTTGCCCTGGCTGCCAATGGTCGGACCGCCTTTTTCAGCAAAGCAGAATGGGTAAGGCCGGTAACCGGGCTGTTCTCGCGCAAACAACTCATCCACCGGTTGTATCGGGCCGATTACGTGGAGGGGCAGTGGAAAAACATCCAGGAGGTTCCCGTGGCGCCCAAGTACGCGTCGGCCATGCACCCTGCCGTTTCCAGGGATGGCCGGAGGCTGTTTTTTGCCTCCGATATGCCCGGAACCTTCGGGGAGTACGACATCTATGTGGCCGAGGTCAACTGGGATGGCACCCTCGGGGTGGCAAAGAACCTGGGGGAAAAAGTAAACACCCGCAAGAATGACCTCTATCCCCAGGTGCTTGGGGACGACCTCCTCTTTTTTGCTTCGGAAGGGCATGAAGGGTTTGGGGGCCTCGATGTCTATGCCGCCCAGGTGGGGACCAAACGGGTGGGCCTTGCCGTAAACGTGGGAAGCCCCTTCAATAGCGGGAAAGATGATTTCGCGCTCCACCTGATGAAGGATAAGGGACGGGCTTATGTCATGTCAAACCGTGCGGCTTCGAAGGATGTCGTCCAGCAACTGGTATTTGCCTACCAAACCCCTGAAAGCAGCCGTTTGGCGGAAGCCGGGAATTACCGGTTCCTGGAACTTCGTCCCCTGGAGGCCAACACCGGGTTTACCCATACGGTTTTTGAAGAATAGCCAGCGCCCTTCAATGCGGCAATACCCGTGAATTTACACGGGGAGGATAACCCAATAGAATAACCCCAGTCGACGCCGGGCCGGCCTGGCCGGCCCCCGCCTCGATGAAAAAGAGCAACCCGATGAACTACTTTAGGCAAACCGTTATGACCCTGGGAGGCGTGCTCGGCCTGAGCGCGATCCTCCTCAGTGTGCAGCAGGCGAGGGGACAGGAAACCCAGCCCGATTTCGGGATCAAGAGCCCATTTCACAACCAGCTCTTCTTCAACCGGTTCCTGATTAACCCCACCTTTTCCCTGGTCAGGGAGAACAAATCGTACCTGAACATCCTCCACCGCAACCAGTACGCTTCCTTTGAGGACAACATCCAGAATTACTACCTCGGTTTTTCCAACAAGCTCAATGAGCGGACGGCCCTGGGGATTGGGATTTACGGGCAGTGGGAAGGGGTGATGCAGGAGTTCGGCTTCAATGCCAATTACGCCACTTCCGTCAGGTTGGGCGAGAAGACCCGCCTGGCCTTTGGCACGAACGTCACCTACATCAGCCATGGCCTTGACCGCAACCGGATAGTGGCCCCCGAAGCAGACCCGACCCTGCTGGAGGCAGGAAAGCAATCCCGGATTGCGATCCAGCCAGGGGTGGCCCTTTCCGTAGGACGCTTCGACCTGGGATTGTACGCCACCGATTTCATCCAGTACAACCAAACCACCAATAGCCTGCTCACTGGTTTCAGTACTGACAACCTGAAAGCTTCCCTTCAGTACACGCACTACCTGCAGGCGCGCTCCGGCCTCTTCGAAGGGGGGCGGCTGATGCCCTTGCTGCAGGCCGGAAGAAACGAGCAGGACCGCATCAGCTATATCGGATCCCTGCTACTTGACCTGCCGTCCTACGGTTGGTTTCAGACGACTTACGACGATACCTATGGCATGTCGATGGGCATCGGGTTTAACCTGAACCAAAGGCTGTCCCTAGGATACCTGATGGAGAAAGACCTCTCAGAAGCGGGGGCGAACCTGGGGTGGAACCACGAACTTTCCCTGGCCTATACCTTCAAAGAAGAAACGGGAACCGAAGACCAGTTTGCCGATACCAGCACCGATGGTAAAATCGCGTCCATCGTCCGGAACTACGAGGAGCAGATCCTGCAACTGAAGCAGGAATTGACCTCTGGGAATACGGATGCGGGCGCGGCCCTGGCCTATGAAAACCGGCTGATCCTGGATGAGTTGCTCTGGAGGCAGGATTCCATAGAAAGGGCGCGAAACGAGATTTTTGAGCGTAAGTTCGAAACCCTGGTCCGTATGATCCGAAGCGAAATCCGCCAGCAGGACCCTGCGGATCCGATAACCCGACCCAGGATCAACAACAACAGGGTACAGACGGCCGTGGCCGATGCAGCCCCGGCCCTTCCCAGGAATACACGCCCGGTATCAAGGGAAGATTTCAATGATTTGCCCATCAGGGCCAAAAACCGGTCGGATGTCGTTGGGGTTTCCTCCGGATACTATCTGATCGCCAATGTGTACAAGAACAAGAAGTATTTGAATGCCTTTGTAAAATCCCTGGAGGAGAAAGGCCTCCATGCGAAGCAATTCTATAATTCGGAGAATGGGTTGTACTACGTCTATCTGGCCGGTTTTGATAACAAGGCAGCGGCAAAGAGTGCTTTTGCCACTGACCTGCACGGGAAGTATGGGGACGAAAAATGGATCATGGAGGTGTATAATCCTGTAGCCACTGCAGACGTGACATATCAGGAATAACCCTCCGGGAGTCCGGTCTCCTGCCCCGAAAGAGCCATTGGTACTGCCCTAACCGATGGCTCTTTCATTTTTTACAAGTATCAGGAAAACAAGGCGTTGTAAGGGTATTGCTTTCATTTAACAAAGTGGGAAAGGCCTTGCATTTGATCGAAAAATCGGACAATTCTTAGGTCGGCAGGGGTGAATTCGCTAATTTCATTTTCAGAAACCTACAACCCAAATCGAACCCTATGAAAACGAATCCTTACCCTAAAGCGCGCGAAAAGGACCGGAGTTCCTGCCTCCAGAATCGATCCCTGCCTGAAGCAGGGGCCAGGTAACCCGCAGCCGCCTCGCCAGCCCTTTTTTCTGCGGCCATCAATACCCCGGTTTAACGAAATGCTTCAAATCCCCCCAGGCGTTGCCTTGAGGGAGGCAGGGGAATTTCATGTCCGGAGTAGCCGAAAGGCCTGGCGCACCCCCGGCTAAAACCACCTTAGTAACAACCCAAACTTCCATTGCTATGCACAACACTATTACTTTGAAAACCATCATTATAGATCCGGACCCCAGGCTGCATGAGGCCTATTCGTACTATTTCAGCACATATCCGGAATACGCCCTGAAGGGGATCTACCGATCGGTTGAGGAAGCCCTCGCCGACTATCCGGAGGTGCGTTCGGAAATCATCCTTTGCGAAGCCCGGTTCCCCACGGCTTCAAGCCTTGAACAAATCGGGGAATTCCGCAAGAAAAACCCGGAGGTGAAAATTATTATGGTCAGCGGGGAGAATGATTTCGAGGTCATCAAAAAGGCGTTCAAATATGGGGCCTCCGGGTACCTCACCAAACCGATCACCAAAAAACGCCTCAAAGACGCCCTGAATTCCATCCGCTACGAAGGCGCAGCCCTCAGCAATGACATTGCCCGGAAAATCATCCAGGCCTTCCGCCGCAAATCCTACGATTGCTTTTCCGAGCGGGAAAACGAAATTATCGAATGCCTGAGCCAGGGCGATACCTATAAGACCATCGCGGAGAAATTATTTGTCTCCCCGAGTACGATCAACTTTCACATCCAGAACATTTACCTGAAACTGGATGTGAATTCCAAATCCGAAGCGCTGCAAAAACTGCGCGCCCTGGATTATGCGTAAGGAATGGGAGGGGTAGCCCCTTCCCATGGCCTCCCGCCCTGCGGGGGGTCTTTAATAGTTGCTTTGTGGGAATTGCTGCTATGGACACCGGTAGGCAGGCAAAGGGGTTGAGGCCTTCGCTTGCCGCCGGTGTTTTTTTATTTCGTTCGCCCAGGAAAGCCCCTGTGGGGGTTTCCAATTTAGCGCCCCAGGGTTTCGGGGGCCAGGGGGGCTACTTCCGGTATTTATCGAACCACATCAGCACACTGGCTATTTTTGCGACCAGGTTGCTCGGCTTGTCGGCAATGCCATGGGAAGCCCCCGGGATGCGGACCATAGCCGATTCCACCCCCTGTATTTTCAGGGCGGCATAGAATTGCTCCGATTCTGCGATGGGTGTCCGGTAATCCTCCTCCCCCGTAAGGAGCATGGTAGGGGTGGTTACATTACCCACGTAGCTGAGGGGAGACCGGCGTAGGTAATTTTCCGGGTCCTCCCAGGGTTTTGCCGGGAACCAGTACCGATAGAAAAACGCCGGGTTATCGGCATACAGGACAAAGCTGTACCAGTTGATCACGGGTTTTGCCACCACGGCAGCCCTGAAACGGTCTGTTTTGCCTACGATCCAGGCCGTGAGGACGCCTCCCCCGCTGCCCCCGGTTACAAATAAGTTTTCGGAATCCACATAGCCTTTGGCCAATAGGGCATCAACCCCCGACATCAGGTCCTCGTAATCGTGGTTGGGGTAATCGTGGTGGATCAAATTCCCGAAATCCTCCCCATACCCGCTGCTCCCCCGTGGGTTGGTGTAGAGGACCACGTAGCCTGCAGCGGCGTACAATTGTATTTCCGCCGAGAAAACGGCCCCGTAACTGGCAAAGGGACCCCCGTGGATCTCCAGGATCATGGGGTATTTTTTGTTCGGGTCAAAGTTCGGGGGTTTTACGATCCAACCCTGAATTTCCCGCTGGTCGTGGGAAGACGGCCACCGCATCTCCTCTACCTGGCCCAGGGCACGGAAGGAAAAGAGGTCGTCGTTTACCCGGGTAATCCGGCTGAGCTTCCCGCGATTTAAAACCCCCAGGTCGGCCGGGTGTTCCGGGGTTCCCAGGGTACAGGCCAGGACCCCATCCCCGCTTACCGAAAAATCCGCGGCATTGTAAGGCCTTCCCAGGGAAAGCCCGCCAAGGCCTTCGGCCACGGGGGTCAGTTTTCCCGAGCCGATATCGAGCCTGCTGATTTTCGTGGCCCCGTGGTCGTCGTACTGCAGGTAAAGGGACTTGCTGTCGCCGGACCATTGTATGCGTTGCACGGAACGGTCGAAATCCCCGGACACGGGTTTTACATTGCTGCCGTCAGGGTCCATGACATAGACCCGGTCTATCTGGTACCCCAGGTAGCGTTCATCGGATCCGAGATAGGCTACCTGTTTTCCATTGGGCGATACCGTTGGCTGGTCGTCAGGGCCAGGCCGGTCCGTGAGGGGTACCGGCTCCCCCCGGCTGAGGTCTAACCGGTATACCTCGGTATTCCTGGGGTTGTACTCGGCATCTTCCCGAAGGTTGGCGCTGAAATAAAGGGCGGTTCCGTCTTGTGACCAGGCCGGGGATCCATGGTCGTGGGGGGAGGAGGTCACCTGCCTGGGGGTCCCCCCATCGGTTGAAAGCACAAAAAGCTGCCGGTACCCGGCTTTTAAATATCCCCTTCCGTCCCTGCGGTAGTTCATCTGGTCGATGTAGGTGGGAGGGTCGTTCCATTTTGCCCCCTCGGGTTTTTTTGGCAAGGGGATGGGGGAGGCAGCGCTCTCAGGCACAAACATCGAAAAGGCCAGGTGCCTGTCATCCGGGGACCAGACCGGTGTCCCCGGGCTCTGCGGGGTGTTGGTCAGGGCGGCCAGCTGCCCTGTATCGGGCCACATCAGGTACAATTTCATGGTGTTGTCGCCCTGGTTGGACAGGAAGGCGACCTTGCTGCCATCGTGCGACCATCTCGGGCTTGCCACGTTGTGGTTCCCCGTGGTAAGGGGCCTGTGGTTGCTGCCGTCGGAATTGACGATCCAGAGGTTGGAAAGGTTGCGGTCGGTCATGATGTCCTTGAAGTTGCGGACATACAATACCCGGGTCCCATCCGGGGAGACCCGGGGCTCAGAGACGTATTCCAGGTTAAAGATGTCGCTAAGCTCCAGGGGCGATTTCTGCTGGGCGGCAAGGGAAAGGGCGGTCAGCAGCAGGATGGAAAGCAGCATACGGGATACAGTTCGGTGTTTCATGGGAAAGCATTACGGTTTTTCTAAAGATATGAAATAAGCCTTACTTTTGCCCCTATGGATGCCTGGTACCATTACCTGCTGCTGGTCGGGGTCGGCTTTGTGGTGGGGTTTATCAACACGGTGGCCGGGGGGGCCTCCCTGATCTCCCTGCCCATACTGATTTTTCTGGGCCTTCCCCCTGCGGTGGCCAACGGCACGAACCGGGTGGCTATCGTGCTGCAGACCGCCATGGCCGTGGCCGGCTTTCGCAGCAAGGGGGTAAGCACCTTTCCCTTTAACCTGTACCTGGGGGTGTCAGCCCTCATTGGCTCAATCCTTGGGGCCTACATTGCCGTCGATATCAAAGGGGAAACCTTTAATCGCATCCTGGCCATCATAATGGTGGTCGTGGTATTCATTATCGTGTTCAAGCCGAAGGTGAACGTTTCGGAGCTGGAGGAACGTATCCATGGGAAATACCGGTGGCTCGGGATGCTGGCCTTCTTCTTCATCGGGATCTACGGGGGGTTTATCAATGCGGGCATAGGCTTTGTGATCATCCTTTTCCTGCATTATTTCCACAGGCTTTCCCTGGTGAAGGCCAATGCCACCAAAGTTGCGGTGGTCTTCCTGTATACCCTGGCCGCTCTGGTGGTTTTTATCCTCAACGATAAGGTCATCTGGAAGGTCGGGTTGGTCCTGGCAGTGGGCAATGGCCTGGGGGCCTGGTTTTCAAGCCGGATTTCGGTGAACAAGGGAGACGGGTACATCAAGGTTTTCCTGGTGGGCATGGTTATCGTTATGGCTATTAAACTTTGGTTTTTCACCTAGACCTTTTTCCCATGGAAGACCTCATTGAATCCCTGCACTGGCGCTATGCCGTTAAAAAATTCGATCGCAACCGCCTGCTGCCCGGGGCCCAGGTGGAAAAACTGAAGCAGGCCTTTAACCTGACGGCTACCTCCTTTGGGCTTCAGCCCATTCGCATGGCGGTGCTTCGCAACCGCGGGTTGCAGGAATCCCTGGTGGCGCATTCCTACGGGCAGCGACAGGTGGCAGATGCCTCTGATGTGTTTGTTATTTGCACCGAAGACCGCATTGACCGGGAGTATATCGAGGCCTATTTTGACCGGGTGCGGGATACCCGCGGCACTTCGGAGGAAATCCTCGAACCCTACCGCAAGTCGCTGATCGATAGCTTTCGGCGGAAGACCCCTGAAGAAATCCAGGCCTGGGCTACCCAACAGGCCTATCTCGCTCTGGGAAATTTACTTACGGCCTGTGCCGTGGAGCGCATCGATTCCTGCCCGATGGAAGGCTTTGTTCCCCGGGCCTATGGGGAGGTCCTCGGGCTTTCTGGCCAGGGGCTGACCCCGGTCCTGGTGCTCCCCATAGGGTACCGGGCAGCAGATGACCCGTTTTCGGGCTTCCGAAAAGTACGGAGGCCGGCTGCAGAATCGGTAATAACTATAGGAGATACCACAGAACAATAAAACGCATGCCTGGATTTGAATTGTTTGGAGACAAAGAACGGGAGTCCGTTCAAAAGGCCCTGGAAACCGGGGTATTGATGCGTTATGGGTTTGACGCCATGCGCGGGGGCCGCTGGATGGCCCGGGAACTGGAAACCGCCCTGACCCAAAGGATGCAAGCCGGCCATGCCCACCTGGTAAGCAGTGGTACGGCGGCGCTTACGGTAGCCCTGGCCAGTGCGGGCGTGGGGGCAGGGGATGAGGTCATCCTTCCGACTTTTACTTTTGTGGCCAGTTTTGAAGCCGTACTGGCCCTGGGTGCCGTCCCGGTACTCTGCGATATTGACGATACGCTAACCCTCGACACGGAGGCGGTCCGGCGGGCCGTCTCTAAGCATACCAAAGTCATCATGCCGGTACACATGTGCGGGTCCATGGCCGACCTCGGCGCCCTGAAATCCATTGCAGACCAGCATGGCCTTCTCCTGCTGGAAGATGCCTGCCAGGCCATCGGGGGCACTTATAAGGGGAAACCCCTGGGCAGTTTCGGGCATATCGGATGCTTTTCCTTTGATTATGTGAAGACCATCACCTGCGGGGAGGGGGGTGCGCTGATAACCCATTCGGAGGAGATCTACGAGAAAGCCCAGGCCTTCAGTGACCACGGGCACGACCATGTTGGCACAGACCGGGGGGCCGAGGGGCATCCGTACCTGGGGTTTAATTACAGGATTTCGGAATTGAATGCAGCGGTCGGGCTTGCGCAACTAGCGCGCCTGGATGATTTCCTGGGTAAACAGAAGGCACATTACGCCCGCCTTCGCGAGGCCATTTCGGGGTTGCCGGGCGTTACCTTCCGCCGGGTCCCGGAAGGAGGGGTCGAAAATTACTCGTTCCTGAATTTTTTCCTGCCCGATGAAAACACCGCCCGCAAAGCCAGGCAGGCGCTTACAGCAGCCGGGGTGGACGGGGTGTTTTACTGGTTCGACAACAACTGGCATTACCACAGGCGCTGGGACCACCTGAAAGAACTCCGCTCCCTTTACCCCCTTCCCGAAGCGACCCGCGAACGATTCCTCCGGCGCAATAAAAGGGATTTTTCCGCTTCGGACCACTGGATGGGCCGGAACCTGTCTGTGCTGATCAAGTTGGGATGGGATGGGCATCAACTGGAAACCCGTGCCCGGGCGATGGCTCAGGCCCTTTCTTCCCTTTAGGCCTGTAAGGCCTTAGTAGGGTACGTATTCGAGTATTTCCAGGCCGTACCCAACGATCCCCACCCTCTTGGCTTGCTGGTTGTTGGTCATCAGCCGCAGCTTGCGGATACGCAGGTCGTGCAGGATTTGCGCCCCAATGCCAAAGTCCTTATGGTCCATCGGGATGCCCGGGGCTTTCCACAGGCCTTTCTCCTGGTTTTCCTTAAGCCCTTTCAGGCGTTGCAATAGGTTGAACGATTCGCTTTGCTGGTTGATAAAGAGGATAGCCCCCTTGCCTTCCTCGTTCAGCGTCCGGAACATATCGTCCAGTTTCTTGTCGGCATCGTTCGTTAGGGTGCCGAGGATATCGTTGTTCACCAGGGTGGAATTGATGCGGGTGAGTACCGGGTCACCGGTTTTCCACGTCCCTTTGGTCAGGGCGAGGTGTACCTGGTCGTTGGTGGTTTGCTGGTACGCGTGCAGGTGGAAGTCCCCGAAACGGGTTTTCACCTCAAAGGATTCCTTTTTTTGGATCAGGCTGTCGTGTTCCATCCGGTAGGCGACCAGGTCCTCGATGGAGACCAGCTTTAACCCGAACCGCCTTGCGACCTGCACCAGTTGTGGCAAACGCGCCATGGTGCCGTCTTCGTTGAGGATTTCCACCAGGATCCCCGCCGGGGCAAACCCGGCAAGGCGCGCAAAATCCACAGCCGCTTCCGTATGTCCTGTACGCCTTAGCACGCCCCCGTTTTTAGCCCTAAGCGGGAAGATGTGCCCGGGCCTCCCAAGGTCCGAAGGACGGGTTGCGGGATCTACGAGGGATTTAATCGTGCTGGCCCTGTCGTGGACGGAAATCCCGGTGGTGCAGCCGTGCCCGAGCAGGTCCACCGAAACCGTGAACTGGGTGTGGTGCAGCACCGTATTGTTTTCAACCATCATGTTCAGGTCGAGCTCCTTGCAACGCGCCTCTGTCAGGGGGGCACAGATCAGGCCCCTGCCGTGGGTGGCCATGAAATTGATCATCTCCGGGGTAACCTTTTCCGCGGCGGCAATGAAGTCCCCTTCATTTTCGCGGTTTTCATCATCTACCACAATGATCACCTTGCCTTCCCGGATATCGGCTATGGCCGCTTCTATGGAATCCAGTTGAATCTTTTCTTTCATCAGTGTGTCAGGCTGTCGCCTTTTTTTTCCGGAAACGGGAAAGCCGCTCCTTCCAGATGTCTATGAAATGCCCGAAGCTCATCAACCCGCGGTCTGCGGTCGCCCTGCGCGTCAGCGAGATCCCCATGGGAAGCATGACCAGGGTGGGGAGCCAGGCCCCGAGAATGGGGTGGATGTTGCCCTCCTTGGCATAGTTGCTGGCAAAGACGCCAAAAAAGTAATACGCCAGGAACAACACAATGGCAATGACCATGGGTAATCCCAGCCCCCCTTTTCGGATAATCGCCCCCAGGGGGGCGCCTACAAAAAAGAGGATGATACAGGAAAAAGCCAGGGCGAATTTCTTGTGCAGGCTAAGGATATGCAGGTTATAGCGCTTGTAGCTCATTTCCAGTTCCTCGCGTTTTCCCCGTACCGAATTGAGGATGTTCTTGACCGAATTCGACGAAGCGTCCAAAATTTGCCCGACCTCATAAGGCGCAAACCCACTCAGCAGGTCGCCCCCCGTAATTTCACGCTTGGGCTTCCGGGGCAGGGCAGCCGCGGCGCTGTCCTGTACCGGTACCCGGGTAAAACTGGCCGATGGCCGGGCCACCACAGAAACAGGGGATGAAACCGCAGGGGCTGATGACGAATCCCTTTGCATTGGTTCTACCCGGGGCAGGGTATCCTGGTCCCTGACCGGGAACGCCCCCATCCGGGTGGTGATGTTTTTGGAAAAGGCGCTTACGAGTTTCTTGTTGTGGTCTTCAATGGAATCGATGTCTATGATCAGGCGGGAGACATTTTTCATTTTGTCGGTCTCCACGTTTCGGTCGGCTTCCAGGTCCTCCATATTATCGGGCAATTCGATATTCATTACGTAGGTATCGAAATCGGCCCGGGTAAAGGGGTGCGATTTGCCCTCAACGCCCGATTTGGCGATGAGTTCCTCATAATAATGCCCGTCTTTCAGCACGAGTTGTATGATGTCGGAACCCTCCCCGCTGACCAGTTCTCCCTTCCGGGCTTTGATCACCGTGGTATTGCGTTGCAGGTTCGATTTCATGTGGATGATCACATTTTCCAGGAAGCGGTCGTTTTCCCCGTACTTGCGGTCTACCTTGATGTTGCGACCCTCAAAATCGCTGAAGACCCCTTCCACGATTACCGCGGCGGGCTTCAGGGTGGCGATGTTGCGCCTCAGGTTGTAAATTTTCTGTTCGGAAATCGGGATGACCGTATTGGCGAAATAAAAGGTAACCCCCCCCAGGAAAACCACAAAGACAATCAGGGAAAGCATGGAGCGCTGCAGGGAAATCCCGCAGGCTTTCATGGCTGCAAATTCATAGTTTTCGGCGAGGGCCCCGAACGTCAGGATGGAGGAGAGCAGCACCGTAAGCGGCAGGACTTTTTCGGTGAGGTTGGGCATCAGGTAAAACAGGAACTTCGCAATGATCAACAGGTCGAGCCCCTTACCGGCCAGGTCGTCAATAAAGAGCCAGATCGTCTGGAAAATGAAGATAAACATCAGGATCACAAACGAGCTGAAAAAATTCAGAAGGAACCTCTTGAGGATATATTGGTCGAGGATTCGCAAGCCCTAGTTTCTTATAATGTAGTACCCTTCTTCCCTGTACTTCTTCTCATCAAAGGTAAATAAGGTTTTTGACAGGGGCTGGTTGGTTTTAAAAGAATTAACAGTGATGGTGGTCTTGGTCCCGTTTTTACCGGTCTCGATCAGTTTATAGATGTGCCGGGTTTCGGCGTCAATCCCCAGCAGGATGCTGGCCACTTCAGAATTGGAATCGATAGGGGTCAGTTTGACATACTGGATTTTGCGTCCCTGTACATTCTGCAAAATGTCCCAGGCATAGTTATGGCCCTGCCGGTAAAACGTCAGCATGCGCGACGGGCTTACCGAACCGCTGTCTTCCGACTTGTCCTCAATGGTGACTTCCTCATTTTCCGGGACGATGGTATACACTTTTTTGCCATCGTACAGCTGTTCTGCCCCCATATAATTCAGGTAATATAAATCGCCTTGCAGGGTTACGTTGCCCCGGGTTTCCTGACGCACATCCGCCTCGCTGTTATACAGGTCGAATTTAAAGTCTACCACGATATTATCGTATCCTTTTACCTTTTCGTAGACTTCATCCAGCAGGGCCCGGGCCTTTGCGGCTTCCTGGGCATTTCCGGGGTGTACGGACAAACAGAGCAATACGGGCAATACGCGCAACAGGTGTAAAGGTTTCATGGTCGCTATTGGGTTTCGTTTTTTAAGAATTCATGGAGTGTTGTAAGGTCGGGGATCATCACCTGACGGGCCTTGCTGCCCTCAAAAGGCCCAACAATCCCGGCTGCCTCGAGCTGGTCGATGATGCGGCCGGCTCGGTTGTACCCCAGTTTCAGCTTCCGCTGGATCAGGGAAGCGGATCCCTGCTGGGCAGAAACGATAACTTCGGCAGCTTCGCGAAACATGGCATCCCGCTCTTCTATGCTGTAATCAATCCCTGTGCCAGAGTCCTCGTCTTCGTATTCGGGCAGGAGGTGGGCATCGGGGTACCCCCTTTGGGAACCGATGTACTCGGTAATCTTGGCCACTTCAGGAGTGTCGACAAAGGCGCACTGCAGCCGGATCAGTTCATTCCCCTGGGTGAAGAGCATGTCTCCCCGACCGATGAGCTGGTCTGCCCCCTGGGTGTCCAGGATGGTTCGGGAGTCGATCTTGGACGTTACCCTGAAGGCAATACGGGCCGGGAAGTTCGCCTTGATCAACCCGGTAATGACATTCACCGAAGGGCGTTGGGTGGCAATCACCAGGTGGATCCCGATGGCGCGGGCCAGCTGGGCAAGCCGGGCAATGGGGGTTTCCACTTCCTTGCCTGCCGACATGATCAGGTCTGCAAACTCGTCGATCACCAGCACGATATAGGGCAGGTACCGGTGCCCGTCATTCGGGTTGAGCTTGCGAGCCCTGAATTTTACGTTGTATTCCTTGATGTTCCGCACCAGGGCCGCCTTGAGCAACTCGTAACGGTGGTCCATTTCAATACAGAGCGAATTCAGGGTATGGATTACCTTGGTGTTGTCCGTGATGATGGCGTCCTCGCTGTTGGGGAGCTTGGCCAGGAAATGCCTTTCAATCTTGTTGTAGAGGGTGAGCTCCACCTTTTTGGGATCCACCAGCACGAATTTCACTTCAGCCGGGTGTTTCTTGTACAACAGGGAGGTGAGGATGGCGTTCAAACCCACCGATTTTCCCTGCCCGGTGGCGCCCGCCATCAGCAGGTGGGGCATCTTGGCCAGGTCCACCACAAAGGTCTCGTTGCTGATCGTCTTTCCAAAGGCAATGGGGAGCTGCATTTCGGCATTCTGGAATTTTTTCGAGGCAATCACCGTCCGCATCGAAACCACCGTGGGGTTCTTGTTGGGCACCTCGATCCCGATGGTACCCTTCCCGGGAATGGGGGCGATGATGCGAATCCCCAGGGCCGCCAGGGAAAGCGCGATGTCGTCTTCCAGGTTTTTGATCTTGGAAATGCGGATCCCGGCATCCGGGACAATCTCATAGAGGGTTACCGTGGGCCCGATGGTCGCCTTGATCTGGGCAATACCGATTTTATAGTTCCTCAGGGTATCGACAATCTTGTTCTTGTTCTCTTCCAGTTCTTCCTGGTTGATGGTTATGCCTCCCCCGGCCCCGTGGGAATCCAGCAAATCGAGGTGGGGGAATTTATAATTGGAAAGCTCCAGGGTGGGGTCGAATTCCCCAAAGTCCTC
Source organism: uncultured Robiginitalea sp. (assembly GCA_964539905.1). Taxonomy (GTDB): domain Bacteria; phylum Bacteroidota; class Bacteroidia; order Flavobacteriales; family Flavobacteriaceae; genus Robiginitalea. The sequence continues at coordinate 70,090 of CAZIJW010000004.1, forward strand.
AACCAGCTTCCGGGCCAGTAATTCCGTTTCTTCAGACTCCTCCGGGCCACTGGAAACCTCAATCTGCAGCTCCTCTTCGGGCGCTGCAATTTCCGTTTCCCCGGTTTCCTTTTCTGTGTCCAGCGGCGGGATGTCTTTTTTATGGGTATAGGGGTCAGGGCTTTCCACGGCCGTCTCGTTGGCATCCTCAAGGCTTTCCGGCACAACCTCTAAGGATTCGGAGACGGCTTCCCGGGAGGGAGGTGCAGACCCCAGTTTTGACCTTAGGCGCTCAAGGCGTTGGGATACGTCTTCAGGGGTAAGTTTAAATAGCCGTACCAGGATAATGGTCAATCCGAACAAGACCAAAAGGAAAACCCCGATTTTTCCGGTATAATCCTGGAGGAAGTCGTTGATCTCGTATCCGACAAGGCCTCCCAGGAGCGGCTGGGCGGCACCGAAGAACCCCAGGCTGACGGACGTCCAAACGAGCAGGACCAGGCCCCAGATCCATTTCCCGACAAGGCCGCGCAGGGGGATCCCAAGGAAAAGGTAAAGCCCGGTCAGGCAGAGCAGTATGGGAAAGGCAAAGGAGGCCAGGCCAAACCCCCTGTACATAAAGAAGTGGCTGACCCCCGCCCCAAATTTGTTGAGCAGGTTGCGGGCCGAACGGTTCCGGTCTGCAAATTCGGTAAGCAGGCTTTGGTCGTCTTGCCAGGTAAAGTAAAAGGACACAAAACTGAAGAAAAGGGCCAGGCTCAAAAGGATCAGGAGGCTGCCCAGGATGACCTTGTTTTGCCTGGACAACCCCTTGAACGCTCGCTTTTGGGTCGGGGTGGTTTTCCGATTCTTCTTCGCCATATCCTTCTATTGGGGAAACAGGGCTAAATTACAAATTTAAGGAGGAAGGGGGATGGCGCCCCTGCCCTAAAAAATCCGGGGAAGATAGATCACCAGCCCGGCAATACCAGCCATAATCGAGGCCAGGAGTACAGCCCCTGCCGAGATGTCCTTAACCTTCCCGATCCGTTCGTCCTGGCCGGGTTGAACATAGTCTGAGAGTTTTTCCACGGCGGTGTTCACCCCCTCAATCCCCATGACCATGCCAATAGCCAGTAACTGGATCATCCATTCGGTCGGGGTAATCCGGAAATACCAGCCCGCAGCGGTCACTGCCAGGGCAATGGACGCCTGGACCTGGATGCTGCCCTCCGTGGAAAGCAGCAGCCAGGCGCCTTTAAGGGCATACCCCACGCTTTTGATCCGGTCCCCGATAAAATGTCGGTCAGGCATGGGAGACGGCTTCCAGGGCAGCCCGGTAATTGGGCTCGTCCACAATCTCCGGAACCTGTTCCGTGTAGACTACCCTGCCCTGAGGATCCAGAACGACGACTGCCCTGGAGTGCAGGGGTGCCAGGGGTCCGTCAGCAAAACTAAGCCCGAAAGCCTCCCCGAAATTGCCATCCCTGAAGTCGGAAAGCATTTGCACATTCTCAATCCCTTCCGCCCCGCAGAAACGGGCCTGCGCAAAGGGGAGGTCCTTCGATACGCAAAGCACCACCGTATTGTCGAGTGCAGCAGCCTCCTTGTTGAAGGAGCGGACCGACTGGGCGCAGGTGCCTGTATCCACGCTCGGGAAAATATTGAAAACCACCTTCTTTCCCTTGAAATCATGGAGGTTTGCCTGGGAAAGGTCTGTCCGGGTAAGGGCAAAATCAGGGGCCAGGCTCCCTACTTCAGGAAGCTGTCCGACCGTATGGAGTTCATTGCCTTTTAAAGTAACTGTAGCCATATTATTTTTTTTGGCGAAGGTAGTAAAAAAGCGGCATTCAGGTGGCTTTCCGGCAACGGTAAGCATCCCGCCTCCATAGGCGGCAAAGGAAAGGCCTGAACCTGTAGCGTCCCGGTAAAGTTTGTTTAAGCGCCTGTTTTGGTGGCCAGTTGCTTGATTTTAATCCCCAGGGCGGCGAAGAAAAGGGTGGTAAGCGGGCTTAGCCAGTTAAAGATGGCAAAGAAAAAGTAATCTGCCACGGGAACCCCGAGAACGCCACTATGGTAGGCCCCACAGGTATTCCAGGGGATCAGCACCGAGGTCACCGTACCGGAATCCTCGAGGGTCCGGCTCAGGTTTTCAGGGGCAAGTCCCCGGTCTTCGTAAGCCTTTGCAAACATCTTCCCCGGGACGACAATGGCCAGATACTGGTCAGAGGCGGTGATGTTCAGGGCCACGCAACTGCCCACGGTACTGGCGAAAAGGCTGAAGGTGGACCTTGCCATGGAAAGGAGCCCCTGTGTGATGCGCGATAGGGCGCCGATACCGTCCATAATACCGCCGAAAACCATGGCGCAGACAATCAGCCAGATGGTCCCGAGCATCCCCTTCATGCCCTTGGCGGTAAAGAGCTCATTCAGGGCGGGGTTGTCTGTTTCTATGGAGGTGTTTACGGTGATGGCATTCAGGATGCCTTTATAGGCCGACTGAAAATCGAGCTGGGAGGCCCCGGTTATCCCGGCAACCACACCGGGCTGAAAAATCAGGGCAAATACCCCGCCCAACAGGGTACCCACCAGGAGGGCCACCAGGGGTGGGGTCTTCCTGACGATCATAAGGATTACCACCAGGGGCACTATAAACAGCCAGCCGCTGATGTTGAAGGCACTCCGGATAGAGTCCAGGATGCCCTGGGTATCGGCATCCCCGGAGGTATCGATCGAAAACCCGAGGATGACAAAGACCAAAAGGGTGATTAAAATCGTTGGGGTAGTGGTGAGGGCCATATAGCGTATATGGCTGAAGAGTTCCCCCCCGGCCATGGCGGGGGCAAGGTTGGTCGTATCGCTCAGGGGCGACATCTTATCGCCAAAATAGGCGCCCGAGAGAATGGCGCCGGCCGTCATCCCCAGGGAAATACCCAGGGCATCCCCGATCCCGACCAGGGCAATGCCCACGGTGGCTGATGTGGTCCAGCTGCTTCCCGTGGCAATGGAGATGATCGCGCTGATGACCACGCAGGCCGCCAGGAATATCGTGGGGTTGAGGATTTGCAGCCCATAATAGATCATTGCCGGGATAATCCCGCTGATTAGCCAGGTGCCCGCAAGGGCACCCACCATAAGGAGGATGAGCAGGGCTCCGGTGGTGGATTTTACATTTTCGGCCACCTCGGCCAGCATCTGCTTAAAACTAACCTTATTGAAGAATCCCACAACCGCGGCCACAGCTCCCCCCATCAGGAGGATGAACTGGTTCGAACCGCTAATGGCATCGTCCCCGAAGACATATACGTTATAGGCCAACATCCCCACCAGGGCAAGCACGGGGACCAGGGCTTCCCACAGGGAGAGTTCCTTGTTTTCTACAATATGCTCGTTTTCCCGGTAAAGTTGTTTGGTGGGTTTTGCCATAGGTTGGTTGGGTATCGATTGGTCGCTTTAGCGGGTAATAATACAACAATGATCGCTCCCATGCAACCTTTCCGGCAGTGGGGAATCAGGCCCCCATTTCCTTAACCGGCACGATATCAAGGTGCTCCATACAGGATTTCATGCGCAGGTAGGTGCGTTCAATATCGTGGTCGAGCCCTATGGAAAAACGGATCAACCCGTTGCTCAGGCCCATGGCCTTCTGCTCGCTTTCCGGGATTTCCGATGACGTGGAGGTCCCGGGAGCACTGAACAGGGTTTTATAAAACCCGAGGCTCACCGCCAGATACCCCAGATTTTCCCTTTGCATCTGTTCCATCAGGGCATTGGCCTTTTCGAGGGAATGCACGTCGAGGGTAAGGATACCCCCATAGCCGTAAGGCCTGGCCAGTTGCCGGGTCATCAGGGCATGTCCCGGGTGTGAGGGGAGCCCGGGGTAGACCACCCGCAGGCCGTCTGCCTCGAAACGCGTGGCAAGGTAGTGTGCATTTTCACTGTGCTTGACCATCCTGAGGTGGAGGGTCCTCATGTTTTTAAGGATGGAGGCGGCGCGAAGGCTGTCGAGGGTGCTGCCCAGCAGCATTCCGGCCCCATCGTGCACATCTTTGAGCGCCAGGCAAAAATCACTGGTGCCACACACGGCGCCGGCCACGGTATCGCTCGTCCCGTTGATGAATTTGGTGAGGCTGTGGATCACAATATGCGCTCCCAGCCGGGCAGGGGCAATGGAAAGGGGGGTGAAGGTGTTGTCGACCGCCAGGGGGATGTTGCGGCTGTTGGCAATCTGCGCGAGGGCCCCAATGTCAGCTACTTCCAGCAGCGGATTGCTGACGGCCTCGCAGTAAATCATTTTGGTGTTCGGCTGAAGGGCCCCCCTGACGGCTTCCAGGTCGGTAATATCCACAAAACTGACCTCGATGCGAAAGCGCTTCAGGAAGTTTTTCAGGAAGGCATAGGTGCCCCCGTATATGGTCCGGCTGCTGATCAGGTGGTCCCCGCTGGAACATAGCTGCAGGATCACCGCTGTAATGGCCCCCATGCCACTTGCGGTAACGTTGGCCGCCTCCGTTCCTTCAAGGGCCGCGAGGGCTTCCCCGAGGTACAGGTTGGATGGGGAGGAGTGCCGGCTGTACAAATAGCACCCCTCCGTATTTCCCTCAAAGGTGTCGAACATGGTCTTTGCGGAAAGGAAGGTGTAGGTGGAGGAATCGGAGATCGAGGGGTTTACCCCGCCAAATTCCCCGAAATATTGAAGGTCCTGGATAGCATCGGATGCGTTGTAGTCCATGATTTTGGTTGTTTTATCTGTAAAACTATCCGAAATATCACAAATTGTCAATCATATAGTAATAAAATAGATAATTTAACTATTATTGTTCCGTATTTAGAATAAACATCTGTCCTAAGGGTGTAAAGCCGGTTCAATACGATAAAATTGCAGGGCCATGGATGCCACAGACAAACAATTACTCAATTTCCTTCAGGAAAACGCCAAGCTCACCACCAAAGCCCTATCCCTGAAACTGGGCCTTTCCCCGACCGCCGTTTACGAGCGGATCCGGAGGCTGGAGCGGACAGGATTCATTTCGCGCTATGTAGCCCTGCTGGACCCCTCCAAAGTACACCGGAATTTCAGGGTATTCTGTCAGGTAAAACTCAACCAGCACATCAAACCGCACGTCCTGTCTTTTGAAAAAGAAGTGCAAAAGCTCGACGAAGTAGTTACGGCCCACCACCTGGGCGGGGAATTCGATTACCTGCTGGAAATCTGCGTCAGGGACATGCAGGAATACCGCGAATTCATGGTGGCCAAGCTTACGGCCATCCCTTACATCGGGAGCACCCAGAGCTCCTTCGTGATCAACACGGTAAAGCACACCACGCGCCTTCCCCTGTAAGGGAATTCCTGGCGTCTTCCGGGACAACCGGTGCGGCCAAAGCAAAAACATTCGTACTTTTACCCGTGGTATTTGTGATAATTGCCCAACCCTTAAACCCACCTTATGAAAACATATGATGTAGCCATCATCGGCTCTGGCCCGGGAGGATATGTAGCTGCCATTCGCTGCGCCCAGCTGGGGATGAAAACCGCATTGATCGAAAAATACGACACCCTGGGGGGTACCTGCCTGAATGTCGGTTGCATCCCGTCCAAAGCCCTGCTGGACTCCAGCCACCACTACCACGATGCCGTGACCCATTTTGAGGAACACGGGATCGATATCCCGGGGGAGGTAAAGGTGAACCTGAAAAAAATGGTCGAGCGCAAACAAGGCGTGGTGGACCAAACCACCAGGGGCATCGATTTCCTGATGGAAAAAAACAAGGTAGACGTCTACCATGGCCTGGGGAGTTTCAGGGATGCCACCCACCTTCTGGTTAAGGGGGAAACAGAAACGGAAATTGAGGCCAAAAACACCATTATTGCCACCGGCTCGAAACCGGCCTCCCTGCCCTTTATCACCCTCGACAAGGAGCGGGTAATCACTTCCACGGAAGCCCTGAGCCTGAAAGAGGTCCCAAAACACCTGATCATCATTGGGGGTGGGGTCATCGGGCTGGAACTGGGCCAGGTCTACCTCCGCCTGGGCGCGGAGGTAAGCGTGGTGGAATATATGGACCGGATCATCCCCGGCATGGATGCCGCCCTCTCGCGCGAACTCACCAAGGTCCTGAAAAAGCAGGGCATGAAATTTTACCTTTCCCACAAGGTAACCGCCGTAACCCGGAAGGGCAAAAAGGTTACCATCAAAGCCCTCGATAAAAAAGAATCGGAAGTTTCCCTGGAAGGCGATTACTGCCTTGTTTCCGTCGGGCGGAGGCCATTCACCGATGGGCTTAATGCCGAAGCGGCGGGGGTACACCTAAACGACCGGGGCCAGGTAGTGGTTAACGACCACCTGCAGACCAATGTACCCAACATCTATGCCATCGGCGATGTGGTGCGCGGGCAGATGCTGGCGCACAAGGCAGAAGAGGAAGGCGTGATGGTGGCGGAAATTCTGGCAGGCCAGAAACCCCACATCGACTATAACCTGATTCCGGGGGTGGTCTATACCTGGCCCGAAGTGGCTTCTGTGGGAAAGACCGAAGAACAGCTTAAGGAAGCAGGGATCTCTTATAAAACCGGGCAATTTCCCATGCGGGCCCTAGGTCGCTCCCGGGCCAGCATGGATACGGATGGCTTTGTAAAGATCCTTGCGGACCAGCAGACCGATGAAGTCCTGGGGGTCCATATGATTGGCGCACGGGTGGCAGACCTGATCGCCGAAGCCGTAACGGCCATGGAGTACCGGGCTTCTGCGGAAGATATTGCCCGAATGAGCCATGCCCACCCCACCTATGCGGAAGCCGTCAAGGAGGCGGCGTTGGCAGCGACGGCAGACCGTCCGCTCCACATCTGAGGCGTAAAGAACACGGGGGATTGGCCCTGGGATTAAATCCGCTCCTGGGCCCCTTTCAGGAAACGAAGCAGGCGCAGGATTTGGACCCTTCCAAGGCGCAAGGCCTGCAAAAAGGCCTGTTCCCCAGTAGACCTCAACATGAGGGCCAGTTCGCCGGCTTTCTCCTTTATCGGGCCTTCACGCCGGTCATACCACAAGGCCAGCACCGTGCTTACCGCCATAAAGGCCAGGGCTCCCGGGATGGCCGCGTAAGGGGAAAGGCTGTGGTGGAGGAAGCTGTACAGGCCAATCCCCAAAAGGCTGCCGTAGAGCACCATGAAATGGATCACGTAAATGGCGAGGGTATTCTGCCCGATCTTCAGGAACACTTCCCGGTTCAGCAGCCCCCTGAGGGTCATAAAAACCGCAAATACTATAAACACATTCCCCAGCCTGATAAAAAGGTAGTTGTTTGAGGCGATTTGCTCGAAGAGGGTTATCCCCGTTAAGGCGCCTGCCCAGAGGAAAAGGGGGGAGGACAGCCAAGCGAGCAGGGCCCCTGCCAGCAGGCAGGCCCCGATGCTTTTAAAATAGCGGTGCGGGTCTTCTTTTAATTTCCGGAAGGCCACCGAAAGAAACCCGCCGATAAAGGCATAGCCAACCCAGGGGAACACGGTAAACACCGAGCCATTGGCCCGGGTGAAATAGTTGGCAACGGCCAAAGGCAGTACCGAATAGTCCCAGGATTTGTAAAGGGGTTCCAAAAGGAAAAGCAGCACCCCAAGGCCCAGGAGGAGGCCGCCCATACCCCGGCGGTCCCTTCCTGTGGTAAGGATATAAACCGCGAGGATCAGCAGGAGCGACATCCCGATGCAGTGCAGCACATCCACCTGGTAAAAAGTGGGGTAAAGCTCCCCTTTAAGCAGGCCGAAAAGATTGGTGCGCAGCAGGTACCCGATCAGGATGAGCTGCAATCCCCGTTTGAGTCCTTTCCCGATCCGCGGGTTCTCCAACCCCTGGTTGGGGGAACCCAGAAGCAGGTAGGTAAAAATGAACCCGGAAACCGTAAAGAAAACCGGGGCGGTAATCCCCCGGAAATAGCTCCAGAGGGCATAGGCCCCGTTTGCCGGGTCCCTGAAAACCGGGTCCAGCAGGGAATCAATGAAGTGGCCCTGGAGCATCATCAGGATGGCCCAGGCCCGCATGGCATCGATAAAATAAAGGCGTTTCTCTCTGGCTAACATAACTGGTCTACCCCTATATACTTAGATAACAGTGGGTTTGGATGTTTCGAGGCGCAAAATTATGTAAAAAACCTTCAGGACTTGCCGAAATCCGGTATTTTCGTGAAAACCGAAAACCGATGCCCACCATTCTCGCCACGGCCGGGAGCAACTCCTCCACCTCCATCAATTACCAACTCGTGCGGCATACTGCCGGAATTCCCCCTGAGGGAACCGTATCGCTTATGGAGCTCGCGCGTCATTCCTATCCCATGTATAGCGAGGACCTTGAGAAGGAACAGGGTATACCCCGGGCTATAAATGAGCTCCTTGAACGCATCCGGGAATCGAGCGGCCTGATCCTTTCGGTGAACGAACATAACGGTAACCCTTCGGCCTTTTTCAAAAACATCGTAGACTGGTTGTCCAGGGCCGATCGCAATTTCCTGGCCGATACGCCGGTTTTGCTGATGTCCACCTCGGGCGGGAAACGGGGCGCCACGGGTTCCCTGGGCGTTGTGGAGCAGATGCTCCCGCGGTTTGGGGCCCGAATTGTGTCGACGTTTTCCCTCCCATCGTACCATGAAAATTTTAACCCGGAATCCGGGATAACCCACCCTGAATTGCGCAAACAGCATCGGGGGGCAGTGGAGGCGTTCCTTGCAGCGCTCGACTAAGGTTTTTTGAATCCGGGAACCGTTTTAAAGCCACATTAAGTATGCATAAGGCCACACAGGAAAATTTTTCGCATCAGTGGGAGGGGGTTTCCATCCATGGGTTCTGGTCCCTGCCGGAAGCCCCGGGAGGGATGGTCGTCCTGATCCACGGGTTCGGGGAGCATTCGGGCCGTTACCTCGACGGGGTAGTGCCCTTTTTTAATGACCTTAACTGGGGTGTTTTCGCCTTCGACCTGGTCGGACACGGAAAATCGGGCGGGCGCAGGGGCGATTGCCGGGACTACGAACAGTTGCTTGGGTTGGTTACCCGGGGTTTTCATACCGTCCGGGAGCGAATGCCGGGCCTGCCGGTTGTCCTGTTTGGACACAGCATGGGGGGGAACCTGGTCCTGAACACAGTCTTGAGGGGATTGGCCAACCCGGAAGGGGTTATTGCGAGCAGCCCGTACCTGAAGCTCGCCTTCCGGCCCCCGGCCTGGAAGTGGCAGCTGGGAAAGCTCCTTGAAAAAGTAGCCCCAGGGGTCACCGTCGCTGCGGGCCTCGATCCGGCAGGGATTTCACGCGACCCCGCAGAGGTGAAGGCGTATCGGGAAGACCCTTTGGTCCACGACCGCGTTAGCCCCAGGTATTCGTTTCCGGTGATTGCCGCGGGCGAGTGGGCCCTGGACCATGCCGACTCCCTGACCATTCCAGCCCTGCTGCTCCATGGCACCGCCGACCCCATTATCGACCCGGAGGGAAGCCGGGCGTTCCAACGTAAATCATCCGCAGACCTGGTGGTTATAGAAGGGGGGTACCATGAACTCCACCACGACCGAGACCGGAACCTGTATTTCGATGCCATTGGAGACTGGGTCCGCCGGCAGTTTCCTAAGCTTCGCAAAGGGGATCCCCAACCCTGAACGAACCCCGGAAGGAATTTTGTAACTACCTTTGACGGGTGTACCAGCAGTTTAAAACGCATATCGCCGACCACTTCCCGGAGCTACGGGAAGCCCCCTTCCTGCTTGCGTGCAGCGGAGGCCTCGACAGTGTGGTGCTGACCCACCTGTGTGATGCCCTCCACCTTGCCTTTGAACTGGCCCATGCCAATTTCCAGCTCAGGGGGAAAGAAAGTGACCGCGACCAGGAATTCGTGGAGGAACTCGGAGCAAAAATCGCACGACAGGTTCATGTAAAGCATTTTGATACAACAACATACCTTACACAATATAAACTAAGTGTTCAACAGGCTGCCAGGGACCTCCGTTATGGGTGGTTCCGGGCCTTGCTCCGCCAACGGGGGCTGTCCTTTATCGTTACCGCCCACCAGGCCGACGACCAACTGGAGACGTTCCTGATCAACCTCACCCGGGGCAGCGGGTTGAGGGGGCTCGGCGGGATCCCGGATGCCATCGGGCCGATCCGCAGGCCCCTGCTGGTATTTTCAAGGGATGCGATCAGGGCTTATGCGGAGCAGCACAAGATCGCCTGGAGGGAAGACAGCTCCAACCTCCAGGAATACTACCTGCGAAACCGGCTCCGCCACACGGTCATCCCGGCCCTGAAGGAAGCGGATCCAAGGTTTGGGGACAATTTCAGGAAGTCCCTGAACTTCCTGAAAGGCAGCCAGGCCTTAGTCGACAACCACATCAGGGAGGTTCGCGAAAAGCTTTTCCAAACGAGGGGAGGCCTGGTGCGGATTCCCGTAAAGGAACTCAAGGCACTCCATCCGAGGCAGGCTTACCTGCATGAGCTTTTTCAACCCTACGGGTTTACCGACTGGGAGGCCCTGGAGCGCCTGCTGCACGCCGGTAGTGGAAAGGAAATCCTTTCCCCAACCCATCGTTTGCTGAAAGACCGGGCCGCTTTCCTGCTCAAACCCCGTCAGGACGCACCTGCCGGGACGTATACGGTCGATCCCGGGGCGGATTTCCCCCAGGGCGGGACCCCCCTGCGGATTTCGGGGGTACAGGCCATGGGAGAACCCACTGACGACGTACTATATGTGGACAAAAAAACGTTAAACAACGGATTGCACCTGCGCAAGTGGAAGCAGGGAGACTATTTTTACCCCCTTGGCATGAAGGGGAAACAAAAAATCTCCAAGTACTTCAAAGACCATAAATACAGTCGGTTTGAAAAGGAGGCCCAATGGTTGCTTTGCAGCGGGGATGCGGTGGTTTGGATCGTCGGAAGGCGGGCAGACGACCGGTTTAAAGTAAGGGAAACAACAACCGAAATTCTAAAGATCCAGTGGCTCGATTCGCAAGACTTCTCCTAGGCATAAGTTCCATCCTGATTTGCCTGCCGGCACTCGGGCAGGTGGGCGACACCCGGGTGGTCACCTGGTCGCAGGACCTTGTGCCGGTTTCTGACAGCACCTATACCCTGGTCATGGAAGCTTCCATTGCCGAGGGGTGGCACCTGTATTCGCAGCATACCGCCGATGGGGGCGCATTGCCCACCGAGTTCCGTTTTGTTGGCGCCGGGGAGGGGTATGAGGTCATCGGGCCGGTATCTGAAAGCACCACCCAAACGGCCTATAGCGATATTTTTGAGGTGGAAGAAACCTTTTTTACGGGCAAAGCCCGTTTTACCCAGGAGGTCCGGCTACTGAACCCGGACCTAAACGGCATTCAGGTAGAGGTCTCTTACCAGGTTTGTGAGGAGGTCTGCATCGGCGGGGAATACACCTTCCTTTTTTCCCTGACCGGAGCACCCTTTTTGGGGAAAGAACTGGAAGTGGATCAGCGGTCTGAAGCCCTGGGGGAAGGACTGTTACTGGACCTCAAAAACCGGGAAAGGCTCCGGGGGGAAGGCAGCAGCGATACGATACAGGATTCCGGGGGGTTTTGGGTGATTTTTGGACTGGGCTTCCTGGGTGGCCTGGTGGCCCTGCTCACTCCCTGTGTCTTTCCGATGATCCCGCTGACGGTATCTTTTTTCACCAAACAATCGGGAAGCCGTTCAAGGGGTATTGGAAATGCCCTGTTCTATGGATTTTCCATCGTGCTGATTTATTTCCTGCTGAGCCTCCCGTTCCACCTTTTTGACACGGTCGACTCGCAGCTCCTGAATTCCATGGCCACCAATATCTGGCTGAATTTGTTTTTCTTTTTGGTTTTCGCCGTATTTGCCTTTTCCTTTTTCGGGTACTACGAGCTTACCCTTCCGGCCTCATGGGCTTCCGGGGCCGACTCGGCTTCGAGCCGGATCGGGGGGGGTATCGGGATCTTCTTTATGGCCCTTACCCTGGCGATTGTTTCCTTTTCCTGTACCGGGCCGATCCTTGGGGGGCTTTTGGGAAGCACTGCCCTGGCTGAAGGCGATGTGGCCTATAACCTGACCTACGGGATGCTGGGTTTCGGGCTGGCCCTGGCGCTACCCTTTGCCCTGTTTGCCCTGTTCCCGTCCTGGCTCCAAAAGTTGCCGAGTTCCGGGGGGTGGATGGAAACGGTAAAAGTAGTGCTTGGCTTCCTGGAACTGGGCCTTGCCCTAAAATTCCTTTCCAATGCCGACCTGGTCGGGAATTGGGGCTTTTTGAAGCGTGAAGTTTTCCTGGGCCTCTGGATCGTCCTCGCCCTGCTGCTTTCAGCCTACCTCTTGGGCGGGTTTCGCTTTAAGCCCTCCCAGGCCAAAGCCAGGATAACCCCCTGGCGGGTGGGGGGAACGGGCCTGCTCCTCGCATTTTCGGCCTACCTGGCCTACGGGATGGTCACCGGGGCACCCCTGAAACTCCTCAGCGGGTTCCCCCCCCCGGACTTTTACAGCCTTAAACAAGGCGATTCTGACTGCCCCCTGGGCCTGGATTGCCAGAAAGATTTTGAGCAGGGGCTTCAACTTGCCCGGTCGACGGGAAAGCCAATCCTGCTCGACTTTACCGGTTGGGCCTGCGTGAATTGCCGAAAAATGGAAGAGCAGGTCTGGAGCGACCCTGAAATCTTCCGCCTGCTGCGCGACGAATTTGTACTCATCTCGCTCTACGTAGACGATCGCACCCCGCTCCCCGGGGGGGAACAGTTTACTTTTGAATTCGCTTCCGGAAAGCGAAAACGGATCGAAACCATCGGGGATCTCTGGAGCACCTTCCAGAATGCCAATTTCAGCGCGGTTTCCCAACCCTATTACGTACTGTTGTCACCCGGGCTGGAAGTCCTCGGTCCCGTAATACAGAATACCGACGCCAACACCTATGGAAACTGGCTTCGGAAAGGCCTGGAGCAGTTTAAAACGGTTGAACCCTCGGGCCTGGAAGTGCCCCAGGTCGTATTCTGAGGCCACAAGGTTGTTTTCTTATGGAGAAAGCAATTATCTTTAGGGCTATTGATACCGACACTTTTGAAACGACTCAAACGCATCCTTGCCGTCCTGGCCGTGCTCCTGTTCCTGGTTTTCGTGGCCGGGTTTTTCTTTGTACAACACCTTAAGCCCGAGTATGAAGGGGAAAGGCCGCTGCCGGAGTTGAAAGATTCGGTGACCGTGTATTTCGATTCCTATGGCATCCCCCATATTTATGCCGATAACGAAGCGGATGCCTTCAAGGCCCTGGGGTACGTGCACGCCCAGGACCGGCTCTGGCAGATGGAACTGCTTCGAAGGATCGCGCCTGGCCGGTTATCCGAGGTTTTCGGGCCTGATGCGCTGGAGAATGACAAACTGTTCCTGGGCCTGGGGATTGACGAGGCAACCCGGGACGTGCTGGCAAAAACAGATCCGGAGGCACCGGCGTTGCAACTGGCCCAGGCGTACCTGGATGGGATCAACCAATACATCAGGGAGGGATCGACCCCAATCGAGTTTTATTTTACCGGTATCGATAAAACCCCATTTACTCTGGAAGACGTGTACAATACCGTGGGCTATATGGCCTTTAGTTTCGCCATGGCCCATAAAACAGACCCTTTCCTGACGGAGGTACGCGATCGGTTGGGTCTGGAATACGTGGCGGAACTGCTCGGGAACTCGCCGTCCAACACCACGATGATCCGCACCTACGACTCCCGCTTCCCTGCGGATTCTTCCCATCGGCTAACGGCAGAAATCCGCGAGCTTCTCCGGAAGACCCCCGTTCCGGCCCTGGAGGGCAGCAACTCCTGGGTGCTTGGACCGAATAAAACCAAAAGCGGCAAGGTGATTTTAGCCAATGACCCCCATATCGGTTTTGCCCAGCCTTCCGTATGGTACGAGGCCCATATTGTCACCCCGGCTTACGAAAAATACGGGTACTACCTGGCAGGGGTTCCGTATCCGCTGTTGGGACATGACCGCAACATCGCCTACGGGCTGACGATGTTCGAGAATGACGATATCGATTTTTATGTCGAAACCACTGACCTGCAAGACAGTTCCCGCTACCTCAGGCCCGGGGGTTGGGGTGCCTTTGGGGAAATCGAAAAACAAATCCCTGTAAAGGATGCGGAACCGGTAACCTTCCGGTACCGGAAAACCGACCGGGGCCCCGTGCTCAACGATGCCCTGAAAAGCATAAAGGAAACCAGGCCTGTGAGCATGTCGTGGGTGTATACGCAAGGGGAGAACGAAGTCCTGGAAGCCCTGTATGGCATCAGCCACTCCCGGGATATCGGAGATTTTGAAAAAGCCATTGAAAAAATCCATGCCCCTGGCCTGAATGTTATGTACGGGGATGCCCAGGGAAATGTGGCCTGGTGGGGCGCGGCCCGGATTTCCCTGCACCCGGACAGCCTTTCGACCAAGTTGTTCCTCGATGGCGCCACAGTGGTTCCCCCCGACCCGGTTCCCTTCGAGAAAAACCCCCGCGCCATCAACCCGCCCTGGGGGTATGTGTATTCGGCCAACAACCAGGCAGATACTATACAGTATGGGGACATTCCCGGTTACTACCTGCCGGAGAACCGGGCGCGGAGGATCGAGGAGTTGCTCGAACCCAGGAATGACTGGGACCTCGAAGGAGCCATGGAAATGATCACGGACGTCACCTCACCAGTGAACCCGGAAATCGTGAAAGACCTGGCTGCGGAAATACCTGAAGCCGACCTGGGCGGGGAGGCTAAAACCATGCTCGAAGCCCTTAAGCGCTGGGACGGTACGGCGGACCTCAACAGTAAGGAAAGCGTGCTGTTCCACAGGTGGGTTTATGAATTCCTCAGGGGAACCTTCCGCGATGAGTTGGGCGCGGATGGGTTTGAATCATTGCTGAGTACACACCTGGTCAAGCGGCTGATTTCCCCCATGGCCAAAAGGGTGGAATCGGTTTGGTGGGATGATATCCGCACGCCCGGCGAGGTAGAGGACAGGCAACGCATCGTCAGGGAGGCCTTTCAAAGGGCAGTGGCCTCCATCCAATCGGACTTTGGCGGCTATGAAGGCGAATGGGGCTGGAAGGACGTGCATACCGTAGAATTCAACCATCCCTTTGGGAGGGTGGAATCCCTGCGGTCCTATTTCAATGTGGGGCCGTTTCCCGTAAACGGCACGCGGGAGGTCATCAATAACCTGATGTTCCCCTATGACTCCACCGGATACTACAAGGTCAGCGCCGGCCCATCAACCCGCAGGATTATCGATTTTTCGAATATTGGGGAAAGCATGAGCATCCTGCCCACGGGCCAGTCGGGTAATCCCTTCAGCCCGCATTACAGCGACCAGGCCGAGATGTACCTGCAGGGCAAATTCAGGAAGATGCTCCTGGAAAAAGGGGAGATAGAAGCCACGGCTAAGTCGGTGCTGATTTTCCATCCAGGGGAATAAATGCAGACCGCAAAAAGGAGCTTAGAACCCGCTCCAGGCCCTCACTTCTGGTTTAATTCCTGAGCCCGCCTTCCCCTGCAAGACCGCTTCAGGACGGCACTGTATTTTCGCGGGCAAATCTCATTACAAATGCTCGCAAAAGTCTTTGGGGGAGCCGTTTTTGGCATCGAGGCCATCCTGGTAACCCTGGAGGTAAACATCGATAAAGGGGTAGGGTACCACCTGGTGGGCCTGCCCGACAATGCCATACGGGAAAGCAATTATCGTATCGCCGCCGCCTTGCTCAACAACGGGCACCACATCCCTGGCAAGAAAATCACCATCAATATGGCCCCGGCCGACCTGCGAAAGGAGGGGACGGCCTACGACCTCCCCCTGGCCCTGGGGATCCTGTCGGCCTCCGGGCAGCTCACGGCCGACGCGCTGGCAGATTATCTGATTATGGGTGAATTATCCCTGGACGGGACCCTGCACCCCATCAAAGGGGCCCTGCCCATTGCCCTTTGTGCCCGGGAATCCGGCTTCAAAGGAATGATCCTTCCCCTCGAAAATGCAGAGGAGGCCGCGGTGGTAGGGGGGATTGAAGTCCTTGGGGCTACCAGCCTGCCGGAGGTCATTTCCTTTTTTTCCGGCCGGGGCGACCTGCCCAGGGCCTGCTTTACCCAGGCGGTATCCCCGGAGCTACCCCAACCGGACCTCCCGGATTTCAGCGAGGTCAGGGGGCAGGAAACCGTGAAACGTTGCATGGAGATCGCGGCTGCCGGAGGGCACAACATCATCCTGATCGGCCCCCCGGGCTCGGGGAAAACGATGCTGGCCAAGCGGCTCCCGGGAATCCTTCCGCCCATGACCCTTGAGGAATCGCTGGAAACCACGAAAATCCACAGCGTAGTCGGCGGGGATACCAAAAGGGGGCTGATCCGGCAGCGGCCCTTCAGGAGCCCCCACCATACGATTTCCGATGTTGCCCTGGTGGGTGGTGGGTCCTATCCCCAACCCGGGGAAATTTCCCTGGCCCATAATGGGGTATTGTTCCTGGACGAGCTTCCCGAATTCAAAAAGAATGTACTCGAAGTCATGCGCCAACCCCTGGAAGACCGGCAGGTAACCATTTCCAGGGCCCGGTTTACGATTACCTACCCCAGCAGCTTTATGCTGGTGGCCAGCATGAACCCAAGCCCGTCAGGGTACTTCAATTCCCCAGGCGAACGGGGCTTCACCAATACCCCTCTGGAAATGCAACGGTACCTCAACCGCATTTCGGGCCCGCTTTTGGATCGGATCGATATCCATATGGAGGTGAGCCCGGTACCGTTTGATGAGATTGCCTCCCACCGCAAAGGGGAGCAGAGCGCGCAAATCAGGCAACGCGTGGTGGAAGCCAGGAACCGCCAATTGGCCCGGTTTCAGTCCAGCCCCGGGTTGCATTGCAATGCACAGATGGGCACCCGCCTGATCCGAAGGTATTGCCTCCTGGAACCAGGGCCGCTTCTACTGCTGAAGGAGGCCATGGACCGGCTTGACCTCTCCGCCCGGGCGTATGACCGGATTTTGAAGGTGGCCCGCACCATTGCAGACCTCGCAGGCAGTACCGACATCCATGAGGCGCACCTGTCGGAAGCCATACAGTACCGTTCCCTGGACCGGGAGGGATGGCTTGGGTAGTGGGTTTTGATAGGCTCCTGAGGCTGCCTTGAACCATAAGGCAGACCTGCATCCATGAATTCCGATGCTCCTCTCGTTGGGAGGTTATGTTCCCAAACATCGTTTACCCCTTATGCAGGCCGGGACACCTGAATGAGTATCCCGGAATTCATTTTAACAGCTCCCGCCGGGGTGAACTGTATAATAATTTTAGGTTTAAGTTGTTATACCATGTAGTAATTCCCAAGTCTAACCAGGTTGTCCGCAGCGGGCAATTTGTAACAACCTATGCAGCCTCTCAGGATATATATTCCCCTTACCCTTCTAATTGCCACCCTTTTCGCCCTCGCGGTGGGGACAAACCCTGGGGCGTCCCCCAACGAATCGGAATGGAATGTTGCGACTGGCCAGCCTGGAAGGCAAGCCCTTGAACAGGTGGCTTCTGAAGCTACAGCACTTCGCAAAGAAACCCTTCGCAAAGCCCTGGCAGCCTATTTTAAAAAGGCCATAGCCTCCGGCGATATCGTGGGTGCAGGGGTAAGCATTGTCAAAGAAGGGGAAATCCTGTTTTCCGATGGGTTTGGAAGGCGAAATGCACGGCAGCCCGGTCCGGTAGATGGAGAAACGATTTTCAGGCTGGGGTCCCTTTCGAAGGGATTTACCGGGATTTTGGCGGCTAACATCAAATATGAAGGGGGCTTTGACTGGGAAGACAGGGTTGCGGATTACATCCCCGGGTTCATGTTGGGGGACCAGGGAAATACCCGTCGGATCACCCTGGCCCACCTCCTCTCACATACCTCAGGCGCCCCATACCACAGCTACACCAATCTTGTGGAGGCCGGCCTTCCGATTGCGGAAATTGCCTCCCGGTTCAAGGAGGTCGAACCCATAAGTGCCCCCGGGGAACTGTACAGCTACCAGAATGCCCTGTTTGCATTATCGGGGGCGATTATCCAAAAGGCATCCGGGCAAGAGGTGGATGAAGCATTTAAAAGCAGGTTGTTTAACCCCCTGGAGATGTGTTCTACCAACATGGACCACGAGTCGCTGTTGGCACAGGAGAATGTGGCCCTTCCGCATTACCGCAGCGGTCGCGGGTGGAAGCCGAAAAAATTGGTGGATAATTACTACAATGCCATCCCGGCCGGGGGCATTAATGCCAGCGCAGTTGATATGGGCCGGTGGATGCGGTTCTTGTTGGGATACAACCCCGAGGTGATGCCGCGCCATGCGATAGAAGAGGCTTTTACCCCGGTGGTTGAAATCCCCGGCAGCAGCAAGTACTACCAACGCTGGCCCGGGCACCTCTCCTCACACTACGGCTTTGGTTGGCGGATTCATAAATTTAAGGAAGGGGCTTCACAGATGGAAAAAACGATCTGGCACCATGGGGGGAGCGTAAACGATTTCCGGAACGAAATCGCCATCTTCCCGGAGGCCGACCTGGGGATTTGCGTCTTGCTGAATTCAAATTCAAAACTTTCCAGGACCGTGATCCCTGATGTCTATGCGATTATCGGGGAAGTCTACGCGGAATCCCTCCCTGCCGTTGAGGAACACCTCATGGCCGAGATCGGCACTTTAGATCCGTAATGCAGGAATCTTACAAGTCGGAAGCTTAAGATCTTCAATCTTTTTAAAGAATCGTACTCCTGGCCGGTGGTTTTGGGATCCATCCCTAAAAGCTGCCAACGGGAGGTCGGGCACAAGGGGAAAAAGGCGGGCGTGCCCCCTTTTTAAAGCAAAATCAGCGCGGCCTGCCGTAAAGCTTAAAATACCGCCAGGACGCCAGGCCCCCGACACACGAAAATACGGCCAGCATCCAGAAAACATGCTGGTGGCCCGCTTCACCAGGGGATTGGTCCAGGAGGAAACCCATGGTAGGCCCGGCGAAGATATCCGGGGTATAGCCAATAAGGGAAATCAGGCCAACTGCCGTACCGGTCAGGACCAGGGGGATCCTTCCGCGTTCCATCACTGCAAAGTACAGGGCACGGGCGGCGTAAACCCCCGTAGCTACGATTAAGATCGACAGGAAGAACAGCACTGTGGCCGAATCTGAGATGATTCCCGTGGCAAACAGCAGGGCCCCCAAAAGGGAAACCAAAAAGCTCACCACCAGCCAGTATGTGGTTCTGGAACGATCGGCAACGACCCCGATGAGGACCCCCACCACGGGACGCACAAAAAGCAGGAACGTCCCCACCTGGGCCGACCCTACCTGGTCGTATCCCATCACATCCTGGGCATAAAGCGAAAATACGTCCGTGATTTTATAGCCCACATAAGCGCAAAGGATAATGACCATTAACAACCAAACCGCAGGCAAACGCGAAACTTCCCTGATCTGCCCTATGGTGATACGCTCCAGGATGATCTCCTTTTCCAGGTTGCGGTCCATTTTCATAAAAAACCAGACCAACACCCCGACCAGGCCCACCAGGGCTGCGCTGACTAAAATTACCAGCCGGAAGGCCTCCCTGCGCTCCACGACTAGGGTGGCCGTGGTTTCATGGCCCAGGAACCCTGAGAAAACCACGATCCCCAGGGTGCCGAACAGGGCGCCAACCAACCCCCGGCCACCGTCCAAAAAGCCAAAGGCCTTGCCCTGGGATCCGGAGCCCCCCCATACCCGGGTGGCTTTGATCATCGGGGCCCAGAAAATAAAAATGGTCGTAAACCCCCAGTAACCATAAAGGATCCTTAAAACGGAATACCCCGGGAAGGTCGCATAGACCAGGCCCCCGAGGGCTGTCATCCATAGGGCCATGGAAATCAACTTCCTGGGGGGATATTTGTCGGCCAGGGGTCCCCCGAAAAAATAGGAAACCAGGGCGACGATCCCATAAACCGAAAAGCAAAGGCCCAATTGGGTGTTATCGAGACCGAAGGTATCCAGCACGGTTGGCCTGAAGACCCGCGAAAGCACAAAGGGGAGGATGAATACCGATTCCCCTGCAAGGATAAGCACTACCAGGAAGTACCAGGGCGGTTTTCCGGCATGGCCGGGGTGGGGTAGTGGTTCTGTGGAATCCCTGGGGGTCTGCATGATTTGTTCGTTTCGGCCCTTGAACAGAGAGGAGCCTACGGCAATTTCCCGGGAAGGGTTGCCTTCCGCATCCGTTCGGGGGCCGGGCAGGGTCAGCTGAATTTCCGGATCAGGTGATAGGTAAATTCAATCAGTTCCCTGTAGTTTTCCTTGCTGATTTTTTCGTCTATGCCATGAAAGCGCGTAAAGCTTTCCTGGTTGATGCGGATGGGGTAAAACCGGTACACCTCATCGGCCACGTCATAGAAATAGCGCGCATCAGTACCCCCGCCAACCAGGCCGGGGACCACCACGGCCCCGGGGAAGACCGACCGGATGGTGAGTTCAAGGTTTTTAAAGGCTTCGGAGTCAATCCCGGAAACCCGGGAAGGATTGGTGAGGAAGCCGACGGGTTCTACCCGGATCTTACTGCCCACCGTAGCCTGTATATGCTCCTGAACCGATTCAATCGTCTCCCCGGGCAGGATGCGGAAATTGATCGTGGCCTCAGCCACTGTGGGGATTACGTTGTTCTTCACCCCGCCTTCTATGATGGTCGGCGCGGTGGTGGTATGGGCATTCAGGGCTTCCAGGATCGGTTCTTTAAAGAGCCATGGGTTCGCAAAGGCCATTTTTTTGAAAAAGGGGAGCTCCGCGCCCATGTATTCAAACTGGTAGTTGATGGGTTCCACCAGTTTATAGGGAAGCTGGTTGTTTTCTAAATCCACAATCGCCTTTGCGAGCATCCCAATCGTATTTTCTTTGGGGGGTTGGGAGCTGTGTCCCCCGTTGGTGCGCACGATCAGCCGGAAAGAGGCAAACCCCTTTTCAGCCAGGTTCACCATGGCCACAGGGTTGTCAATGCCGGGGATCATTCCCTCGGCCAGGAACCCGCCTTCATCCAAAGCCATGGCCGCTTCCACCCCTTTAGCCTTTAAATGGGCGGCAATCGCGCCTGCCCCATTGCTGCCCCCAACTTCTTCATCATGGCCAAAGGCCAGATACAGGGTCCGTTTCGGGGTATGGTTTTCCCCGAGGAGCATTTCCACACTTTCCAACACGGCCATTAAAGACCCTTTATCATCCAGGGTGCCACGACCGATGATATGAGACCCGGTTATTTTGCCTTCGAACGGGCCTGCTTCCCATTCCGCCAGGGTGGGCCCGTCTACAGGTACCACGTCCATGTGCGACATCAGGATCACGGGTTTCAGGGAGGCATCCGTCCCCTTCCAGGTATACAACAGGCTGTATTCATTGATTTTTTCAAGCGCGAGTTTTTCATGCACCATGGGGAAGGTCCGCTGCAGGAACGCATGGAACCCGAGGAAGGCCGCGGAATCGGGGATGGCCTCTTCACTTAGCGATACGGTTGGAAACTGAATGGCTCCTGCGAGGTTTTCAAAGGCCCGATCGGGGATTTTCACGGCCTGCAGGGTTTCCGGTTCCACCTGCCGGGAAGATAGCGACAGGGTATTGAAAAGGAGGATTCCGGCAACCACGGCAGCCACCAGCAAAAGGGCATAAAAGATTTTTTTCATAAGGAGTTGGTCAGGAAGCCGGAGGGATTTCCTGTTTCATTGTAATTACGTTCAAGCCATTACTTTTTTCAGGGCCCTGGTAAAGGCCTGTACTTCTTCCAGGGTACCGGTGCTGATCCGGGCCCAATCGAGCAGGGGAGGGAAGGGGCGCCCAATCTGGACCCCTTCGGCACCCATCTTGTCGAGGAGGGTCCCTATGGGCATGCCGCTTTTGAAAAACACAAAATTGGTATGCGAGCGGAGGAAGGGGATACCCATCCCCTCCAGTTCCGAATAAATCCACTGTTTGCATTTTTCATTCTGGGCCAGGCTGAATTTGTAGAAATCGGTGTCCTTCAGGGCTTGTTGGGCAGCGAGGATCGCCATCACGTTGGTGTTGGCCATAAGGGCCTCCCGCAGCCTCAGGGCGATATCGGGCCTGGCGATCAGGTATCCGATACGCATCCCGGCCAGGCCGTACACCTTGGAGAAGGTTTTGGACACAATCACATTGTAGCCCTGCTGCACCAGACCTACCATGGACGGATAGTCTGGCTCCGTGATATAATCGTAATAGGCCTCATCGCTGAAGACCACAGCCCTCGAAGCCGTGGAGGCGCAAAAATCCTTCAGCTGCCCGGGGTCCAACAGGGTGCCGGAAGGGTTGTTGGGATTGCAAAGGAACACCAGGCGGGTTTTACCGGTAATCCTTTGCTCCATGGCGTTCAGGTCATGGGTAAGCCCGTCATCCAGGGGTACCCGGTGCACGTACCCCCCGAAATATTCCGCGTAACTCAAAAGGGCCTGAAAGGTCGGGTCTGCGGCGATGATTTCCCCGCCCCCAAGGCCATACACCAGGCCGGCTGCATTGAGGCCTTCAGTGGACCCCCCGGTAATCACCACATGATCTTCTGGGACCTCCTCTTTCCTGGCAATATCGCGTACCAGGGCTTTGATGTACTGGAAAGGGTACCGGCACCCCACGTGAAAATTTTCCTGTAAGACGCGTCGGACACTCTCCGAAGGCCCGAAGGGGTTCTCGTTTGCGTTCAGCTTTACAGGCCCGTCGGCCGGAAGCCTTCCGGGGGCTGCCATTTGGGCCAGGCCAGGGATGCCGCCCATTATCGTAAAGCCGCCCCCCAGGGCGATGGTTTTCAGCCAGTGGCGTCGGTCAGTAGTGTTCATAATCCGTATCCTTTGGTGGAAAAGGTACGAATTAATCTCAAATCAACGGGAGATCCTGAAAATGGCTGGGAAAGCCTTTTCTGCAGGGCGGGCTTCAGCCATAGGCCGTGTTGCTGACCAGGATCGCAATCACCAAAATGGCCATTGCGAGGTTTACGGTAAGGGCGATAACCTTCCGTTCAGTAAGGGGCTCGTGGATCCCCTTGAGGATGTAGTAGGTGCCGGCCAACCCGAGCATCCCGGAAAGCACGATCGGAAGGCCCAGGAGCCACCGATAGAGGAAAGGCCCCAGGTTCATCAAGGCCATGGCTCCTGACAGCCCCAGGAGGAGCAAAATCCAGCGGCAAAGTTGGTATGATCGATTGGTATAATGCAGTTCGGCATCCATAGCAAAATGGGTTTAGACGACCTTGAGGTTGGCTTTTAACCCTTCCATGATACCCAAAACGTTGGCCACAGTCTCCCGGAGGTGGTTGCGGATCAGGAAATCCGGGATCCGGATGGTGGTAAACCCGTTTCGGAACGAATGCATGGTTTGTTCGAGCTCATACATGGCCTGTTCATGGGTCAGGGATTCAAGCCCCCGGTCTATTTCAATATTGAGTTTCACCCGGGAGAGGGCGAGGTCAACGGTTTTTTTGCCATCCCACCAGGCCAGCATGGG
Source organism: uncultured Robiginitalea sp. (assembly GCA_964539905.1). Taxonomy (GTDB): domain Bacteria; phylum Bacteroidota; class Bacteroidia; order Flavobacteriales; family Flavobacteriaceae; genus Robiginitalea. The sequence goes on from CAZIJW010000004.1 coordinate 93,530, forward strand.
CCGAATCCCGGCTTCCCTCAGCCCGTAATAGAGCATAACGGCTTCGGTGGGGATGTGTCCTTTTCGGATGAGGCGTTCCAGGCGGATTCGGTGCGAGGCACACAATTCAGCCTGGAAAAGGTCCATCGAGGCGCGATGGTCCAGGTAACTGAGTTTTTTATTGCACTCCAGGCAGGTCATATTCAAGGTAAGAATTTAGGTTTCGGGAAAATTAATAACCCCGCAGTCGGCATTTTATTTTGAAGATTTCGACGTATGGCACCCTTGCCGGCCAGGAACCCCGTTTTTTTAGATGAAATGCCTGTTGCCACTGAAACCAGGTGCATTCTGAAAAGCGGTCAGAATACGTATCTTTACCCTTCACCGATTTCGAACAACTATCCATGTTCAAAAAAACAGGCCCGGGGATGCTCATTGCGGCAGCCTTTGTCGGCCCCGGTACGGTAACTACCTGTATCAGGGCCGGGGTAGACTGGCAGTACGGGTTGTTATGGGCCCTGTTGCTTTCGGTTCTGGCCACCCTGGTGCTTCAGGAAATGGCCGGAAGGCTCGGGTTGACCACCGGGGAGGGAATCCCCGGGGTGATCAGGCAAAGCCTCCCGTACCGCAACCTGAAGGTGCTGATGCTCGGGGTTATCCTTTCCGCTATTGTTGTGGGGAATGCCGCGTATGAAGCGGGAAACATTTCCGGGGCGGTCCTGGGGCTGCAGGCCCTGACCGGCAGCGAAGGAGATGGGCTATTCCCCTGGCTTTCCGGACTGCTGGCCTTTGGGCTCCTTTGGTACGGGAATTCGAGGCTGCTGGAACGGGTATTTACCTTCCTCGTACTCCTGATGAGCCTTTCCTTCCTGGTTACGGCTGTAATGACGGGGCCCGACCTGCCTTCCCTGTTGCGGGGCCTTTTCCTGCCGCAGGTGACCTCCGGGAACCTGCTGACCGTTGTGGCCCTGGTCGGCACTACCGTAGTTCCATACAACCTGTTTCTTTATACCTCCCTGGTCAGCGAAAAATGGGAATCTACCCGGGAGATGGGTAGCATGCGGCGCGATATCCTCCTGTCGGTGGCTGCCGGGGGACTGGTTTCCATGGCCATCGTGGTCACGGCAGCCGGGAGCGGCGCCCAGGGGCTGCAAACCCTGGCAGACCTCTCCAGGGGACTGGAGCCCCTGTATGGGGCCACGGCGCGTTATGGCCTGGGCATCGGCCTTTTTGCAGCCGGGATAACCTCTGCCATAACCGCCCCCCTGGCAGCGGCCTATGTGGCCCGCCAGTGTTTCGGATGGCCCGGGGGCAGGAAGAACGCCCGTTTCCGGGCCGTGTGGATTTTTGTCCTGCTGAGCGGCGTCCTGGCGCTCAGCTGGGATTTCAGGCCCCTGGAAGTGATTTTTTTTGCGCAGGTGGCCAACGGTATCCTGTTGCCGGTGATCGCTGTTTTCCTCTGGTGGGCCGTAAACCGGCCCGTCCTTATGGGCGATTTGAAGAACAACCACTTTCAAAATGCAATGGCCCTGCTCATCCTTATATTGGTTACCGGGCTCGGCATCTGGAGCGTCCTTAAGATCATTCTCATACAACCCTGACCATGATACCCATTGACCTGAATTGCGACGTAGGGGAGGGGATCGGAAACGAACCCCGGTTGTTTCCGATAATCTCTTCCTGCAACATTGCCTGCGGGGGGCATACCGGGGACCGGCAGAGCATGGAAGACACGGCGCGGCTGGCCCTGGCCCATGGGGTGCATATCGGCGCCCATCCTTCCTATCCCGACCGGGCGCATTTTGGCCGGCGTTCCATGGCACTGCCTGAGGATGTATTCCGGGAAAGTATACAGGGGCAGGTGGCTTCCCTGGTGGAAGTCCTGGATTCCCTGCACACCCAACTACACCACATTAAAGCCCATGGGGCCCTGTATAACGACCTGGCGCAGGGAGGTAGCCTTGCCGAAAGCTACCTGGAGGCCCTGGAGCCCTACAGGGATAAGACCATCCTCTTTGTGCCCTGTAACGCTGCCCTGGCCGACCGTGCCCGGGACCTGGGCTTCCGGGTTTGGCAGGAAGCCTTTCTCGACCGTGCCTATATGTCCGATGGGAGCCTGGTGGCCCGAAACCAGGAAGGGGCCGTGCTTCATGACCCCGGTCAAATTTTTGCCCGTTTGAAGGAAATGGCCGGGAACCGTCGGGTTGCCTGTGCCGACGGTTCGTTTCTCCCAATCGAGGCCGACACCTATTGCCTTCACGGCGACACGCCGAATGCGGTGGAAATCCTTACCTTCCTCGCAAAAAACCTGCCCGGGGCAGCTATAGCGATCCGAAAATGAATGAGGTCCCCTTTCAAATCAAACCCTTCGGCCCTGAAGCCCTGTTGTTGGAATGGCCGGCAGGGGTCTCTGAAGAAACCCTGATGGATGTGTTGGGGTTTATGCGCTACCTGAACGACAACCACCTGCCCGAAACCCAATGGGAATTGATTCCGGTATACCATTCCCTGACCCTTATAAGCCAGGGGTTGGCAAAGGATCTCGACCGGGTAACCCGAGAGCTGCCCGAATGGTACCGCGCCTATCCGGGCCCGGGTTCCCTGCCCACGCGATGCTGGGAACTTCCGGTTTGTTATGACCCCCCCTTTTCCCCGGATTTGGAAGAAGTTGCCCGCACGCTGCAGACTACGGAAACGGCCCTGGTGGAAAACCACACCTCCCGGCCTTACCGCGTTTTTGGAATTGGCTTCCTCCCCGGGTTCCTTTACCTTGGGGGAGTACCCGAGTCCCTGAGGCTACCCAGGCGAGAACACCCCCGCCTCCAGGTCCCGGCCGGTGCGGTGGGGTTGGCAGACCGCCAAACCGGCATTTATCCCCAGGTATCCCCCGGGGGGTGGCACCTCATCGGAAATTGCCCGGTTCCCCTCTTCGATCCGGATGCGCAGCCCCCGTGTTTTATCTCCCCGGGCGACCAGGTCCGGTTTCGGGCGGTAAGCCGGGCAGAATATGAGTTGCATAAAATCGAGGGGGAGATTGGAATCTATAAGTTCAAAGAAGGAAAGGGAAATGCTGAAGATTAAACAGCCTGGATTCTATACCACCCTGCAGGACCTGGGTCGGTACCACTATCGGCAGTACGGGGTTCCGGTATCGGGTGCCATGGACCAGGGGGCATTGCGGCGGGCCAATGCCCTGTTGGAGAATGAACCGGGAGCCGCTGCCCTTGAAATAACCATGCGCGGGCCGGAAGTGGAATTTGGGGCCCCCACCTTTATGGTGCTCAGCGGGGCCCGGCTGGAGGCTTCCTTAAATGGCGACCGCCTGGAAATGGACCGGGTTTACCAGGTCCCGGCGGGTTCCAGGCTCCTGTGCGGACAGGTACTGCGAGGCCTGAGGTCTTACCTGGCCGTAAAAGGGGGGGTCCTGACCGAGGTTAGGTTGGGAAGCCGGTCCTATTTCCCCCCGGTGACCCGGTATAAATCCCTGGCCCGAAACATGGAATTGCCCTATGCCCCCTGTACAGGTTTTTCCCCCAGGTTGCTCAAATTAAATGTAGCGGATTCCTATGGCCAAAAGGAAGTCCGGGTCTGGCCCGGCCCTGAATTTGATTTGTTGAATGCCTCTCAACGCACCCGGTTGTTCGAAACCGAATACCGCCTGGCCAAGGAACACGACCGGATGGCCTGCCAGCTTGCACCCGTCATGGAAGGGATCCAAACCAGCATGATTACTTCAGCCACTTTGCCCGGCACTGTGCAACTCACCCCGGCCGGGAAATTGCTGGTATTGCTCCGGGACGGGCAAACCACGGGAGGTTACCCCAGGGTCCTGCAGCTCGACCCCGATTCGATCGACCTGATGGGCCAGAAGAAAGCAGGCGATGCCGTGCGGTTCCAATGGGCCTGATTCAGGCCTGGCGGTAGACTTTTTCAAAAGGGATTCGGAACCGGGGCCCGTAAACGCCATTTTCCTCCCGCATCCCGCAACCGATCACCATATTTATTTCAGCCCCGCGCGGCAGGCCCAGGACTTTTTTGAGGCGGAGGGAATCATGGCCTTCCATCGGGCAGGTATCGAGTCCAACGGCAGCCATGGAAACCATAAAGTTTTCGGCGGCCAGGGCTGCGCTCTTGTGGGCTACGATCCTGAGGTCTGAAAGGCGCACCTGTCGGTATACCGGGCGAAAAAGCCCCAACAGGTTGAAAAAAAGGTACCGGATCGCCCCAAGGATCCCGAAAAATTCCAGGTAGAGCGTAGGTATAAGCTTGCGGTAATAGTTCAGGGCAAATGTCTTGCGACGTGGGGACGCCTCTGTCGCCCTGCTTTCGAACTGCCCTTTCAGGAATTCCAGGTTCGCCCCGGCCCGCTGTTTCCATAAATCCCTGCGGCACACCACCACCACGATTTGCCGGGCGGTTTTGGCGGCATTTTGGTTAAAGCAGCAGGAAGCCACGGATTTAAGCGTTTCGGCGGAGGTAACATGAATGAATTCCCACAATTGCAGGTTGCTGCTGTTCGGGGCCAGTACGGCATTCTCAAGGCACCTGCGCACCACTGCGGCATCGATGGGTTCTTCCCGGTACACCCTGACCGACCGGCGGTAGGCAATCGCTTCACTGACTGTTTTTTCCATTAAAAAGGGTTTGGCGTAGCAAGATACGCAACCTGTGACATTCTGCCCTGGTGTCGCATAGGAGCTTTGGGTCATAGCGCATGCGGTCCGTCCCCCCGTAAAGCATTGAATTGGATATGGTATTTTTAAGAAGGTATATATCTGAAAAACAAATATATAGACTTTTTTGCCTTTAAATGACCCTCTTCTAAGGCCGGAGTTCGAAATCCCACCCCCTGCCAAAGCCATATCTTTGGTACCATCCGAATTTAAACGAATCCAGAAAGACCCTTCGAGGAATGCCATTGAATAAATACAGCAAAGCCATTACGCAGGACCCCACTCAACCCGCCGCACAGGCCATGCTTTATGCCATCGGGATGTCTGAGGAAGATTTTGACAAACCCCTGGTGGGCGTCGCCAGTACCGGGTATGAGGGCAACCCCTGCAACATGCACCTGAATGACCTGGCTAAATTCGTCAAGCAGGGTACCCTGGAGGAAGGCCTGGTAGGCCTTATTTTCAATACCATTGGCGTCAGTGACGGGATTTCCATGGGGACCAGCGGGATGCGCTACTCCCTGCCTTCCCGTGATGTCATCGCCGATTCCATGGAAACCGTAGTGCAGGCCATGAATTATGACGGGTTGGTAACCGTGGTGGGCTGTGATAAAAATATGCCTGGCGCCCTAATGGCGATGATAAGACTTAACAGGCCGTCGGTTATGCTTTACGGGGGCACCATTGCCTCGGGTTGCCTTAAAGACCAAAAACTCGATGTGGTTTCCGCCTTTGAGGCCTGGGGCCAGAAAGTGGCGGGTAGCATCGATGAAACCCAGTTCAGGGATGTCATCCGGAACGCCTGCCCCGGGGCAGGCGCCTGCGGCGGGATGTATACCGCCAATACCATGGCCTCTTCCATTGAAGCCCTGGGGATGTCGCTCCCGTACAGTTCCTCGAACCCGGCCGTGGGCCCGGAAAAGCAGGCCGATGCCATCGCGGCCGGAAAGGCCCTGCGCAACCTTCTGGAGCTGGATCTGAAACCCCTGGATATCATTACCCGCAAATCCCTTGAAAATGCCGTGCGCCTGATCGTGCTCCTGGGAGGTTCCACCAATGCGGTGCTCCATTTCCTGGCCATTGCCCGTACGGCGGGAATCGAATTTACCCTCGATGATTTCCAGCGCATCAGTGACAAGACCCCGTTCCTGGCCGATTTGAAACCCAGTGGGAAATACCTCATGGAGGATGTCCACAGGGTAGGGGGAATCCCCGCAGTATTGAAATTCATGCTGGAAAACGACATGCTCCACGGCGATTGCATGACGGTAACCGGGAAGACCCTGGAAGAAAACCTGAAATCGGTGCCTGGCCTGGCCAGTGGGCAAAAGGTGATCCACCCGCTGGATGCCCCCATCAAACCCACGGGCCACCTGAGGATCCTGTATGGAAACCTGGCTTCAGAAGGTGCCGTGGCCAAGATCACCGGGAAGGAGGGCCTGAGGTTCGAAGGGCCCGCCCGGGTCTTTGAAAGTGAATTCGATGCCAACAAGGGCATCGGGGAGGGAAAAGTACGGCCGGGGGAGGTCGTGGTTATCCGCTATGAGGGCCCGAAAGGCGGGCCGGGCATGCCGGAAATGTTGAAACCCACCAGCGCCATTATGGGGGCCGGCCTGGGCAAGGAAGTTGCCCTGATCACCGACGGCAGGTTTTCCGGAGGTACCCATGGCTTTGTAGTGGGCCATGTGACGCCGGAGGCCCAGGAAGGAGGGGTTATCGCCCTAGTACAGGATGGGGATATCATCACCATCGATGCAGAGAAAAACACCCTTACCGTGGCCCTTTCCGACGAAGTGCTGCAACAACGGAAGGAACATTGGAACCCGCCGGCCCTGAAAGTCAGGCGGGGCAGCCTGTATAAATATGCCAAAACCGTTTCCCCTGCCTCCAGGGGATGTGTTACGGATGAAATTTAAGCAACCAGCAAGGCAGTCATGGAAGATGTAAAAACAAAAGAACAAAAACAGGTCGCAGTAGCCCCTATGCGGATCAGCGGGGCCGAGGCCATAATCCAATGCCTCCTCGCCGAAGGGGTGGACCTGATTTACGGGTACCCTGGGGGAGCCATAATGCCGGTCTATGATGAACTCTATAAATTCCAGGACCGCCTGCGCCACGTGTTGACGCGCCATGAACAGGCTGCGGCCCACGCTGCCCAGGGCTATGCCCGGGTAAGCGGGAGGGTGGGGGTGGCCATGGCAACCTCAGGGCCCGGGGCGACGAACCTGGTTACCGGCCTGGCCGATGCCCAGATCGACTCCACCCCGGTGGTATGCATCACAGGTCAGGTCTCCCGTCACCTGCTGGGGTCGGATGCTTTCCAGGAAACGGATATCATAGGCATTTCCACCCCGGTCACCAAGTGGAATTACCAGATCACCAAAGCCTCGGAGATCCCCGAAATTATGGCAAAAGCTTTTTTTATTGCCCGTTCGGGCAGGCCGGGGCCAGTGCTGGTTGACATTACCAAGAACGCCCAATTCGACGAACTCGATTTCCAGTATCAACCGTGCAGGGGGGTGCGGAGCTATAACCCGGTCCCAAAGCCCGATATGGAGGCGATAGAGGCTGCTGCTGCCCTGATCAACCAGGCCAAAAAGCCCTACATCGTATATGGGCAGGGGGTTATTTTGGGGGAGGCTGAGGCCGAATTAAAGGCCCTGGTGGAAAAAGCCGGGATCCCTGCGGCATGGACCATCCTGGGGCTTTCCGCCATGGATTCGGACCATCCCCTGAATGTGGGCATGGTGGGCATGCATGGGAACTACGGACCCAATGTACTGACCAATGAATGCGATGTCCTGATAGCCATCGGGATGCGATTTGACGACCGGGTTACCGGAAACCTGGATACCTATGCAAAACAGGCGCAGGTCATCCACTTTGAAATCGACCCGGCAGAGGTCAATAAAAATGTACACGCCGACGTGGCCGTGCTGGGGAATGCCCGGGAAACCCTCGGCTTGCTGTTGCCCCTGATCCGGGAGAACGCTCACGAAGAATGGGTGGGGGAGTTCCACAAAAAATACCAGGAAGAATACCAGGCGGTAATTGAACGGGATATCCACCCGAAAAAACCGGGGCTGACCATGGGCGAAGTGGTCACGGAAATCAACCGGGCCACGGATCACCGGGCGGTCATTGTTACCGACGTGGGCCAGCACCAGATGGTGACCTGCCGGTATGCCAAATTCAGGGACACCAAAAGCAATATCACCTCAGGCGGCCTGGGCACCATGGGTTTTGCCCTTCCGGCAGCCATTGGGGCAAAAATGGGGGCCATGGACCGCGAAGTGGTGGCGGTGATCGGAGATGGTGGCTACCAGATGACCATTCAGGAACTGGCCACTATTTTCCAGAATAAATTACCCGTGAAAATCGTGGTTTTGAACAACGATTTCCTGGGAATGGTACGCCAATGGCAGGAGCTCTTCTTTGAAAGCCGCTATGCCTCCACCGTAATGGTAAACCCCGACTTCGTGAAAATCGCAGAGGGCTATTACCTCAAAGCCCGGCGGGTGGACAAGCGGGAAGAACTCGCCGAAGCGGTTCAGGAGATGATTTCCTCAAAGGAGGCCTATTTTCTGGAAGTGCGCGTGGAAAAGGAAGACAACGTGTTCCCCATGATCCCCTCAGGGGCTTCCGTTTCTGACATCCGCCTGAAATAAGAAATTCAAAACCCGGGGCAATCGGGAAACTAATACCAATTTGGGGTATGGAAAATAAATTGTTTACCATCTCGGTGTATTCCGAAAATAATGTGGGGCTGTTGAACCGCATCTCGGGAATATTCCTGAAGCGACACATCAACATAGAGAGCTTAAATGTCTCTAAATCAGAAATTGAAGGGGTTTCAAAATTCACTATAGTGGTGAATACCACCGAATCCTGGACCCGGAAGATCGTGACCCAGATTGAAAAGCAGATCGAGGTCATCAAGGCCTTTTACCACACCGATGAGGAGACCATTTTCCAGGAAACCGCCCTGTTCAAGATCGCCTCCCACCTGCTTTTTGACGAGCGCCAGATCCAGAACATCATCAAAGAAAGCCATAGCCAGATCGTTACGGTGAGCAGGGATTTTTTCGTACTGGCCAAAACCGGGCGCCGTCACGAAATCGACGAAATGTACCACCAGCTGGAACCCTTCGGCATTATGCAATTTGTGCGTTCGGGCCGTATCGCCGTGAGCAAGGCAGAGATGCAGATTACCCCCCTGCTGGCGCAGTTCCAGCATTGAGAATCCAAAAACGAACCATAAAATAAAAAGAGAGAACATGGCAAATTACTTCAACACCCTTTCCTTACGCGAAAAACTGGAACAGCTTGGGAAGTGCCGTTTCATGGAGGCTTCTGAATTTTCAGACGGGGTTTCGGCCCTGAAGGGCAAGAAGATCGTCATCATTGGGTGTGGTGCCCAGGGCCTGAACCAGGGGTTGAATATGCGCGATTCCGGACTCGATATTTCCTATGCACTGCGGCCTGAGGCCATAGCCGGAAAAAGGGCATCATTCCTCAATGCCACTGAAAACGGTTTTGAGGTGGGCACCTATGAAACCCTGGTCCCCCAGGCCGACCTCGTCATCAACCTCACTCCCGACAAACAGCATACTGCCGTAGTCCGTGCGGTGATGCCGCTGATGAAACAGGGGGCGACCCTGTCCTATTCCCACGGATTCAATATCGTGGAAGAAGGGAACCAAATCCGCAAAGACCTGACCGTAATCATGGTGGCCCCCAAAAGCCCCGGCTCTGAGGTGCGGGAAGAATACAAACGGGGGTTTGGGGTCCCAACCCTGATTGCCGTACATCCTGAAAACGACCCGGAAGGCAAGGGCCTGGCACAGGCCAAAGCCTATGCAGCGGCCACCGGCGGCCACCGGGCGGGGGTGCTGGAGTCCTCTTTTGTGGCCGAAGTAAAATCTGACCTGATGGGGGAGCAAACCATCCTTTGCGGTTTGCTCCAAACGGGTTCCATCCTGTGTTTTGATAAGATGGTGGAGGAAGGCATTGCCCCCGGGTATGCTGCAAAATTGATCCAGTATGGATGGGAGGCGATCACGGAGGGCCTCAAATATGGCGGGATTACCAATATGATGGACCGCCTGTCGAATCCGGCTAAAATCAAGGCCTTCGAGCTTTCAGAACAGCTTAAGGACCTGATGCGCCCCCTGTTCAGAAAGCATATGGACGACATCATGAGCGGGCATTTTTCCGGCACCATGATGGAAGACTGGGCCAACGGGGATGCCGACCTGCTACGCTGGAGGGCTGCCACCGCGGAAACCCGGTTTGAAAAAACAGCTGCCAGCCCCGAGCCGATCAGCGAACAGGAATATTACGACCGCGGGGTTTTGCTGGTGGCTTTTGTCAGGGCAGGGGTGGAACTGGCCTACGAGTCCATGACCGAATCGGGCATTATCGGGGAGTCGGCCTATTACGAATCCCTTCACGAAACGCCCCTGATCGCCAATACGATCGCCCGCAAAAAGCTCTATGAGATGAACCGGGTCATTTCCGATACGGCGGAATACGGCTGTTACTTGTTCGACCATGCCTGCAAACCCCTGCTGGCCGGATTTATGAAAGAAGTCAGTTCCGAGGTCATCGGGAACGTCTACGGGGAAGGCCGGGGCACGGGCGTGGACAACGCCCGCCTGATCGCCGTAAACAAAGCCATCCGAAACCATCCGGTGGAAACCGTCGGGGCCCGCCTCAGGGCATCCATGACGGCCATGAAACCCATACTTTAGTTTAAAAGCATTCCCAAAACATGAAAAACCTCCCCCCTGTACCCGAAAAACACCGGTTGCCCAAGCCTGTTGTACAACGCCATTACCTGGTTGGGGGAGTCCTGAAACCCTGGGAAGGCCCCGTAACTGAGGTTTATTCAACGATTTCGACCTCCGAGTCGTATCAGCCCACCTTGTTGGGGAGCATCCCCGATATGGATGAAGCAGCGGCCCACGAAGCCCTTGAGGCTGCCCTGATGGCCTACGACAAGGGAAAAGGCGTATGGCCCACGATGAAGATCAGGGACCGGATCGCCTGTATGGAAAAATTCCTGGGGCAGATGGTTACCCAAAGGGAACCGGTGGTCCGCCTGTTGATGTGGGAAATCGGGAAGTCCCTCCCCGATTCGGAAAAGGAGTTTGACCGGACCGTGGAATACATCCGCGACACCCTGGAGGAATACAAGCAACTAGACCGCGATTCCGCCCATTTCAAGAAGGAGGAGGGAGTTTATGCCCACATCCGTCGGGGTCCCCTTGGGGTGGTTCTTTGCCTGGGGCCTTACAACTATCCCCTCAACGAGACTTTTGCCCTGCTGATCCCGGCCATAATCATGGGGAACACCACCATCTTCAAGCCGGCCAAACACGGGGTTTTGCTGATTACCCCCTTACTGGAAGCCTTCCGCAACAGCTTTCCCAAAGGGGTGGTGAATGTTTTGTTCGGCCGTGGCAGGGCCGTTGCCGGGCCGATTATGAAAACCGGAAAAGTAGACGTCCTGGCCCTGATTGGCAACAGCCTTTCAGCCAATGCGTTGCAGGAACAACACCCCAAGAGCAACCGGCTGCGGCTGGTACTGGGGCTGGAGGCTAAGAACCCTGCCATTATCCTGCCCGATGCCGACATGGAACTAACCCTGCAGGAGTGCCTTGCCGGGACACTTTCCTTCAATGGGCAGCGGTGTACCGCCCTGAAGATTATCTACGTCCATGAAGACGTGCGGGATACCTTCCTGTCAGCCTTCAGCGAAGCAGTGGATTCCCTTACCTTCGGCAACCCCTGGGACGAGGGGGTGAAACTGACCCCTCTGCCGGAACCGGGAAAACCCGATTACATCCGGGAGCTTATAGACGATGCCCTGGCGAAGGGGGCTAAAATCATGAATGAAAAAGGGGGAACGCGGACGGAAAACTTCATTTGGCCCGCAGTTCTCTACCCGGTCACCCCGGACATGCGCGTCTACCAGGAAGAACAATTCGGGCCGGTGATCCCGGTAGTTTCTTTCAGGGAAATCGACGAACCCCTCGATGATATGGCGTCCAGTAATTACGGGCAGCAGGTGAGCCTTTTTGGGAAGGATGTGAAAACCCTTGCCCCCCTCATCGATACCCTGGCCAACCTCGTTTGCCGGGTTAACCTGAACAGTTCCTGCCAGCGCGGCCCTGACGTTTACCCGTTTACGGGGCGAAAAGACTCTGCCCAGGCTACCCTGAGCGTACACGACGCCCTTCGGTCATTTTCCATCCGGACCTTTGTCGCCTTTAAAGACAACCCCCTGAACACGGAAACCGTCGAAAAACTCCTGGAAACCAAGCTTTCCAACTTTATCAGCACCGATTACCTGTTGTAGGGACCTTAGGCCGTAATATTCAGCATTTTCTCTGTGGCCTTGATGGCAGAAACGGTCTGGTCGGAATCCAGGCCGCGGGTGGTAAATTCCCGCTCCCCGCTGCGCCAGGTAATGAGGGTTTCACACAAGGCATCAGAACTCGAGCCCGGGGGGATGCGCACCGCGTAATCCACCAGCGAAGGCAGGGGCCTTTTGAGGTGTTGGTATACCCGCCTGAGCGCATTCATAAAGGCATCGAATTGCCCGTCACCCCGGGCATTCTCCTCGTACAGCTTTCCTTCGATCTCCACGGCTACCGTGGTGGAAGGCTGCAGACCTTTGGCATGGGTAAGCACATACGCACGGACGAAGACCTTTTGGGGAAAGGCCCCGCTGCCGAGCACATCTGAAATGATATAGGGGAGGTCTTCCCGGGTAACCTTTTCTTTTTTATCGCCCAGTTCAATGATGCGCGCCGTGACTTTTTTCAGTTCCTCCTCAGTAAGGGTCAGCCCCAGTTCCTGGAGGTTTTTCTGGATATTGGCCTTGCCTGAAGTCTTTCCCAGGGCATACTTGCGTTTGCGCCCGAACCTTTCGGGGAGCAAATCGTTAAAATAGAGGTTCTTTTTGTTGTCCCCGTCCGCATGGATCCCGGCGGTTTGGGTGAAGACATTGTCGCCCACAATGGGTTTGTTCGCAGGGATGCCGATACCCGTAAAGGCCGATACCAGCTTGCTCACCTGATACAAAACGGCCTCCCTGACCCCGATTTCCACCTGGGGAAGGAAGTCGTTGATTACGGCCACCACACTGGCCAGCGGGGCATTTCCTGCCCGTTCCCCCATACCGTTGACCGTAAGGTGTAAGCCATCCACCCCGGCGCGCACCGCCTCCAGCACGTTGGCCACGCTCAGGTCGTAATCGTTATGCCCGTGGAAATCCAGGTGCGCCCGGGGGTAACGTTCCCTGATTTCCGTCAGGAACCGGGCCGTTTCCGAAGGGGTAAGGATTCCCAGGGTATCTGGCAGCAGGATGCGTTTCACCGGCATGCCCTGGAGGAAATCGAGGAATTCATAGACATAGTCCCTGGAATTCCGCATCCCGTTGCTCCAGTCTTCCAGGTATACATTTGATTCCATCCCGGCCTCCGCCGCCATGCGGAGCACGGCTTCCACTTCCCTGAAATGGGCGTCGGGGGTTTTCTTGAGCTGGTGGGTCAAATGGTTCAGGGAACCCTTGGTGAGCAGGTTTTGCACCCGGGCCCCGGTTGCCTCCATCCATTCCAGGGAAGCCCCGCCGTCTACAAAGCTAAGGACTTCCACCCGGGAAAGCAGCCCGGCATTGGACGCCCATTCGGTTATCTGGCGCACGGAATCGAATTCCCCTTCTGAGACCCTTGCAGAGGCCACTTCGATCCGGTCCACCTGCAGTTCCTCCAACAGCAACCTGGCCAGGGTAAGCTTTTCAGGGCCGGTAAAGGTTACCCCCGAGGTTTGTTCCCCATCCCTGAGGGTGGTATCCATGATTTCGATGCGCCTGCGTTCCATGTGCGTTCTTTATTTGGGGACGTGGTGCAGGCACCTTATTGGGGTAACCGTGCGGCAAAGGCTTCAATTTCCTCCTTCATATTGAGCAGGTAATCGATGTCGTCAAAGCCGTTCAGCATGTTTTGTTTTTTATACCCGTTGATTTCAAAGGTTTCGGAATGCCCGGAACCCGTAAGGGTAATGCGTTGGTTGGGCAGGTCTACCTCCAGTTCGGCCCCCGGGTCGGCCTCAATCGCCTGGAAGATGGTTTCCAGGAAACCGGCACTGACCTGCACGGGCAGGACCCCGATATTCAGGCAATTGTTGCGGAAAATATCCGCAAAAAAACTGGAGACCACGCAACGGAAGCCATAGTCGTAGATGGCCCAGGCGGCGTGTTCCCGGGAGGACCCCGACCCGAAGTTCTTGCCGCCTACTAAAATTTTCCCCTGGTAGCGCGGGTTGTTCAGAACAAAGTGTTCTTTCGGGCTGCCGTCCGGATGATACCTCCAATCGCGAAAGAGGTTATCCCCGAAGCCTTCCCTTTCGGTGGCCTTGAGGAACCGCGCCGGGATAATCTGGTCGGTATCCACGTTTTCAATCGGCAGGGGTACGGCAGTGCTTTTCAGTACGGTAAATTTATCGTAGGCCATAAGTTCAGAGCGTTTCTTGAATTAAACCAATTCGGAGACCAGGAGTTCCCTGGGGTCGGTCACTTTTCCGGTAACTGCCGCTGCGGCAGCCACCAGGGGGCTGGCCAGGAGGGTACGCGCGCCCGGGCCCTGCCGCCCTTCAAAATTCCGGTTCGAGGTGCTTACGGCGTATTTCCCGGCCGGGATTTTGTCGTCATTCATGGCCAGACAGGCAGAACACCCGGGTTCCCGAAGTTCAAACCCCGCTTCTTCCAGGATTTCCAGAATTCCTTCCTCCCGGATAGCTGCTTCCACCTTGTGCGACCCGGGGACCAGCCAGGCCGTTACATGGGGGGCCTTTTTCCTCCCCCTGACCACCCTGGCGAAAGCGCGGAAATCTTCAATCCGCCCATTGGTGCAGCTTCCCAAAAAGACAAAATCGATCTTTTTCCCCAACATGGCCTCCCCTTCGTGGAAATCCATATATTCCAGGGATTTCTTATACGTGGCCACCCCGCCCTCCAGGCTTTCTGCCCTGGGGATAGCCCCGGAAATCCCCATGCCCATCCCGGGGTTGGTCCCGTAGGTGATCATCGGCTCAATCGCGCCCCCGTCAAAGGCCACCTCCCGGTCAAAGGTGGCATCCGGTTCGGAGTGGAGGGTTTTCCAGTAGGCCATGGCCTGGTCCCAGGCGGCCCCTTTCGGCGCATATTCACGGCCCTTAACATAATCAAATGTCTTGTCGTCCGGGGCAATCATGCCGCCCCGCGCCCCCATTTCAATGCTCAGGTTGCACACCGTCATCCGGCCTTCCATGGACATGTTCCGGAAGACCTCCCCGGCGTATTCCACGAAATACCCCGTAGCCCCGGAGGTCGACAGTCGCGAGATGATAAAAAGCGCCACATCCTTTGGGGTGACCCCTTCGCTCAGGGCACCGTCTACGGTAATGCGCATGCTTTTGGGCTTGGGCTGCATAATGCATTGGGTAGCAAGCACCATTTCCACTTCTGACGTCCCAATCCCGAAGGCTATGGCGCCAAAGGCCCCGTGGGTGGAAGTATGGGAATCGCCGCATACGATGGTGGCCCCGGGCACCGTAATCCCATTTTCAGGACCGATCACGTGAACAATTCCGTTTTTTTCATGGCCAAGCCCCCAGTAAGGGATGCCGTGGCGCTGTGCATTTTCCTCCAGGGCCTTCAGCTGGTTGGCTGAAAGGGGGTCCGCCACGGGAAGGTGCTGGTTGCGGGTGGGGGTATTGTGGTCCGCCGTGGCGAAGGTCCTCTGGGGGTAAAGTACGGGGATCCCCCGGTTCTTCAACCCAAGGAAAGCTACTGGGCTGGTGACCTCATGCACCAGGTGGCGGTCTATGAACAATACGTCCGGGCCATTCGCTATCCGGTGTACGACATGGGAATCCCAGACTTTGTCAAAAAGGGTTTTACTCATCGCATGTAATGCTTTAAAGCGTTTGAAAACTTCTCACGGTAAAAATAGAAACCCTACTGCGTTGAGGAAACGGCAGGAAGGCGAAATTACGATGTCCAAAGGAGGTAAACGTGCGGGTCATGGAGGCTCCCACCCCGATTTTCAGCTCCAAAATCCCCCAAAGTCCCCATGGATACGGTTAGTGTCCATGCCCAGGACTGGTTGGGAGTCGCGGCCGCGGCTTTTAGCTAATATAATCCCAAATGGTCCTGAAGACATCCATCCGGGCCATTTTGTCGCGTACCATGCGGTGTTCCGCCAATTCCAGGCCCGGGTCTTTCCGGAGCAATTGCTGGGCGTAAAA
This sequence comes from uncultured Robiginitalea sp., assembly GCA_964539905.1. Taxonomy (GTDB): domain Bacteria; phylum Bacteroidota; class Bacteroidia; order Flavobacteriales; family Flavobacteriaceae; genus Robiginitalea. Next base: position 109,477 of record CAZIJW010000004.1, read on the forward strand.
GCGCGCAGACCTCAGGATGTCCTGGTCTTTGACCACATCGGCGATTTTCAGGGAAAGCAACCCGCTTTGCTGGGTCCCCATCAGGTCCCCCGGGCCCCTGAGCCTCAGGTCGGCTTCTGCGATCTCAAAGCCGTCATTGGTATCCACCATGGTTTGGAGGCGGGCTTGCGCGTCCCCGGAAAGCTTCTTGCCGCTCATCAGGATACAGTAGCTCTGGTCGGCCCCCCGGCCCACCCGCCCCCTGAGTTGGTGGAGCTGCGAAAGCCCGAACCGTTCGGCGCTTTCAATCACCATCACCGTGGCATTCGGCACATTTACCCCCACTTCGATTACCGTAGTGGCGACCATAATCTGGGTCTTCCCCTGTACAAAGCGCTGCATTTCGAATTCCTTTGCCCCGGGCTTCATTTGCCCATGCACGATAGATACCTGGTACCCGGGGGAGGGGAATTCCCGGGTAATGCTTTCATACCCGTCCATCAGGTCCTTGTAGTCCAGGGCCTCGGACTCCTGGATCAGGGGGTAGACCACATACACCTGCCGGCCGAGCGCGATTTGTTCCCTGAGGAAGCCAAATACCCTAAGGCGATCGGCATCCGTACGGTGCAGGGTCCGCACCGGTTTCCGGCCGGGGGGGAGTTCGTCGATTACGCTTACATCGAGGTCGCCGTACAGGCTCATCGCCAGGGTGCGGGGAATTGGGGTTGCAGTCATTACCAAAACATGGGGCGGGGTTTGGTTTTTTTTCCACATGCGGGCCCGCTGGGCCACCCCGAAGCGGTGTTGTTCATCGATGATCGCCAGGCCCAGGTTGGCAAAGCGCACCTTGTCTTCCAGTACGGCATGGGTGCCCACCAGCACGGGGAGCTCCCCGGAGCGGAGTTTTTCATAAACCGGCGCCCGCTGCCTGGCCTTTACCGAACCGGTGAGCAGGGCTACCTCCAGCCCCATGGGTTCGAGCAGCTCCCGTACCGATTGGTAATGCTGCTGCGCCAGGATTTCGGTGGGGGCGATCAGGCAGGCCTGGTAGCCGTTGTCGATGGCCAGCAGGATCGCCATCACGGCCACGATAGTTTTGCCGGAGCCCACATCGCCCTGGAGCAGGCGGTTCATCTGGGCGTAACTGCCCAGGTCGGCCCGTATTTCCTTCAGAACCCGCTTCTGGGCCTGGGTGAGTTCAAAAGGGAGGTGGTGCCGGTAAAACCCGGTAAAGGCTTCCCCTACCTTTTCAAAGGGAAGCCCCTTGATCCGGCTTTTTCGTTGCATCTTCTTGGTGAGCAACGCCAACTGTATGTAAAAAAGCTCCTCAAATTTCAGGCGGAATTGCGCCCTGGCCAGCTGGTCCGCCGAATCGGGGAAATGGGCCTGTAAGAGGGCCTCTTTTTTAACGGGCAGCTGAAGTTCCCGCCTGAGGCCGTCAGGCAGGGTTTCCGGGATTCCCTCCCCCAGTTCTGAGAGCAGGTGTTGCATCCACTGCGATACTACCCGGTTGGTGACTCCTTGCTGGCTTAGTTTCTCAGTAGAGGGATAAACCGGTTGCATGGCTATCCTCCTTTGTTGCCGGAACGCCTCTACCGGGGTGATTTCAGGGTGGGGCATGGAAAACCTGCCGTTAAACCAGTTTACCCGCCCGAAAATAACATAGGGTACGTTCAGCTGCAGGCGATCCCTGAACCATTGGTGGCTTCGGAACCAGACCAGTTCCATTTCCCCCGTCTCGTCCACAAAGCTTGCCACGAGGCGCTTCCCCCTTTTCTGTTCCACCGTTTTCAAGTGGGTGATCTTTCCCACCAGTTGCACCTCTGCACTGTTCCGCTGTAAATCCCGGATCTTGTAGAACCGCGTTTTGTCAATATACCGGTTCGGGAAAAGGTAGAGCAGGTCCTGATAGGTTTCAATCCCCAATTCACGGCCCAATAGCGAAGCCCTGCCGGGACCCACGCCTTTCAAATAGGTTACTGGGGTATGGAGGGGGTTGGGATGCATTGGCCTAAATTAAGCCTTCCGGTATAGAAGTGCAACCCGGCAAAATGCTAAATTTGAAAGCCCTTATGGTGAAACCTGCCCACATATTGCCGGGATGGACCTTTTGGCTGGCCCTGTTCGTACTGGTCCCGGGCTGGGCGCAGCAGCCTGCCGTAGACCTGGTCAGGGCGAAGATCCTCATTGAGCCCAACCCTATGGAAGAAACGGTTGCAGGACAGGTCACCTACCAGCTCCATGTGTCGAAATCTGCAGACAGTATTGTATTGGACGCCCATAACATGGTATTTCACAGCGTAACGTTCGATGGGATGCCAGTGGCGTACCGGGTCTTGCCCGGGAAAATCGCCATTGCCGGTACGCGTATCCCCGGTAATCATGAACTGCAGATCGAATATACCGCCAGGCCCGTGCAAACAGTCTATTTCATTGGCTGGAAGGACGATGTTGTGGGAAATGAGCAGATCTGGACCCAGGGACAGGGGAAGGGTAGCAGCCACTGGGTCCCGGTAGTGGATGCTCTTTCCGAAAAGGTGGAATTTGACCTTTCCCTCCGGTTCGATTCCAGTTTCAGTGTCATTGCCGGGGGTTTGCTGGCGGCAAAAACAGAAATTGGGGAAACCTCCCGATGGGATTACGAAGGGGTGGGCCCGATGAGCAGTTACCTCCTGGCATTCGCCATAGGGCGTTTCAGTTCCCTGGAGCGGCAATCGGCTTCCGGGGTCCCCCTGCTGCTCTATTACCCCGAAGGGGAGGCGTACCGAGCGGAATACACGTATCGCTATTCCGCAGAGCTCTTCGATTTCCTGGAACGGGAAATCGGATACCCGTTCCCGTGGGGCGTTTACCGGCAGGTACCGGTACGCGACTTCCTGTACGCGGGGATGGAGAATACCGGGGCCACATTTTTCTCCGACCGCTACCTGGTCGATTCCCTCGGATACAACGATGAGAACTACCTAAATGTGAACGCCCATGAACTGGCTCACCAGTGGTTCGGAAACCTGGTAACGGAAACCGATGCCTCAGAGCACTGGCTTCATGAGGGCTTTGCCACCTTCTATGCCTATCTGGCGGAGGGCCATTTGCTCGGGCCGGATCATATTTCCTGGAAGCTTTTTGACACGGCCCGGGCCCTGGAAAAAATGGATGAGGCCGGCAAGGGAGAATCCTTGCTGGATCCTGGCGCAAGCAGCCTTACGTTTTATGAGAAAGGGGCCTGGGCCCTCTTCCTGCTCAAGGAAGAGGTAGGGGAAGGAGCCTTTCGTCAGGGGATAAAGGAATTCCTGATGACCCATGCCTATTCCAATGCCAGGGTAGATGATTTCCTGAAGGCACTTGAAAAGGCCTCCGGGATTTCCCTGGCAGGGTTCAGGGAAACCTGGTTGGAGGATACCGGGTTTCCCTCCGGTGTAGTGATGGATTACCTGAAACGCCATTCCCCATCGGTAAAGGCATACCTGGGACTACTGGAAGCGGAAAAGGCGGGAAAGGTGGTTAAGGAATCCACAATAGCGGAGGCATGGCAGCAGCACAACGTCCCCGAATACCGGGCGCATTTACTGCGGAGCTTCAGGTTCGAACTTTCCCCTTCCTTCCTGGAAGGGGTGTGCCGGGAGGGCTCTCTTCCAGTACAAAAGGCATTTCTGGCGACGACAAAAACCCTTGAGGATTGGATGATCCCAATGGTGGAGGGCTGGCTGGATGCCCCCAGTTATGAGCTCCGGGAAGCTTCCCTGTTTCGGCTTTGGGTGGCAGTCCCCGACAGGAGAATCCAAAACCTCGACCGGGTTTCCAGTAACGGGAACCTTTCGGAGATTGGGATACAGCAATACTGGTGGATACTGGCGGCACTTACGGAAGGATACGCAGGGAAAGAGGAAAAAGAGGCATATCTTGAAAGCCTTAGAGGGACCACTTCGCCTGCCTATTCCTGGGAAACAAGGGAGAAGGCGTTTTCAATACTCCAGGAGGTCGGGGCGCTAAACCGGGAGAACCTGCGGGATCTCATAGAGGCCACGGAACACCACAGCTGGCAGTTCAGGAAATTTGCGCGACGCCTTTTGGATGCCCTGTTGGAGCAAGGGCCTGAGGCTGCCTTCTGGAGGGACCTGGCGGAACCCTTCCCCAGGGACCGCTATCGTTACGTCCACAAAAAAATTGATTCGTTATGAGAGCACTGGTGATCTCAGGAGGGGGAAGCAAGGGCGCCTTTGCCGGTGGGGTGGCCCAGTATTTGATCGAGAAAAAAGAAATCTCCTATGACCTTTTCCTGGGCACCTCCACCGGGAGTTTGCTGATCTCCCACCTCGCCCTGGGCAAGGTTAGAAAAATCAACGAGGTCTATACTTCGGTAAACCAGGATAGTATCTTCAGCAATTGCCCGTTCACCATTGAAAAAAAACACGGCATAGCCACTATTGGAATCAACCACTGGAACGTGTTGAAGAATTTTTCAAGGGGGAGCAAAACCTTTGGGGAAAGCCACAACCTGTTGAAGCTGATCAAAAAAACGCTGACCCCCGGGGAATTCCAAACCCTCAAAGACGGCCCTACGGAGATCGTGGTAACGGTATCAAACCTTTCCCTGAACCAGGTTGAATACAAATCCCTCAAAGCGTTCAGCTATGAGGAATTCTGCGAGTGGATCTGGATTTCCTGCAACTACATCCCGTTTATGAGCCTGGTGCGCAAAAATGGCTGTGAGTATGCCGACGGGGGCCTGGGGTGTATGGTGCCCATAGAGGAAGCCATAGAGCGGGGGGCCAGGGTAGTGGATGCCATTATCCTCCATACGGAAGTCACCCACCTAAACCGGATGCCTTCCAGGAACCCCTTTTCACTGTTGACCAACATGTTTGGCTTTATGCTCGACAGGATTGAAGCGCAGAATATCAAGATCGGCAAGTTCACCGCCAACCACCGCGGGGCCATGATCAATTTTTATTACACCCCGACCATCCTTACCACCAATTCCCTGGTCTTCGACCGGGAACAGATGCGCAAATGGTGGAAAAGCGGGTTTGTGTATGCTTCTGCCCGCAGCGAGGAAAGTAGTGAAGTAGAACTCGGTTAAAGGCCGTTACCAGAGGCTACCGATCTCCTTTTTAACATAGGACAGGGCGGTGGCCGAAGGGGAATTCCGTTCCATGGATTCATTCAACAGCAGCTCCCTGAGCTTGTCGGCACTATCGGTTTGCTGGCTCATGGCCGTTTTGCGAATCGCCTGAATTGTGGTGTTTTTGGCTGCCTTGATCACATTCCAGCATTCATCTGTCATATAGATCTGCTGGGAGAGGTTGTGCTCGAATTCATTTTCGATATTCCGGATCAGCAGGTTCTCATATTCCGTTTTATCATCGGTCTTGGGGACCACCCGGACGACCAGGCTGGGCAGGGTGATCCGTTCAAGGAAGAGGGCCATCCGTTCATAGGCCTGCAGGCGGATGGGAAGGGAATTCTTCTGGCTATCCTTGTGGAGGAGGTACCTGCGGCGCCCTTCTTCATTATTGGTGTGCAACCTGAAAAAATAAAAGGCAACTGCCCCGGTCACAACGGCCGGGAGGAGGTATGCAAACAATTGGAGGATGTCGTCTCCGCTCATGATTCAGGGATTTAATCGGGTTTGTAGGAAAAAACGAAGGAAACGGCCAAAAAGTATCCGGGCGGTGGCAAACGCGGCCTCAATTTTTCATTTCCTGCCGGACCTCCAGGTAGAACTGCCTGTAATTCGGGTGCAGCAGGATGTCTACGCCTTCGCTGAAATTCCCGTCCCGACCGCGCGCGTAAACCTGAGCGTTTGGGAGGGCGAGGGAAGCCTGCAGGGCATTCATCACGGCCGTGGCCTGCTCCGCCGCCAGCGGGATGTCGCCAATCATGGAAAGGCCTTCCACCGTCAGGCCCATTTCCGGGTGTAACCTGGCCAGTTCCGCCACCTTCGCAACCCAGGCGTTACCGCCTTCCGTTAGCGCCTTGCCGGTATCGTTGCCAAATAGTTCCGTAAGGCCTGCCGAAATAACCAGGCTGCCGGAAGCTACTTTCAAACGGGCATCCTCCCCAAGGTATTTCTTGGCATCCGACAGGAGAACGATAATGGTCGAATCATTGCTGCTCATGGTTTCCTGGATTCCCTTGAGTTGTTGTTCCCGGAAACTGAGCGAAGCCAGGGCCTGGTTCAGGGCTTGGGAATTTTTATTGGAAACGTCTGCGAAACTCCCGAGATTCTGGAGCAGGGTTGCGTTGGCGTCTTTTAACTCATTGACCTGAACCTCATACGATTGTGCTTTGGCCAGGCTGGCCTTTTCCCTGGCCTGTGACTCGGAAAGTTCCGTCTGCAGGGAACGCACCCGGGCTTGAAGGGTATCGATCTGGACCAGCAGGTCGGTCCGGCGCTGGGCCTGTGCCGCCTCGCTAACCAGCAACAGGCACAAGGGAGCCAGGAGGGAAACAAAGCGGGGTAGGGGATAATTTTTCATAAGCCACATAAATTTTACAGGCAAAGATACATTCCTTTCCATAATATTTAACCCCGGTACCTAAACGGCACCGGCCTCCCATCAGGTATGGGAGGCCGGTTAAGTGTTCTAATGCCCGTTTTCGGTGCCTAGCCCTGGTTCAGATAGTCCAGGCTGAGTTCGGTAAGGGCTTTTACCCCCAGCAACAGGCCACTTTCATCTATCCTGAAATCGGGGGTGTGGTGGGGGAAGGGTTCTTCATTGCCCGGGGTCATGCCGCCCAGGAAGAAAAAGAACCCCGGCACTTCCCTTTGGTAGTAAGAGAAGTCCTCTGCCCCGGTAACCGCTTTCTGGGTTTGGACGTTTGCGTCCCCGGCAACCCGGTTGAGGGTGGGGATCATTTGGCTGACCAAATCAGGGTTGTTGAAGGTGATGTCGGTGGCATCATTGATTTCAATGGTGGCTTCCCCCCCATAGGCCCTGGCGATGGCGGGTACCATTTCCATCATCCGGCGGTTGATCAGGTCCTTCATCCCGTAATCCAACGTCCGGATGGTACCCAGCATTTCGGCACTTTCAGGGATGATGTTGAAGCGCACCCCGCTCTTGATCTTGCCCACCGTAATTACGGCGGCTTCATTGGTGAGGTTGGCTTCCCGGCTGATGATAGTCTGCAACCCGTCGATGATCTTGGCGCTGATCAGGATGGGGTCGACCCCCGACCAGGGCTGGGAGCCGTGGCTTTGTTTCCCCTTTACATGGATGGTAAAACTCTGGGCCGCGGCCAATGTACCTCCCGACTTATACCGGATCACCCCTGCAGGGGTCTGCGAATTGATATGCAGCCCGAAAATGGCATCGACATCGGGATTCTTCAATACCCCCTCTTTGACCATCAGCAGGGCCCCGCCTTCCTCCCCTGGGGGCGGACCTTCCTCAGCCGGCTGGAAAATGAATTTTACAGTCCCCTTAATTTTATCCTTGTTGTTGGCCAGGATTTCCGCAACTCCCATAAGGATGGCCGTATGGGTATCATGGCCACAGGCGTGCATCACACCCACGCTTTCGCCCAGGAATTCTGCCGTGACCTCGGAGCGGAAAGGCAGCTCATTCCTTTCGGTTACCGGGAGGGCATCAATATCAGCCCTGAGGGCGACAACCTTCCCGGGCTGGTTTCCCCTGAGTACTGCCACTACGCCCGTGTGGGCCACCCCTTCCTGTACTTCCAGGCCCAGGGATTTCAGGTGCTTTGCGATTTTTTCAGCGGTTTTGTATTCCCGGTTCGACAGCTCCGGGAACTGGTGGAAGTCCCGGCGCCACTCGATTACTTTGGGTTCAATGGCCTGGTACTGGGCCTGCAGCGACCCGTTCTGGGCAGTTGCCGTAATCCCTGCAAGGAACAGGGCATACATGAATGGTTTTTTCATATTCAAGGGTTGTTAAAATTTTATGAGTCGGTACCCGACGTCCTGCAACTGGATCAGGGCAGTCATGGCCGAAAGGGATATACGGACGCCGGGGAGGGTTTGTGCTATGGGGATTTCCCGGGCACGGGAAGATTGTCCGCAAAAAATCACCTCTGCCCCAAAGTCCATCAATTCCCTTAGCAGGGGGGCATTCGGATTAGGGACCCCGAACCGCTCTTTGTAATACGGGTCGGCGAGGAGGTCGGTACTGGCCTGGTTATGGACCACCAGGGCAACTTTCAGGCGCACAGGGGGAATGCCACTGCGGGCATGCATGTTGAGGAAACGCGCAGCGGTTTCCATCCAGGGGTTTACGGCAGTGCGGTCCTCCGGGGTGTTCATCACGTCAAACACCACCCTGAAGGTTTTGGTGGTGTCTGTGGGGTAGGAGGCTTCAGGGATGTCCCAGGCTTCGCCGTACCCCCGAATGACGGGACCTGTGCTTTTTTCCTGGGCTACCCCGAAAAACCCGGGAAGCAGCAGCAATATTAGTACGGCTAGGGGGGTGACCTTCATACCTCCGCAATATCTCAAGCCTTAAAGATATTAAAAATGGCCTCAATGCACAGGCAAATGTTTATAATTCCCCTGCAGTTTGGTTTGAGCATGCAGTGAATTATGGCTAACTTCAACCCCGCGTTTAACGTAGGCTGGTTTATGTATCTGGAGGAACTCAATGAAGCGCAAAAAGCGCCCGTACTGCATCGCGATGGTGCCCTGATGGTTATTGCAGGGGCAGGGTCGGGGAAGACCCGCGTCCTGACGTACCGGATTGCCCACCTGATGGAGCAGGGGGTGGATCCCTTCAACATCCTGGCCCTGACGTTTACCAACAAGGCAGCCCGGGAAATGAAGAAACGGATTGCCGAACTCGTGGGGGGGGATGAAGCCAAAAACCTCTGGATGGGTACCTTCCACTCCATTTTTGCCAGGCTCCTCCGCTTCGATGGCGACAAGCTGGGGTTTCCCAGCAATTTCACCATCTACGACACCCAGGATTCCCAAAGGCTTATCGCTTCCATCATCAAGGAGATGGGCCTGGACAAGGATGTGTACAAATACAAACAGGTCCAGCAGCGGATATCTTCCTTCAAAAATAGCCTGATCACGGTGAAAGCCTATTTCCAGAATCCCGAACTGGTTGAGGCCGACGCCATGGCCAAACGCCCCAGGATGGGGGAGATTTATAAAAACTACGTAGACCGCTGCTTCAAGGCCGGCGCCATGGATTTTGATGACCTGTTGCTCAGGACCAATGAACTGCTGGCCCGTTTCCCGGATGTGCTCATGAAATACCAGGACCGCTTCCGGTATATCCTGGTAGATGAGTACCAGGACACGAACCATTCGCAGTACCTGATCGTCCGCGCCCTGGCAGACCGCTACCAGAACATTTGCGTGGTGGGCGACGACGCCCAGAGCATATATTCCTTCCGGGGGGCCAATATCAGCAACATCCTGAATTTTCAAAGGGACTACGACCAGGTGGCGGTATACCGCCTGGAACAAAACTACCGGTCTACCAAAAATATCGTCAATGCGGCCAACAGCATCATTGCGAACAACAAAAACCAACTCGAAAAGGTGGTTTGGACCGCCAATGATGAAGGGCCGAAGATTAAATTGCACCGCAGCCCCACCGATGCCGAGGAAGGCCGCTTTGTAGCCAGTTCCATTTTTGAGAACCGGATGCAGAAACAACTTCCCAACGGGCATTTTGCCGTCCTTTACCGGACCAATTCCCAGTCCCGGGCCATTGAGGATGCCCTGCGCAAACGCGATATTCCCTACCGGATCTATGGGGGCCTGTCGTTTTACCAACGGAAGGAAATAAAAGATGTACTGGCGTACCTCAGGTTGGTGATCAACCCGGGCGATGAAGAGGCCCTTAAGCGGGTCATTAACTACCCCGCCAGGGGGATTGGGCAGGCGACCATCGACAAATTGACCGTGGCCGCCAACCAGGGCGGACAAACGATTTTTGAGCTGATGGAAAACCTGTCCGCCGCGAATATCGGCATCCATGGGGGTACCCGCCGCCGCCTGGAAGATTTCGTCGCGATGATCCGTAGTTTCCAGATCCTCAACCGCGAAGCTGATGCCTTCACCCTTGCCGAGCAGGTGGCCCGAAAATCGGGGCTGCTGATGGAATTCAAAAAAGACGGCACCCCGGAAGGGATTGCCCGGATGGAAAACATCGAAGAGCTCCTCAACGGGATCAAGGATTTTGTGGAAGGCCAGAAAGAGCTGGCCGATGCCCGGGGCGACCTGGCCGAATTCCTGGAAGATGTGGCCCTGGCAACTGACCTGGATACCGACACGGGGGAGGATGACCGTGTGGCCCTGATGACCATCCACCTGGCCAAGGGGCTTGAATTTCCCTATGTCTACATTGTGGGCATGGAAGAAGACCTTTTTCCCTCGGCCATGAGCATGAATACGCGCAGCGAACTGGAAGAAGAGCGCAGGCTGTTTTATGTGGCCCTGACCCGGGCCGAGGAACAGGCCTACCTCACCTACACCCAGAACCGCTATCGGTGGGGAAAACTGATCGATGCCGAACCGAGCCGGTTTATCCACGAGATCGACGAAAAATTCGTGGAAAACCTTACCCCTGAGGATTTTTACCGGCCAAGGAATTTACTGAATGCCGAACTCTTCGGGGAGGTGGATAAAAGCCGGTTACGGCAGCACAAGCCGGTAAACGGTGATCCCCCGGCGGCCAACCGCCCCACGGAAAACCAGCTGAGGCGCCTGCGGAAGATCAGGCCCCAACTGGGTGACCCTTCCAGCGACGGCCCAACCGGGCTCCCCGACCTGAAGGAGGGGAGCCTGGTGGATCACTCCCGCTTCGGCAAGGGAAAGGTCCTGAACGTTGAAGGCTCAGGAAACGACAAAAAGGCGGAGATCCGTTTTGAAAGGGGGGAAGTAAAAAAATTGCTCCTCCGTTTTGCCCGGTTGCGCATCCTGGAGGAGTAAGCCGGACAGGGGGCTGACCCGGGCAGGCCGCTTTAGAGTTAAACCAATTCATTTCAAGGGATATGGCCGAATTGATCAGGATTTACGAAGAAAACCCCAACCCGAAAGCGATTGAGAAGGTAGTGGAGGTTCTCCGCAAGGGCGGGTTGGTCATTTACCCCACCGACACCGTATATGGCCTGGGATGCGACATCACCAATTCCCGGGCCCTGGAGCGCCTGGCCAGGATAAAAGGGGTAAAGGTCGACAAGGCCAACTGGTCCTTTATCTGTGCTGATTTGAGCAACCTGTCGGACTACGCCCGCCAAATAGATACCCCTACCTTCAAAATCCTGAAAAGGGCCCTCCCGGGGCCTTACACCTTTATCCTGCCGGGCGGGAACCAGTTGCCGAGGGATTTCAAGAAGAAAAAAACCGTTGGGATCCGGGTGCCCGATAACCGGATAGCCCAGGCTCTGGTTCGCGCCCTGGGCAACCCTATCGTTTCCACCTCCATACGCGATGAAGACGACGTGTTGGAATACACCACGGATCCGGAACTCATCCACGAAAAATGGGGCAACCTGGTGGATGTGGTTATTGACGGGGGATATGGCGACAACGTAGCCTCCACGGTAATCGACCTTTCCGGCCCGGAACCCGTGGTCCTTAGGGAGGGAAAAGGGGATTTGCTGATCTTCTGAATAAAAAAAACCTGCAACTGAGTTGCAGGTTTTTACGTTCGAAAAGAAAGGATTCTTACCGGATGTTCGGATCTTTCATCCCTTCCTCAATCATGCTGTAGAACTGGTCCAGTTTGGGGAGCACTACGATGCGGGTCCTGCGGTTTCTCGCACGGTTCTGGGCCGTGTCATTACCTGCCAGGGGGATGTAGTAGCTGCGTCCGGCAGCCGTCATCCGGGCAGGGTCCACGGAGAAATCATCCTGGAGGATGCGCACCACGGAGGTGGCCCGCTTTACGCTAAGGTCCCAGTTGTCGAGCAGCACGCCGCTGCGGTAAGGAACGTTGTCGGTGTGTCCTTCCACCATAAACTCAAAATCAGGCTTGTTGTTCACAACCTGGGCTACCTTGCCCAATACCTGCTTGGCCTGGTCGGTCACATTGTAGCTTCCGCTCCTGAAAAGCAATTTGTCGGAGATGGATATGAAAACCACCCCTTTCTCCACGCTGATTTCAATATCTTCATCGTCGAGGTTGCCCAAAACCCCTTTCAGGCTTTGTACCAGGGCCAGGTTTACCGAATCCCTGCGGGTAACCGCGTTTTGCAGCTTGCGGATGGTGAGGTCTTTCTCCTGCAGGCTTTCCAGTGACTTCTCCAGGTTATCAGCCCCTTTTGCAGTAAGGGTGGTCAGGTTGCCCATATTGTTGATCAATTCCTGGTTGTTGGCTTTCAGGAAGGCATTTTGTTCCTCGAGGGTCTTCAACCGGGCATCTGCCGTGGCCTTATCCTCAAGGCAGCTGTTGAGCTTAACCGTGGCGGAATTCAGCAGGTCCTGGGCTTCTTTGTGCTTGGCTTCCAGGTCGGCATATTTTTTCTGAGACACACAGGACGAAAGGACTAAAGCCAGCCCAAGGCATCCTAAGATCATTTTTTTCATAGTAGTGTTCGGATTTAAAGGTGTTAAACGTTTGTTTCGTCAGGATTTTCTACAAAATTAACAAATGTCGCCCGCTAACCGGGAAGAATCCGTTAATCTTTTACTAAAATACCGAAGGTTCTTATTTTACATACGTAATAGGACCACACCACGGATGTGGTGGCGTAATATTTCGCCACAACACGCCCTTTTTCACGCTTTTTCAGGGTGTGGAAGAACTTCCGGTAATAACTCAGGTGGGCCATGAAGACGGCTGCGGCGTGCCTGCCCTTTCCCTGTATCAGGAACCGTAGGGCTGCCACCCCATCGAGCAACAACCGGGCCAGGACTATCGGGAAGGCCTGCCTGCGGGGGAGGTTTTTGGTGATCGAATAGAGGGAATTCCTGAAGTTCAGGAAGGTCTTCCTGGGGTTCATATTGTTCAGGGTGGAACCCCCGAGGTGGTATACCTCTGAAGCCCCAACATAATAAACCCGGTAGCCATGATTGTGGGCGCGCCAGCAAAGGTCGACCTCCTCCTGGTGCGCAAAATAATCTGCATCAAACCCGCCGAGCTCCCGAAACACGGATTGGCGGATGAACATACAGGCCCCTGTGGCCCAGAATACTTCCCGGGTATCGTTGTATTGCCCGAGGTCTTCCTCCAGGGTTTGGAAAATCCGGCCCCTGCAGAACGGATAGCCCAGCCGGTCGAGGAACCCCCCTGCAGCCCCGGCGTATTCAAATTGGGAAGGTTTATTCAGGTCTTTGATCTTTGGCTGTACAATACCCGCCTGTCCCGATTCGGCGAAGAACTCTAAAACGGGGTCCAACCACCCCGGGGTTACCTCCACGTCCGAATTGAGCAGGCAATAGATCTCGGCCTCCACCTCCTTTAACGCCCGGTTGTAGCCGCCGGCAAAACCGAGGTTTTCAGGGTTGGATACCACGCGCACCTGTGGAAAAGCTTCTTTGAGGTAGGCTGCGGATCCATCCGTAGAGGCGTTGTCTGCAACAATGACCTGTGCTCCTTCGCTGTATCGGATCACCAGGGGAAGGAACCTTTGTAGCAGTGCTTTTCCGTTCCAGTTCAGGATAACGACGGCGATAGAAGGCATATCGGGCATGAAAGGATGATCCTGTGGGCAGGGTTGTTTTTCACAGGGGCACAAAGTAACTAAATATTTTGCAATCCCCGATGACCGGGCCATTTCGCCCGCCGGGATCAGGGTGCTTTATATTCGGGCAGCTCCCTGAGGAATTCGTAGGCCTTCCGCTGGTAGTCCATGCGGCAATAGAAATGGGCCAGCCCGTTGGTAACCATTAAGAACTCAGCCCGGGCTTCCCAGTTGTAACGGGCGATCTGGTCGAAGACATTCTGGTCGATGTCCACCTCCGGCGCCTTGCACTCGACCAGGAGCTGGATGCTGCCGTCAGGGCGGCAAACCGCAATATCGAGCCGTTTCATCAGCCCTTCCACCCTGAGTTGCCGTTCCACCAGGATCCTTCCGGCGGGGTACTTCTTATCGGCGATCAGGTAGTGCAGGCAATGCTGGCGCACCCATTCTTCGGGTTGCAGGGGCACGTATTTTTTGCGGACCACATCAAATACCAGCATTTTATTTTCCCTACTTTTGAGTTTCAGCGGGTATTTCGGAAATTCCAGGGGGATCATCGTACAAAGTTGCCCAATTTTTTTGAGATGGATGAAGTAAAAAAGATTCTTGAAGATATCCAAAAGGGCCGGCCTGCCCCCATTTATTTTCTTATGGGGGAAGAGCCGTATTATATAGACCGCATTGCAGAATACATAGGCGACCATGTGCTTACCGAGGAGGAAAAGGGCTTCAACCAGGTGGTGCTCTACGGAGGGGATGTATCGGTGGATGAAATCCTTGAAAACGCCAAGCGCTTTCCAATGATGTCTGATTACCAGGTTATTATCGTACGTGAAGCCCAACACCTCTCCAGGACCATTGAAACCCTGGAGCCCTATGCGGGCAACCCCATGCGGAGTACCATCCTTGTCCTTTGCTTCAAATACAAAACCCTGGACAAGCGCAAAAAGTTATACAAGACCCTCAAAACCAATGGTGGGGTGGTTTTTGAAAGCAAGAAAATGTACGAAAACCAGGTCGCCGACTGGATCCGTCGCGTCTTGCTGGGCAGCGGATATAAAATTTCCCATAAGGCTGCCGCCCTGCTTGTGGAGTATTTGGGCACCGACCTGAGCCGCATTGCCAATGAATTGGAAAAGCTCAAAGTGATCCTTCCCAAAGGGTCGGAAATCGATCCCGGATCCATAGAACAATACATTGGCATCAGCAAAGACTACAATAACTTTGAGCTTAAAAAGGCGATTGCCCAGCACGACATCCCCAAGGCTTCGCGGATCATCCGGTACTTCGCCGATAACCCCAGGGAAAACCCCTTTGTCCTGACCACTTCCCTGCTCCATACCTTTTTCTCCCAGGTATTGCAATATCATGGGCTGGAAGACCACAATCCAAAGCACGTGGCGCAGGCCCTGCGTGTAAACCCCTATTTCGTGGGAGAATATCAGGAAGCCGCGCGGCATTACCCCATGAAGCGGGTAAGCCGGATTATCGAAGTACTACGAGAGATGGATTTGAAAGGAAAAGGGGTTGGAACCCCCGCCCTCAGCCAGGCAGACCTCTTAAAGGAATTGCTTCACAAAATCCTGTAAGTTACTTTTTATCAATACTATACTTTCCCGGCCCTAGCATGAGTACTGCGGTAAATATCACCAGGAACAGCAGGGATTTTTCTTTCGATCCAAAAGGGTCTGCTGCGTGCTGGATCAGCCCTGCAACCAGCATGGTGGCAATAATGGGGAGGGTTGCCCACCGGGTTTTGAACCCAATCAGCACGAGTACCGAACAGAGGAACTCGGAAAAAACGGCAAGGAAAAACGTGGGGCTGGACCCGATCCCAAGGGGATCTGCAAATTCGATGGGGCCTTCCGCGAAAAGCCGCTGGAGCTTTGGGAACCCGTGGGTAAGCAGGAGGGCCGATCCGCCGATGCGGAGAAATGCCAGCCCGAGGTGATACGTGAGGGAACTTTTCATGGTTTGTTTGGTATTTGCTTGCCTCCTAAATTATTAATAATTCTTCAGGATTCTTTAAGTCGATCGAGGATTCTTGCGGTTTCTGTAAGAAGGCAGTCACTATTTTCCCTGTTAAAGGGCAGGGGGGGCTTAATTTTCAGGACATTCTCGTCCGGGCCATCGGTACCAACCAGGATATGGGCTTCCCGAAGCTGGTTTTTAAGGGAACCGGCCAGTGCCGTTCCCGGGTTTCCGAGCCGATCCTGAAGTTCAACCCCAATAAACAAGCCTTCTCCCCGTACGTCCGCAATACAGGGATAACGGGCCTGCAGGTTGCGAAACCCGTCCATTAGATAGGTTCCGGTTTCCCTCGCGTGTTCCTTTAACCCTTCCTCTTCCAGGACATTCAGTACAGCCAGGCCTGCAGCGCAGGAAACCGGGTTCCCCCCGAAGGAACTGAAGAATTCGGGGCCCGAATCGAAACAGGAAGCGATGGCCTCCGTGGTGACCACCGCACCAATGGGATGTCCGTTGCCCATGGGCTTTCCGAGCACTACAAGGTCAGGGACCACCCCGTATTTCTCGAAGCCCCAGTTCCATTTTCCCAGCCTGCCAAACCCCACCTGTACCTCATCGGAAATGCAAAGCCCACCCTGTGCCCGCACCCTGTCGTACAACACCGGCAAATACCCCGAAGGGAGGGGTACCTGCCCGCCACACCCCATGATGGGTTCTGCGATCAATGCGGCAATGCCGCCGGGATGTTTCTCCAGGTGGCGGATCCCCTGCCGGCTGAAAAACCGACCCGCCTCGCCATCATCTTTCAACCCGCTGCCAAAAACCTTGGGCATGGGGCAAACAAGGGTTTCTGGAAAGGAATCGCCATGCCGGTGCTTGTAGGGGCTGACGGCTATCCCGGCAAGGGTATTGCCGTGATACCCCTGTTCCAGGACCATAACTTTGCGGCGTCCGGTGTAGGTCCGGGCCAGGCGAAGGGCCAGGTCGGTGGCCGCGCTCCCGGAGTTCACCAGCATTATTTTTGTCAGGGGAGGGGGGAAGTACTGCAGGAGGCGCTCCGCATAATCCAGGAGTTCATCGTACAGGTACCGGGTATTCGTATTGAGCCTCCTCAGGGTGCGGGAAGTGGCTTCCACCACCCTGGGGTGGGCGTGGCCCACCAACATGATATTGTTATAGGCGTCCAAAAAGGTTTCCCCTTTGTGGTTGAACATATACTGGAAAGCCGCCCGCTGCATCAGGATGGGGTTCCGGTAACTGAGGGAAAGGGAATCGGGAAAGTACTCCCTTCTGCGCGCAAGGTAGGTTTCCGGATGGGAAGCCTTTGGGGCAGGCAGGCCTGCAGCCTCCAAAAAAGCCTTCCGGGCCGCTTCCGGGGCGATGGAAATCCACTTCCGCAACAGCTCCCTGACGGGTGCTTCACTGATGCTGATGTAGTCGGAATCCGGTTGTTGCTTTTTGGCGAGGGCGCTGTTGCAAAGGCTCATCGCCATGCGCCCGCCAATGAGGTAATACAACACCCCCAATTCTTCCGCATCCAGGGGGCAATGCCTGTGATAGGCCCTGATGACGGTACTCGCTGCCTGCAGGGGATCATCTTTTCCCGGCAACACATAGGTAAGGGCTACGGCCAGTTCATTGATCCGCCAGGTATACGCCATATCGCCAAAATCAATGATACCGCTTACGCGTCCCTCCCGGGTCAGGACGTTCCAGTCATTGGCATCATTGTGGATCAGGGCCTTCTTCAACCGGTGCTGTATGGGGGAAACCTCGGCCTCGAAATGGAGAAAGTAGTAATAGATAAGCGCCCGGTCGTGGGGATCCGCTACCAGGCCGATATTGTCCCGGTGCATCCCGAGGTGTTGCAGGTCCCATCGGAAAACCGTGCCGGCCAGGCTTCCGGCTTCAAGGCCGGAGCCCACGAGGTCCATTTGCCCAAGCAATTTCCCAAGGCTTTCCATCAGGGCCTCTGGTTGCGGGACTTTGGCAAGGAATTCCCCTTCCAGATACGTTAAGAGTCGTATATACTGCCCATTTGCTTTCAGGTAGGTCTTTCCCTTCAGGGTAGGGACGGGAACAGGGAAGTCAAAGGAGGTGGTGGCGTGCAGCTTTTTTACCAGCCGGGCCTCCAGGCGAAAACGGTCCGGCAAAAGCTTGCGGACATTCTGGCATTTGAGGATATACCGGGCCTCGCCATCCGCTACCCGGTACGTCTTGTCGTCATATCCCTCCAGCAGTTCCAGGCGGGGGTCTGAAAGGCCGTATTCGCTTAGGAGCAGGCGGATGAGGTTTTCCATCGCATTCTTGGGTTTCACTCCCTAAACTTACGATTTTACCCGACTTCCCAACAGGAAAACCTTTCGGGTAGGTTCCGTCGAAACCCGGGGGAAGGAGGATCCTGTAAAGCGGTCTGGCAGGATTCCGGCCGGCGTATCGGGAATTTAGAAAAGGGCCGGGTAATCCTGGGGGTTCGCCTCATGCATGATGGCATAGGCCGTTTCAAAAATATCCTCCGCACTGGGTTTTGAAAAGTAATCCCCATCGCTGGCGTAAGCCGGGCGGTGTTCCCGGGCAGTGAGGGTCCTGGGGGCGGAATCCAGGTAGCGGTAGCCACCCTGTACCTCCAGGATTTGTTGCAGCAGGTAGGCCGAACACCCCCCGGGGACATCTTCGTCCACAACCAGTAGTCGGTTGGTCTTTGCGAGGCTTTTGCTCACCTGGTGATCCAGGTCAAAGGGCAGGAGGGTCTGCGCATCGATGACTTCGGCATCGATCCCCACTTGTTGCAATTCCCGGGCCGCCTGCAGGGCTATCCTGAAGGTGGACCCATAGGATAATACGGTCAGGTCCGTTCCCGGCCTCACGACCTCGACCTTGCCTATTGGGGTGCAGATTTCGCCCAGGTTTTCAGGAACCCTTTCTTTAAGGCGGTAACCGTTCAGGCTTTCGATGACCAGGGCGGGCTCGTCCGTTTTCATCAGGGTGTTGTAAAACCCGGCAGCCTTGGTCATATCCCTTGGAACCAACAGGTACATCCCCCTGAGCAG
The DNA here is from genome assembly GCA_964539905.1 of uncultured Robiginitalea sp. GTDB lineage: Bacteria > Bacteroidota > Bacteroidia > Flavobacteriales > Flavobacteriaceae > Robiginitalea. The sequence goes on from CAZIJW010000004.1 coordinate 128,073, forward strand.
GTGGATCAGCCCCCCCATTTGCGAACCCGAGTGCCAGATGCCTTCGAGCCGGTGCCCCCGGGTCCTCACGATCAAAGGGGCCTTTTGCTTGCCTACAGTGCGATAAAGCAGGGTGGCCAGGTCGTCACTCAGCGTTTGAAGCCCGTATAGTACATAATCGAGGTATTGGATTTCCGCTATGGGCCGCAAACCCCTGAGGGCCAAGCCAATCCCCTGCCCGATGATAGTTGCTTCCCGGATGCCGGTATCGGTAACGCGCAGGGAGCCGTATTTTTTCTGCAACCCTTCCAGTCCCTGGTTCACGTCACCAATGGTGCCCGTGTCTTCCCCAAAAATAAGCGCTTGCGGATACTTTGAAAAAAGCAGGTCGAAGTTGTCCCGGAGGATAATCCGGCCATCGACCTCGTGCACCTCCGCGCCGTATACAGGCTTCACTTCTTCAATGTCCGTTGCCTTGCCCCGCAATTCTGAATAGAGGTGGGAACTAAAAAGGGGTTCCGTCTCCTCCAGATACCGTTGGATCCAGTGCCTGAGGGCTTCGCCCGGGGCATGCCGCTCGCCCACAATATACCGAAGGGCCTTTCTCGCAGTGGTCATCAGGTCCCTTTTCAGGGGCTCCTCCACCGCGATGAGGTCATTGATCAGCCTGCTGATAAATGCCTTGTTGGGGCTGGAATCGGCCAGTTGCTTCATCAGGGCGATAAGCTCGTGCCTTTTGTTCTTTTGAGGCTCGAGAAACTCGGCCCAGGCATCCCTTTTGGCGGCACGCACCTCCTTTTTGACCTCCTTCTCCAGCACCTGCAGATCTTCTTCGGAGGCTATCTTGTTTTCCAGGATCAATTGGCGGAACTTCAGGTTGCAGTCGTGGTCCCGTTCCCATTCGAGGCGTTCCTGGGACTTGTAACGCTCGTGTGATCCGGAAGTGGAATGCCCCTGGGGCTGAGTCAGCTCCATGACGTGGATCAGTACGGGCACATGTGATTCCCTGGCAATATCGGCAGCATTCTCGTAGGTGTGGATCAGGGAGGTGTAATCCCAACCCTTTACCCTGAAAATCTCAAACCCGGGCTGTTCCTCCGTGCGCTGGAAGCCCTTCAGGATTTCCGAAATATTCTCCTTGGTAGTCTGGTACCGCGCAGGGACGGAAATCCCGTAGTCGTCATCCCAGACACTCACAATCATGGGTACCTGCAACACCCCTGCCGCATTGATGGTTTCGAAAAAATGCCCTTCACTGGTAGAGGCATTCCCGATGGTTCCCCAGGCCACCTCGTTCCCATTCACAGAGAACCCCCCGGAAGGCAATCCCTCAAGTTCCCGGTATATCCTGGAAGCGTACGCCAGGCCGAGGAGCCTCGGCATCTGTCCGGCAGTAGGGGAGATGTCCGGGCTGCTGTTCGGCTGGGCGGTGAGGTCCTTCCAACTGCCATCCTCATTGAGGCTGTGGGTTCCGAAATGTCCGCCCATCTGCCTCCCGGCGCTCATGGGCTCCTTTTCCAGGTCTGTAGTGGCATAAAGCCCGTGGAAAAATTCTTTCGGACTCAACAGGCCAAGGGCCATCATAAAGGTCTGGTCCCTGTAGTATCCGCTGCGGAAGTCCCCATTCCGGAAGGCCCTGGCCATCGCCAATTGGGGGAGTTCCTTCCCGTCCCCGAAGATTCCGAACTTCGCCTTTCCTGTAAGTACTTCCCTGCGACCGAGGATACTGCATTCCCTGCTCATCACCGCGATGCGATAATCTTCCAGGATCTGTTCCTTGAAATCGGCAAAGGAAAGGTCTTTTTCGGGATCCAGCTGAACTTTCATAGGCAGGGCGGGTGTTTTGTCCAAAGGTATCAAAGCCGGAGGATTTTTGCAATCCACAGGAATATTTAGCTTAACGATTTATCAATAATCATATTGTAAACAAGCTGAAAATTACAAAACCCCTAAATATTGTTGAATATATTAGGAATCTATTAACTCAAAACCATTTGCGGGTAAACAATCCGATAAGGGTTTTGGGGCTGAGGGTGACCACAAAACGAATCTTTTGGCTGTAATTCGGGTCAGCAATTTCCCAACCGTTATTGGAGTACAGCGGAAAGTAGAGTTCGAAGTAATCCGTTACCAGGTTCAGCCGGATGCCCGAATCATAGACAAAACGCGTCGCATCGCCTTCATTTTTGATAAAGCCAAGGTCGCCATAGGCTTCAATCCACCTCCACAGGCTGTAACTCATGTTCCCGGTAACCATCCAGCGGTTGGCAAACGGGAAGGCCAGGCGCGATTTAAACCCGCCCTCCGCAATAATGACCTGCTGGCTGAAGATTCCCGAGTCTTCGGAACGACCGAGGTAATTGAAATCAAAAAGGTAATCCGTGGGGCGGTCCAGGGCAAAACTGAAGAAATCGGAATCTGTCTGGTTCCGGAGGAAAACGCCTCCGAAAAACCGCAAGTTGATCTGACGGTTGTTGATCATCAGCCGCCGGTATTCCATGTTGACCGAAAGTTTTGTGAAGTCTGCAGCCTGCTGCCCGTCGGCGAACCATGAAAAGTAATCGATAATATTGTTTTTCAGGTAACTGTACCGGACGTTAAAGACGCTGTAATCCGGGTTGGTTTCCAGGGCCTCCAGGCTGGGGTCGATGGTGCGGAAAACGTTTACGTATCGAAGCAACAGGGAGCTGCGGATATTAGCAATCAGGTCGTCTGGCCTCCAGCCGAAACTTACCGAAGGGGTAATGGTGGAGTAGCGCGAATTGGTCTGGAAGTGGAAGCTGGATCCCCTGAGGGCGTAGTTGGTCACAAAAAAGCCGCTTTTACCATGGTAGTGTCGGTAAGAGATGCTGCCATTGCCCACCAGGGATTTTTCCTTGGTGGCATACTGGGGGGCCACATCGATGACAAAAGGCCGCTCAAGCAGGGTTTTATTCGTCAGCCGCAGCCCCGGGGTCAACCCGTCGTAGACGTTAAAATTGGCTATGGGCATGTAGAACAGTTGATTGTAATAGGGACTTTCGGCATCCCTGAAGAACTGGAGTTTCAATTTCCGGTTGCTTGAGAGGAACCCGCCCAGGGACTTCCAGTTGTCCCTTTGGTTGAATTCGGGAATCGACTGGTCGTAGTTCAGCACGAGTCGCTTTTCTCCCCTGTCGGGAATCTGGAAGGTCTGGCTTTCCGGGAAGCCCTGGAACCAGTACCGGGAAACCACGGTATCATTGCGCAGGCCAAAAAGGGATATGGGCACCTCAACACGGGTTTTGTTTTGCAGGGTGACCTGGAGGGAATCGTTTTTTGGCTCAACGGACCTGATTTTATAATCGATGCGCTCATCTGAGGCCACATAGGTGTCGAAGAACCACCCGATATCCACCGGGGCTAATTCCTCGAGGGTACTGCGAAAATCCGCGGGGGTGGCTTCCCGCAGTTTGAAATTCTTGAAGAAATCCCTGATCCCCTGGTCAACAACCTCCCTGCCCGCATATTGCCCAAGGTAAGACAAGCCCAGGCCTGCTTTGTAGGTGTTGGCGATTTTTTGATTGAATTTGATCAGGGAGTCGTTGGGCGTGGAAAGTGCCTGGTCTAGGTTCCGCCTGGCGGTAAGCATATGCAGGAAAGAATACTGGTCATTGAAGTCCATCTGGGCCAGATACGTCCCTTTCATCAGCCAGAAATCGGAAAGTTTTCCCAACAGCTTCTGGTCGGGGTAGAACTCCTCCACATAACGGATCATCAGGTAGTTGATGATGGCATCGCTGATCCACTTGTCCTTTCGGGGGTCCAGGAAAATGGATTCCCGCAGGTAACTGATCAGGGCGGTTTTCAAAAACTTCAACTCGAACTGGAACTGCTCTTCATAAGGCCGGATAAAGGAAGGCAACTGGTTCAGGCCGTACAGGGGGTTCTTGTCAAAGTCGATTTCGCTGACCAGCAATTGTTCATAGGGAAAGTCGCCCAGGTTGTCATAAATAAACCGGGTGATGCGGTCAATCGAAATGCCCTGCCGGATTTCGTCGTATTTCCTCGATTGGATGTCGGTGACCACGAAGAGGGTGGGGGTGACGTGTTTTTTAAACGGGCGCTGGGCATTCAGGATAACGTCGCAACTCTTTCGGCTTTGCCCCCGGAGGTTGGCAAACTGTTTCCCGGGAAAACTACTCAGGCTCAGGTCGACATAATTGGTGCCCAGGTAGAGGGAATCCGGGAAAATAAAATTGATATAGGTGTTGGTTAGGTCCGTATACAGGTCTTCGAGGTTCTTGTTCGAATACCGGTTCCAGGTGGAATCGTATACTGCCGGGGTCATATACCAGTCCCTGAGGTAGAAACTCCCGTTGGGGGCATATCCGTATGGGGTATACCGGTTGGGGGGTAACTTTACCAGGTAGGTGAGCAGGAGGCGCACGGATTCCCCCGGTTTAAGGGGATTATTCAGGGTGAACCGCACCAGGTCAAGGGAGGAAAGCCGCTTCCAGGAGACGTTGCGATACTCCCCATCCGACACCGAAAGGATGGTCGTACGCCCCCTTTCATCTTCTTTGGCCAGGTGGAGCGATTTTTTGAATTCCTCGGCAAATCGTTTGGCCAGGGCCGTGGTTTTATCGGAATAGGCATTCGCCCAGTCATTGAAAACAAGGGACTCCAGGATGTCTTCGGAATCGTTCACATAGGTGAATTCCTGCTGGATTTGGATGACCCGGGTATCCTGGTCGAGGGTGGCGGTAATCTTGTTTTCGTGTTGGCCGTAAAGGGACCCGGGCAGCCCCATCCCCAGAAAAAGGAAGGACAGGAAGAAAGTGGCATGGGAACGTGCTGCCTGGCCGATCATAGGCTAGAAATTCGGTGCAAGGATATTTCCTTTGTAGAACGTGTCGATTACGGAGAGTACCTCTTCGGCGGTGTCGGCCAACTTGAGCAAATCCAGGTCCTCAGGGTGGATGTTCCCGGCCTCGAGCATGGTGCCCTTAATCCAGTCCAACATCCCCTGCCAGTACTCCGAACCTACAAGGATAATGGGAAACGGGGCAATTTTCCTGGTCTGGATCAGGGTCAGGGCCTCGAAGAGTTCGTCCAGGGTTCCAAATCCCCCCGGCAAGACCACAAAACCCTGCGCATATTTTACAAACATGACCTTGCGGACGAAAAAATAGTCGAAGTCCATGCTTTTGTCCTTGTCGATGTAGGGGTTGTCGTTCTGCTCAAAGGGCAGGTCGATATTCAGGCCCACGGAAGTCCCTCCTGCCTGGTGCGCCCCCCGGTTCCCGGCTTCCATGATGCCCGGGCCACCCCCGGTGATAATCCCGTAACCCGCTTCGGAAAGTTCCTGGCAAATCTGCATGGTTAGCTGATAATACGGGTGATCCGGCTTTGTGCGGGCAGATCCGAAAATACTCACGCAGGGGCCAATGACACTCATTTTCTCGAAGCCGTTGACGAACTCCCCCATGATCTTGAAAATCGCCCAGGAATCGTTGATTTTGATCTCGTTCCAGCCCTTTGTCTTATGTTCTTTACTCATAGCTTACTTTAAACGGCCAAAAGGCCAAAAAGGTATCTTTCAGGGAATCATTCCACAGTCAGTTCGCGTTCTGACAGCAATTCCTTCTTCAAAAACCGGGCGGTATGGCTGCGCGGGTCCCGGGCCACTTCCTCCGGGGTGCCCTGGCAAACGATTTGCCCGCCGCCGCGCCCGCCTTCATACCCGATGTCGATGATGTGGTCCACCATCTTGATAACATCCATATTGTGTTCGATAACCAGCACGGTGTTGCCTTTATCCGCCAGTTGGTTCAGCACATCCATCAGGACCCGGATATCCTCAAAATGCAGGCCTGTGGTAGGTTCATCGAGAATATAGAACGTATTGCCCGTATCCCGTTTGGAAAGTTCGGTGGCCAGTTTCACCCGCTGGGCCTCCCCCCCTGACAGGGTCGTGCTCTGCTGCCCCAGGGTGATATAGCCGAGCCCTACATCCTGTATGGTCTTCAGCTTTCGGTAGATCTTCGGGATGTGTTCAAAAAACTCCACGGCTTCATCGACGTTCATGTCCAGCACATCGGAAATGGATTTTCCTTTATAGCGGATTTCAAGGGTCTCCCGGTTGAAACGCTTTCCATTGCAGGTTTCACATTCCACATAGACGTCCGGAAGGAAATTCATTTCGATGACCCGAAGGCCGCCGCCCTGGCAGGTTTCACATCGCCCCCCCTTGACGTTGAAACTGAAACGCCCGGGTTTGTAACCCCGGATGGAAGCCTCTGTGGTCTTGGTGAAAAGCGACCGGATTTCCCCAAAAACCCCGGTATACGTCGCCGGGTTCGATCGGGGCGTCCTGCCGATGGGTGCCTGGTTGATGTCAATGACCTTGTCGATGTGCTCCAGGCCTTCAACCCCCTCATAGGGTTTGGGCTTTTTAACGCCATTGAAGTAATGCGCATTCATGATCGGATAGAGGGTCTCATTGATCAGGGTCGATTTCCCGCTCCCGGAGACCCCGGTGACCCCGATCATTTTCCCCAGGGGAAATACCGCAGTCACGTTTTTGAGGTTATGCCCCGTACATCCCCGGAGCACCAGTTGTTTCCCGTTCCCCTTTCGCCGTTTTGGGGGTATTTCCATCCTTTTGCGGCCGCTCAGGTACTCGGCGGTAAGGGTGTGGTGGTGAATGAGTTCGGAGGGGGGACCTTCCGAAATAATCTCCCCCCCGTGTTTTCCTGCCCTCGGGCCTATGTCGATGACGTAATCGGCCTCCTCGATCATGTCCCGGTCGTGCTCCACCACGATAACGGAGTTGCCCAGGTCCCTCAGGGCCTTGAGCGATTCGATGAGGCGATGGTTGTCGCGCTGGTGGAGTCCGATACTGGGCTCATCCAGGATGTACAGGACCCCGACCAGTTGGGAACCGATCTGGGTCGCCAGGCGGATCCGCTGGGCTTCCCCCCCGGAAAGGGTCTTGGACCCCCGGTCAAGCGAAAGGTATTCCAGGCCCACATCGAGCAGGAATTGCAGGCGGGTGTTTATTTCCTTAAGGATTTCCGCCGCAATGGTTTTCTGGTCCCCTTCCAGCTGGTCGGGCAGCGCCCTGAAAAACCCGGCGAGTTCCCCGATATCCATAGCTGCGAGTTCGGCAATATTCCTGCCGTTCACCCTGAAGAAAAGCGCCTCCTTTTTAAGCCGGCTCCCCAGGCAGGAAGGACACTTCACCTTATCCATATAGTCCTTTGCCCACCGTTTGATGTTGGCTGAGTCACTTTCCTGGAACTGGTGTTTCAGGAAGGAGGCGATCCCTTCGTAGTCAATACGGTATTGCCGGCGGACCCCCAGGGTTTTCGAATCCACT
>CAZIJW010000004.1:135463-180782 GCA_964539905.1 uncultured Robiginitalea sp.
GCGAAAGGCCCACGATTTCTTAAATTCCCCAAGGGGGGCAATGCCCCCTGCCCGAATCGATTTTTCCGGGTCAGGGATGATTTTGGCGCGGTTCACCTGATAAATGTGCCCCAGCCCATTGCACTCCGGGCACATTCCCTTGGGGGAATTGAAGGAAAAGGAATTGGGCTCGGGAACCGGATAGGAAATCCCGGTGGCTGGGCACATGAGGTCCCTGCTGAAATACCGTGGGGAACCGGACCCTTCTTCCAGGACCATCAGCACGTCTTCCCCCGTGTAAAGGGCTGTGCGGATGCTTTCATCCAACCTTTTCAGGGTGTCTTCCCCGCTCCCTACCTTCATCCTGTCGATCACGACTTCAATATCGTGGGTCCGGTACCGGTCCACTTTCATGCCCCTTTCCAGGTCGCGGATCTCCCCGTCTACCCGCACCTTAACGAACCCCTGTTTGGCAATTTGCTCAAAAAGCTCCCTGTAGTGCCCTTTCCTTGATTTTACCACGGGCGCCAGCAGGTTGATCCGCTGGTCCAGATACTGCGCTGCGATCAGGTCCCGGATCTGCCGGTCGGTATAGCTGACCATTTTCTCCCCGGTATTATAGCTATAAGCCTCTGATGCGCGGGCAAACAGCAGGCGCAGGAAATCGTAAACCTCGGTTATGGTGCCTACTGTGGAGCGGGGCGACCGGGAAGTGGTTTTTTGTTCTATGGCGATCACCGGGGACAGCCCGTCAATCTTGTCGACATCAGGCCGTTCCAGGCTGCCCAGGAATTGCCTGACGTAAGCGGAGAAGGTCTCGATGTAGCGGCGCTGTCCTTCTGCATAGAGGGTGTCAAAAGCAAGGGAAGACTTCCCGCTGCCAGAAAGCCCGGTGATTACCACCAGTTTTTCCCTGGGGATATTTACGTCTATATTCCTGAGGTTGTGGACCCGGGCCCCCTGTACTGCTATCCAATGTCCTTTAGAATGTTCCATAACTTCAGCAAGTTGCGAAATTACTATTTTGGGCTGTAAAAGCGAAGCAGCCCAGAGCTTAGTTGGTATATTTGATGCCCTGGCCTAAATTTACCCGCCAAACCCATACGCATTATGAAATTATTAGGAATCGGATCCCGTATCGCACATCCCGATTATGGCAAAGGGGTCGTCATTAATGTCAGTTCCTCCATGTACTGGGTTTCCTTCCTCGATTCGGGGGTGGAAACCATTGGCCTGGACGCTGAATTCGAAGTCATTGAAGCCCTGGACGACGAGGTGGACACCATTAGCTTTTCAGAGGTGGAAACCTCCCTTATCCGGATTTTGAGGAAATGGAGTGACGTCACTACCCTGGTCCCTATCGCGGATAAGTGGAAAGGGGGCACCCTGCTCATCCAATCCGCGGACCCAGGCCTGGCCCCCAAGGAAATCCCCATAGATACTTTTTTCCATAAAATTGTCATGGTCAGGGACCGGCTTCGGGTGATGGAACAAAAAATCAATGCAAGCCCGGTACTGGACGACCAGGACAAAGTGGACCTGCAGCAATACATCACCCGAATCTATGGGAGCCTTACCACTTTCAATATCCTTTTCAAAAATAAGAGCGATCAATTTGTGGGCGAGAAAACAAAGCCCTGATCCCGGAAAACGTCCTAAACAGCCTGTTGATAGGCCCTTTGGGGTAGCCCGTCGTACAGCGAATCCTCTGCCTTCCTGTCCCGGGGGAAGCTGGCCGCCCTGACAGGTAATTGAAGTCCGGTTTCCAAAGCCCGATCCGTTGAAGGGTGCATCTTCCGGACCAGGGACCGGACGTCCGCCGGACAATCCGCAAGCCTTTCGAGGAACAGGGATGAACCTTCCCGACCCCAAAGGGCCCAATTCCGCCTGTAATCGAAGACCAGCCAGGAATCGCTCCTGAAGCGGTTGCGGAACTGGCGCGAAAGCAGGGGGAGCACGTTGTATTCAGGACAAATCAAGCCTGTGAACAACCCTTCTTCTGGGTTTTGGAAATTCAGGCTGGCCTCCACACGGCGCCGTTCAGCCGCAACCTGCCCGGCCCACCGCAGGAGTACTGCCGGCGGATCCCCAAACCCCAACGTCCCTTTGTCCGGAATTGGCTGAAGGACCTGGCGGATAAAGGCCAGTAGTACTTTTTCCACGCCCGGCTGTTCACTCAGGAATGAAAAGTACACCAGCCTTTGATGAGCTGTACCTTTTTGTCCCATGGCATCCCAGAGTTCCCTGGCCCTGTTCCTGTCGGTGGGTACCCGTCGCTCATTCTGGAAAAGGCCGTCAGGGCCATTAGCCGGTTTGCGGAGTTCCACCAAACCCTCACGCTGGACAAGGGCATTGCTGCAGGCGGTTAGAAACCCTTCAAAGCTTTCATCGTAGTAGAAAAGTGTGGATGGCTCCATGACATTGTGATTTGGACATATGCCAAATATATGGATATATTCCTAATTATGGAAATATTCCAATTTATTTTGGATATATTCCAAATTTTGTATCTTTGAAGGGAACCCTTGCACAAACCTCCCTGAAACCAAATGGGCATGGAAACTGAACTGACCCTCAAACGATTTACGGAAATACGGCGGGAACTTGGCTATACCCAGGCTGAATTTGCCGGTATCCTGGGAATCCCCAGTACCACGGCGGACATCGAACGGGGGAGGACCCGGATAACGGGAAAAGTGGTGGCGGAATTGCTCAGGCAGTTTAAAATCAATCCCCTCTGGCTTTATGGGGAAAGCACCATGAAGAACCTTGAACCCTCATCGGTAAGCGTAATGCCCAAGGTAGTCACGGTCACCAATGCCGACCAGGAAAATATTGTCCTGGTCAATGCCAAAGCGGCGGCAGGGTACCCCCAGCACCTCCACGACACCAGTTGGTATAAGCAGTTACCTGCATTTGATTTGCCACTTCCCCAGTTCCGAAATGCGTCTTACCGGGGGTTTCAGATCGAAGGGGACAGTATGCTCCCAAACCTGGTCCCCGGGGACTGGGTGCTGGCCAGGGCTGTGGAGAACTGGCAGGACATTAGCCCCAACCGGATGTATGTGGTGGTATTGCAGGATGCCGTGGTGGTTAAGAAAATTGAAAAGCTTCCCGGAAAAGATCGTTTGCGCCTGGTCTCCCTGAATGAAACCTATGCCCCGTATGAGGTGGAGGCCTCACAGATACAGGAAATTTGGCTCGTAAGCAGCAAAATTACCTTTGGCCTTGAAGCTACTACTGAAAAAGGGTTGCTCCGGGAGTTGCGGCAGTCTATGGAAGAATTGAAGGAAAAGCTGGGTGCCGCCAAATAACCGGGGACCCGTTTTCGCGATCCAAAAGCGCCCCATGCGAGGGTGCCCTACCAGCAACCGGATGAAACATTGGGCCTGGAGGTAAGTAGGCCCGGCACCCCTCAATAACCCACTGCAGTATCGTCCCCCCTGGGGTCAGCCCCCCCTTCCAGTTTTCCGCCTGGAAGCACCCGTATGGCATCTACCTTCCCTATGATCGGGGTCCGGCCTTCCATAATCTGGTACCCCCGCTGCCGCAGGCTGTCTTTAAGGCTTTCCGAAAACCCCTCCGACTCAAAGGTGATCAAATCCGGAAGCCATTGGTGGTGGAAACGGGGGGCGTTTACCGCCTCCTGCATGGAAAGCCCGAATTCATAGGCGTTCAGGATGGTCTGCGCTACTGCGGTGATGATCGTCGATCCGCCCGGCGTCCCCACCACCATCCAAAGCTGGCCATCCCGCTCCACAATGGTCGGGGTCATGCTGCTGAGCATACGCTTTTCCGGGGCGATGCTGTTGGCCTCGGCCCCAATCAGGCCAAACATATTGGGAATGCCCGGCTTGGAGCTGAAATCGTCCATTTCATTGTTGAGGAAAAACCCGAGTTCATCGCTATAAAGCTTAGAGCCATAGGCCCCGTTCAGGGTGGTCGTGACCGAAACGGCGTTTCCTTCCTGGTCTACGATAGAATAATGGGTTGTTTCCTCGCTTTCGAAAATTGCGACCTCCCCGTGGGAGACTTGTGAAGAGGGGGTGGCCTTCCTAAAGGAAAACCCCTCCATGCGATCGCGAAGATACCCTTCATCCAAAAGGGTTTCCAGGGGGATGTCCACAAAATCGGGATCTCCGAGATAGTAATTCCGGTCCGCATAGGCGCGCCGGGAGGCTTCCGTAAAAAGTTGTATGGTCCGGGGGGAATTATGCCCAAATTCGGCCACCTCATAGGGTTCCATCATCTTGAAGATCTGGTTCATGGTCACGCCCCCTGAACTGGGTGGGCTCATGGAGATGATCCGAAGATCCTTATAGGAAAATACAATCGGCTCCCTCCATTTGGCTTCATAGCGGGCCAGGTCCTCCTCTGTAACATAACCGCCATTTTCCTGAATGAACCGGGCCAGGACCTTTGCCGTATGCCCTTTATAAAATTCATCCCTTCCGTGCGCCATTATCCTCCGGAGGGTAGCCCCCAACGCTGGATACCTTAATGTATCTCCGGGAACACATTGATTGTAAAACAATGTATTATCGCCATTTACCTCAAGTATTTGTTCGCGATAATTCTCAAGGCGCTCCGCCTGTTTCGGGGTGACCTCCACCCCCTGTTCCACCAGGGCAATTACCGGTTCCATGATCGCTTCTATGGGAAGCCGGCCAAATCGCTCGTGGACTGCAAAAATGCCGGCAATCGTCCCGGGAACCCCCACTGCAGTAGCCCCTTTTGTACTCATTCCCGGGATTACGTTGCCCAGGGAATCGAGGTACATGTCTTTATGGGCGGCCAGCGGAGCCTTTTCCCGGTAATCCAGGCCTCCGGTTTCCCCGTCACTTTTGCGGTACACCATAAAACCTCCCCCGCCAAGGTTTCCCGCAAAAGGATAAGCGGCCGCCAGGGCCAGTTCCGTACCCACCATGGCGTCAAAGGCATTGCCCCCATTTTTCATGATAGCGACCCCGATCTCGGAAGCTTCCCTTCGGGCCGAAACGACCATGGCATGTTCGGCTACCACCCCGGTGGGAGCTGCAGGAGGCTCCCCGCAACGGATTAGGAAAAGGGACAAAACCCCTGCCAGAAGGCAGGCAAAGGCCCTATGGCCACTTCGGAACGGGGGGGTGGTTGGCTTCAAAGCAACGTCAGTTTATCTCGGGAAAAGATAACCAATTCATCGAAAAACGCAGTGAATTCCCGTTCGAAATCTTCGTAATGCTCCCTGAGTTCATGTACCGCCTGGTCCATTTTATTTTCCGGGGACGCCCTTCTGGACATCCCCTCAAGGACCCGCCGGACACCTGGCAACTCGCGATAATTCAGCAGCCAGTTGTCTGCGACCATATAGGGAGTAAGGCGCTGTACGGGTGCAGGAAGCCAATGGAGGTTTTTCTCCAGGAGGCCATAAAATTCGGCTACATATCGTGGAAGGCCCACCGGGGAATATAGGTCCCAGTTCTTCGCCAGGAAATGGTCGTAATAAATATCGACGATTACCCGGCTGTAGTGGCTGTACCGGGAAAAAAGCCTCTGCCTGCTGCCCCGGGTAATGGGATGAGTATCGGTAAAGGTATCGATCGCCCTATGGAGCAGGATTCCTTTCCGGACCGCCGGGGAATACTGGAGGTACTCCTTACCCCGGACGCTATCGGCGATGAAATTGCCCAGGGTAACCCCGGGGTCCCCGAACGAAAGATAGATATGGGCCAGGAAATTCACGTCACCGGAAATATACGGCTTAATATCAGAAAACCGTTCCGGTCCGGGGATAGGGCCTATATTTGTAGCGCGAAACTAATCGGTTATGACACTCATAAAATCCATTTCAGGTATCCGGGGCACCATCGGCGGGGTACCTTCAGAGAACCTTACCCCCCTTGATGCCGTCAAATTTGCAGCGGCTTACGGGTCATGGCTGCGGGGATACCGAAAAAAAGACAGGCTAAAGGTCGTTATTGGCCGGGATGCGCGGCTCTCCGGCCCCATGATCCAGCAACTGGTATCCGCGACCCTTACCGGGTTGGGCATCGACATCATCGACCTGGGGCTGTCGACCACCCCCACCGTGGAGCTCGCTGTTCCCATGGAAGGGGCCGATGGGGGCATTATCCTCACCGCGAGCCACAACCCAAAACAATGGAACGCCCTGAAGCTCCTCAATGAACGGGGGGAGTTCCTCGACGCCGACCAGGGACAGGCCATCCTGGAAATCGCCGAAACGGCCAAATTTGAGTTTGCCCCGGTGGACGGGCTGGGGGAGGTGTTTATAAACGATGCCTATCTCGATATCCATGTAGATGAAGTCCTGAACCTCGAGTTGGTCGACGCCGAAAAAATCCGCGCTAAAAAATTCAAAGCTGTCGTGGACGGGGTGAATTCCTCCGGGGGTATTGCCATCCCCAAATTGCTGCGCGCCCTGGGGGTGGAGGTGGTGGAACTCTATTGCGACCCGACCGGCCACTTCCCGCACAACCCGGAACCCCTAAAAGAACACCTGGGAGATATTTGCACGAAAGTCATCGAGGAAAAAGCCGACCTGGGCATTGTGGTGGACCCCGATGTGGACCGCCTGGCCTTCATCACCGAAAAGGGGGAGATGTTCGGGGAAGAATACACCCTGGTGGCCTGTGCCGATTACGTCCTGGGCAAAACCCCGGGCAATACGGTATCGAACCTTTCTTCCACCCGGGCGCTGAGGGATGTCACCCTCAAACACGGGGGCACCTATACGAGTGCAGCGGTTGGGGAGGTCAACGTGGTGGCTGCGATGAAGGAAACCGGGGCGGTCATCGGTGGCGAAGGGAATGGGGGTATCATCTATCCTGCAAGCCACTATGGGAGGGACGCCCTGGTGGGCACAGCGCTTTTCCTGATGTTGCTTTGCGAAAAGGGCCTTTCGGTTAGCGAATTAAAGCACACGTACCCACAGTATTTTATGGGCAAAAAGAAAATCGAACTGACCCCTGGGCTGGATGTGGACAGCCTCCTTGCGGATATGGCTTCCAGGTACCGGAATGAGGAAATCAGCACGGTCGACGGGGTTAAGGTTGATTTTTCAAAGGGGTGGGTACACATGCGGAAATCCAATACAGAACCCATCATCCGGGTTTATACCGAAGCCCCAACCCTTGAGGAGGCGGAAAACCTGGCCGACCGGTTCGTGGCCGAAATCAGGGAATTGGCAGGCCGATAGGCTGGGGCCGCACGGCGGAAGGTTTCAGGAAGGACGGGACGCAGTTTTGTTCCCGGATTGATGTGGCCCGCCCGGCGCTTTATCGCGGTGCTTCCAGCGTTTATGGGTCCAGAAATAATGTTCGGGGGCTTCCCGTATCGAATGCTCCACCTCGCGGAAAAATGCATCGGTGATTTGAAAATCCGGGATTTCTGAGGGGTTTTCCGTCAGCAACTTAAAACTTGCTTCATAATACCCCCGTCTCAGTTTCCGCACCTTCATGTAGATCACTGGAAGGTCCATCTTTTTACAGAGGTATTCCGCACCGGTATGCATGGGGACCTGTATGCCCATAAAGGGGCCCCAGTGCTGGGTTTTGATAAGCATGGGGGACTGGTCAATCAGCATACCGTAAAAGGCCAATCGTCCCTCCTGCCGGTTTTTTGTGATCAGCTGGCTGGTTTCCCGGGTGGTGATCAGGGTAGTGCCGAATCGTTTCCGCGTGCGACGGGCCCAGCGGTCAAAATACCGGTTGGTCAGGGGCTGGTATACGGCAAACGCTTCCCCCTTCACGTACGGGTCCAAGGCAAAAGCCCATTCCCAACTGGCGTAATGCGGGGCCAGGAGCATAATGCTTTTCCCTTTTGCCTCCAGCCTGTGGATGACGTCAAGATTCGTGAAGGTATATCGTTTCAGGAGTTCTTTTTTACTGATCCCCATGGTTTTGACCATCTCCATGAAAACGTCGCAAAGATGGTTGTAGAAGTCCTTTTCGATCACCCTCCGTTCTGCATCGGTTTTTTCGGGAAAGGCCAGCGCCAGGTTTTCACGCACGACTTTCCTGCGATAGCGTACGAGCCGGTACAGGAGGATAAAGAGCCCGTCGGAGAGGAGGT
The DNA here is from genome assembly GCA_964539905.1 of uncultured Robiginitalea sp. Lineage (GTDB taxonomy): Bacteria > Bacteroidota > Bacteroidia > Flavobacteriales > Flavobacteriaceae > Robiginitalea. Next base: position 143,513 of record CAZIJW010000004.1, read on the forward strand.
AGAGCAGGGGAAAGGGCAATCGGGAAATTGCCCAGAGGAATGGATAGGCCAGCAGGTATACGAATCGTTGCATGCTCGGGAATCTGTGCAAATATAGCTATATTTAGCCCCTTAAAAGGACGCGCCGATGAATTTGCACCTTGCCACCCTGGCCGTTATGGCGGCCAACATCCTTGTCTCCCTGAGGGGATTTAAGGATGTTTCCTTTTTCGAAAGGTACAAGTTCCACATCGGGGCCATACAGGGGGGGCAGAAGGACCGCATGATGACTTCTGGCTTCCTGCATGTAGACGGGGCACACCTGATCCTGAACATGTTCACCCTGTATTTTTTTGCCGATGTGGTCATCCGGTGGCTCGGTGCAGGCAAATTCCTGCTTATTTACCTCCTAAGCCTGCTGGCCGGAAGCCTGCTGGCGGTTTTTTTCCACCGAAGGGAACCCTATTACAGTGCCGTGGGGGCCAGCGGTGCGGTTACCGGGGTCTTATACGCGGCCATCCTGTTGCAACCCGACATGCGCCTCGCCCTGATGTTCATCCCCATTCCCTTTCCCGCATATGTGCTGGGGATCGTTTACCTGCTTTATTCCATCTACGGGATGAAACAGCGATTGGGTAGCATTGGCCATACCGCGCATTTTGGCGGGGCCGTGGGCGGATACGTTACCACCCTGGTTTTCATGCCTTCCATCATTCAGACCCACCCGTTGATGGTCCTGCTCCTCGCCCTGCCGATAGTCCTGCTGTTCATCCTTGAAAAAATGGGGAAGCTCTAGGCTGACCCAATCATCCCGTAACCCAACAAATTCAATTCGTTAAGGGAAATTTTATGCCTTATTGCGATACCAAAAAGGCTTTAGCGTCGTTATTAGCTTACCCAAATCGCTATAAACCTGCGCGCTATGAAGCATTTTTACCGTTTGCTGCCCTTCCTGGCAGCCGTACTGGCCATCGGTTGCTCCGATGAAACCACCGTCTTCCAGGATGGCCTGGAAGACGACCTCTATCTGGAAGAAAACGCGGCATTACTCCAGGGGGCCATCGGCTTTTCTGAAGCCGGCGTCCTGGAAATCCTGGGGGAAAATACCCTTGCCGGCAAAGGGGAGGAACAGGCCGGGGATTATCCGCTAACCCTGATCGCCACTGTATCCCCTCCGGCCTCAGGGACCGCGGAGGCCCTCACCGCTTCGCATGTGGACCTTGACGGCGATTTCGCCTACGTTTCCTACAATACCGTTGGGGAAACCTATCGCGGGGGTATCGATGTCGTCGATATTTCCGACCCCCATAACCCAAGGGTTTCCTCCCGGCTCATTTACCTGAACGCAGACATCAACTCCCTGGCCTTCGACAATGGATTCATCTACGCCGCAGGGGGAGTAAATGCGGAAACTTCCGTGCGCGCCACCTCCAATTCCTTTGTGGCCAGGATTCCGGTAACCGCCGGGAGGATCAGCACGGAAACCATATTATATGGCTTCCAGCAAGGATACAATGCCACCGACGTGGTGGTAGAACCCTCCCGGATACTGGTGAGCAGTGGAAAAGAAGGCAGTATTACCACCTATCGAAAGGACGACCTGGGGATCGTAGCAGAAGCCTATGTCGCTGATGCACGGGCCATGGCGCCTTCCGGTAACGGGCTGGCCATACTGGATGCCGGGAGCGGGGTCCGCATGCTCAACGAGTCCCTCGAGGAGACCGCGTTAATCCCCGTGACCTCGGACCTGGGGGAGGCAACCAAGAAAACCCTGGATTTCTGGCAGGGTAACCTCGCTGTGGCAGAGGCCGGGAAAGGGGCCGGGATTTACAGTGCTGAAGGAGCGCTCCTCCAATATCTGCCAATTCCCCTAAACCCGGAAGGTGCTGCTGCGGGCGACATTGTCACCAATGCCGTTACGGCCAATGAAGAAGCCCTTTTCATGGCCAATGGCGCCGCGGGCCTTTCCCTTTCGGAAGCTGCCGAAGCAGGGATTGAAGCGGTTGGGATTATAGAACTTCCCGGGTCCATCAATTACGTCAGTTCACGGGGTGACTATGCCTTTGCTGCTTCCGGAACCAGCGGCTTGCAGATTATCAAGCTGAACCGACCCCAACCGGGGCTCCAGGGGAGGTGTTCAGACCTCCCGCCCTACGAGGGGAGTTCAAAGCTCAATGTAGGGGCAGCGGATCAACTCGCTTTCAGCGGAGAAAAACGGTTCAACAATATCAACATCAACGGAGCCCTCTTGCTTTGTGGCTCGTGGACGGTGGTTAACCACGTGGATGTAAAAAACGGGGCCACCTTTGAACTCTTCGGCACCCTTGCCGTAGGCCGCAACACCCAGAAACGCAACCTCAAGGTAGGGGAAGGAGCCCTGTTGCGGATAGAAGGGGACCTCACCATCTACGGGGACCTGATCCTGATGGAGGGGGCCCGGCTGGAAGTGCTGGGGTCGGATTCCGCCATCGACATTTTCGGCAGCGTGAAGTACGAAGGGGAGGCCACGGTAACCGGCACATTCAGGGACGTACGGGGGAAATTCCGGTAACCGCTTCACCTCAACCAATAAAAAAGGCTTCCCGAAGGAAGCCTTTTTATTGTCATTTAGTGGCCCACCATCAGCGCAGTAATTCCGCAATCTTGGCTTCCAATGCCTCTCCGCGGAGGTCCTTGGCCACAATCACCCCGTTTGCATCCAGGATAAAACTGGCAGGAATGGCGTTAACACTGTAAAGTTCGGCGATTTCGTCAAAGTACTGTACATTGGACACGTGATGCCAGGTAAGCCCGTCATCGATGATGGCCTGTTTCCAATCGTCAGCGTTTCGATCAAGGGACACCCCCATAATACTTAGGCCTTTGTCTTTGTATTGCTCGTAAATGCGAACAATATTAGGGTTTTCTGCCCTGCAGGGCCGGCACCAGGCAGCCCAGAAATCGACCAGGGTCACCTTGCCCAGAACATCGCTCAAAGCAAGTGGTTCCCCGGAAGGGGTGGGGGCGCTGAAATCCGGCGCCTTGGACCCCACAGCAGTTTTTCCTGCCGCATCCAGGGCCTGCCCGAGGCTCCGTCCAAGGGTCGTCTGGCGAATGGTTTCGGATAATCCGGAAAACAAGCCCTGCAATTCGGGGACGGTCATCGATTTCGTTTTCAGGAACCGATCGATCAAAAGCGCCGACACCAGGGCATCCGGGTGCGTCCTGGCAAAATCCTGTTCGTAGTTCATCCCTTCCTGCCGCAACTCCATGAATTCATCCCTCAGGGCGTTCATGTTAACCGTATCCCGGGCCATCATTGCGTTTTGCATTTCCTGCTGGATGGAGTTCCGCCGTTGTACCAGCAGGCGGGAACCCTCTATAAATTCGGCATAGGCCTGGTTTTGCGGTGTTCCTTCCACCAGGGCCGCATTGAGGCTGTCTTTGTGGGCCTTCAGTTCCAGTTGCCCTTCTTCCAGGATCAAAGGGATCCCCATGTTGGCACCCTCGACGAAAATAAAATACAGGTGGGGCGCCTCAATGGTTCCCGAAAAACGGAACGCGCCCTGGGAGACCACGGCGGTATCTGCTTCAATGGGCTGCAGGTTTTCATCGCTCTTCTTCAGGAAGACTTTGGTATTCTCGGCGATTTCACCCTCCAGGGTGCCCTTGATTTGGTATTCGCCTTCTCGTCCGCCGCTACAGGCCAGTACCAGGGCAGCGGTCATGAGCAATGCAAAAATTCTTTTCATTCGAAAGGGTTTCTCAGTTTGGGGGCAAAGGTAGTCAGCGCCCGGAGAATATAAAAACCCTTAACAAAAGGTTGGGGCAGGCGATGAAAACGGCCTGCCCCGTTATGCTAGAATTGATAGCGTATGCCGAGGGCAATGTCAAAATCAAAATTATCCGAAAAGCCATCATATCCGGTCAGGCCGAGTTCGGGCCTGAAGTCCAGGGAAAGCAGGAGCGGAATATCAAAGTTATACTCAACCCCGATATTCCCGGCGGCAAAAATAAACAGGCCGCCATCGTCATCCACCTGAAAATCGTCTGCGAAATCGACACTTCCAAGGCCTCCTCCAGCCCCGTAATACCAGTTGAAATTGCCGTCAAGGGGGCGGACCCACTGATACAGCCCGGTGAGTTTGAAGGCGTCAAAGTTTCGGGAGTCCCGCCACCCCAGGTTGGCTTCCAGCCGATTGGACCTGGTGAGGGATTTCTGGTAGGAAATTTCGGCCCCGAACCCGTCGCTGTCCCCAAGCCGGAGGCCAAGGGCATGGTCTGAAATTTGTTGGGCGCTCAGGGCAGCCGAAGCGAAAAACAAAAGGATAAGCAAAGATTTACCGAGTTTCATAAGTGATCGTGATTAGTTTAACGTCCTGTAAAATTAGGCCTTGGCCTGTGGCCATGCGTTAATAAAAACTTAATTTAGCCCTTAAAATTGTGTTCCCTTGGATCAAAACCACCTGAAAAGCCTGGCTGGCAGCCTCTCCGGTAGCCTGCACTGGGATTCGCTGCACAAACACCTTTATGCAACCGACGCTTCAGTCTACCGCATGCTCCCCCTTGCGGTGGCTTACCCGGCAGATGCGGATGACCTGAAGCAGATCGTGGCCTTTGCGGCCAGGCACCGCGTGGGCCTGATCCCCAGGACCGCAGGGACTTCCCTGGCAGGCCAGTGCGTCGGGGAGGGGATCGTGGTGGATGTTTCCCGCCATTTTACCGCCATTGGCCCGCTTGACCTGGAGAACATGCAGGTAACCGTACAGCCCGGGATAATCCGGGATGAACTGAACCAGTTCCTGGAGCCCCATGGCCTTTTTTTCGGCCCGAACACCTCGACCTCCAACCGCTGTATGATCGGGGGGATGGTCGGCAATAATTCCAGTGGTACCACGTCTATCAAGTACGGGGTTACCCGGGACAAAGTGGTGGGTATGAAGGTAATGCTCTCCGATGGGTCTATTGTTGAGGTCAGGCCCATGGACCGGACGGGCCTGGAAGAAAAATGCACAGGCAAATCACTTGAATCAAGTATTTATAAAGAGCTATACAATACCCTTTCAAACAGGGAAATAGCTTTTGAAATACTGAACGAATTCCCCCGCGAAGAAATCCACCGGCGAAATACCGGCTATGCCGTGGATGCCCTGTTAAAAAGCCAGGTTTTTTCCGGTGGCCCGGAACCTTTTAACCTGGCAAAACTCCTTTGCGGCAGCGAAGGGACCCTGGCCCTGACCCTGGAAGTTACCCTGCAACTGGACCCCCTTCCTCCAAAAGAAAGCGCAATGATCATTGCGCATTACCATTCCCTGGAAGACAGCCTGGCGGAAGTGGTCCCTGTGATGCAGCATCCGCTGTATACCTGCGAAATGATGGATAAGGTAATCCTGGACTGTACCCGGAACAACCTCGAGCAGCGGGAAAACCGGGTTTTTGTTGAAGGGGATCCCGAGGTCCTGCTGATGCTGGAACTAAGGGCTGAATCGACCGGGGAACTGGAAAAAGAAATTGAACGGGTGCAAAAAACGCTCCGGGCTTCGGGAAAAGCCTATGCGGCGCCCGTGCTTAAGGGCAAAGACATCACCCGTGCCGTGGAACTCCGCAAAGCAGGCCTGGGCCTTTTGGGTAACATGGTAGGCGACCGCAAAGCCGTAGCCTGCATAGAGGATACGGCCGTTGCGCTTCCAGACCTCAAGGACTTTATCGGGGAGTTTAGCGCCATCATGGGCCGCTATCGCCAAAAAGCCGTGTATTATGCCCATGCAGGGGCCGGCGAACTGCACCTCAGGCCCCTGCTCAACCTGAAGAAGGAGGCCGATGTGCGGCTGTTCCGGGAAATCACCACCGAAGTCGCCCGGCTGACCAAAAAGTACCGGGGCTCTTTCAGTGGCGAACATGGCGATGGCATTGTACGCGCTGAATTCATCCCCCTGATGATCGGGGAAAAAAACTACCAACTCCTCCGGCAGATCAAAAGCCTTTTTGACCCCCTCGGAATTTTCAACCCCGGAAAGATCGTGGACCCCTATCCCATGGACCAGGCGCTGAGGTATGTACCGGATCGGGAAGAACCTGAAATCGAAACCTTCCTCGATTTTTCCGATAGCCAGGGGATCCTCAGGGCAGCCGAAAAGTGCAATGGAAGCGGGGATTGCCGGAAAACGCATAAGGTTGCCGGGGCCATGTGCCCGAGTTACCATGCGACCCGGGAAGAAAAGGACACCACCCGGGGCCGGGCAAATGTGCTGCGGGAACTCCTTACCGAAAGCGGGAAAAGCAACCCTTTCGACCGGCAAGAGCTGAAGGAGGCTTTTGACCTTTGCCTGAGTTGCAAGGCCTGTGCCAGGGAATGCCCCAGCAATGTGGATGTTGCCTCCCTTAAGGCGGAGTTCAGCTACCAGTACCAGGAAGCAAATGGGTATTCCTGGCGAAACCGGTTGTTTGCCTACAATTCCAGGATCACCGCTATACAAAGCCGGATGGCCCCCCTTTCCAACGCCCTGGCCGGTTCCCGATGGGGAGGTTCGGCCCTCAAAAACCTGCTGGGCATTGCCCCGCAGCGTTCCCTGCCAAGGGTAGGGCGGGTCAATTTTGCCGCCTACCTCGAAAAACACAGGCTGCCCGGCGGGCCCGGCCTGAAGCCCGTTGCCCTTTATATCGATGAATTTACGCGCTATTTGGATGTGGAGCAGGCACTGGATGCGATCGCCCTCCTTTGCCGCCTGGGCTATGACGTCAGGCTTTTCCAGGCCGAGAGCGGCCGCAGTTTTCTGTCCAAGGGCTTTCTGCGGCAGGCCAAAGCGCTGGCTGAAAAGAATGCGGGGCCCTTGCTGGCCTGGGCCAACCAGGGTATCCCGGTGTTGGGGCTGGAACCCTCCGCCGTCCTCACCTTCCGGGATGAATACACCCGGATGGGACTACCTGCAGCTTCGTCAGCAAAGATCGCTGCCAACAGTTTCCTGATCGAGGAATTCCTGGCGGCTGAGATCCGGGCGGGCCATATCGGGCCGGAACTTTTTACCCGGGAACGGCGTCAGGTGAAAATCCACGCCCACTGTTACCAGAAGGCCCTGTCGGACCAGAAATGCACATTTGATGTGCTCAACCTGCCGGAGAACTACCAGGTAAGCATCATCCCGTCAGGCTGCTGCGGCATGGCCGGGTCCTTTGGGTACGAAAAGGAACACTACGAGGTTAGCATGAGCATCGGAAAGCTGAAGCTGTTCCCTGCCATTGAAAAATCGGACCCCGGGGTACTCCTTGCAGCCAACGGGACGAGTTGCCGGCACCAGATCCATGATGGCACGGGCAGGAAGGCATTGCACCCGGTAACGATCCTCCGGCAGGCCTTACTCGACTGAAGGGCTGCCTTCAGGGTTTTTAAGGCGGATTTCCTGCTGCTTTACAAGGGATGCAATCAGGTCCTGAACCTCCATCTCCTTGAGGTCTTCATCGGCGAAGAATGGGGATAACTTGTCCTCGTTGTATCGGTAGAGTTTCCAACGCTTGAAGGCGTATTCCAGGGCCGTCAGGTGCTCCACCCAGTCGCCGGAATTGAGGTACAGCGTTTTTCCGTGGGGGGTTTCCACCCATGCCTTTTTAGGCTGGTGAATATGGGCGCAGGCCACGTAGTGGTACCCTTTTTCAATAGCCAGGGAAGTAACCGTTTTTTCAAACTCCACCGCATACCGACCGGCCTTTCCCTTTCCCTCTCGAATGCTTTTGGCCCGGGAGACAGGTTCCTTTCCAAGCCGCTTCAGGCCCCGATTCACCTGCCGGTTGAGCAAGAGCAACAGGCGATACCCGCGACTCCCAAGCCGTGCCACCCATTTGGACTGCCGTATGGAAAGGTCAAAAACATCGCCATGGAAAAACCAGGCTTTTTTGCCATCCAGCTCCAGCACCAGTTTGTTGCGAATATGCAGGTTGCCCATGGAAAGCTTACTAAACCGGCCCACCTCCTGGTCACGATTCCCGCACAGGTAATAGACCTCCGTGCCGCCAGCCGCCATGCTTAATATTTTTTTGAGCACCTTGAAGTGGGCCGGGGGAAAATATTTGTTCTTCAGCTCCCACGTATCAATAATGTCCCCATTAAGCACCAGCGTGCCGGGGTTAATGCTGCTGAGGTAGGCCAGCAATTCCTCCGCATGGCACCTGGCAGATCCCAGGTGGATGTCTGAAACTACCGCTAGGTCTATTTTTCTCTTTTTCAAAGGGGTCCTTTACAACCAACAAAAATAGAATGAGCGGTATGGTTGGGAAAGGACCGAACGTCAATATTGCAATAGCTTTTGGTTAAGGCCGCTTTAAGCCGCACCCTCCAATGTTAATTCTATATTACCACCCCTGTTTTGCAGGCAACGTGTTAAAAACTACCTTTGGGGAAAGCTATGGCTGGCCTAACTACTTAACTGCAGCGAAATGTCGGGAAACACCTTTGGCACTGTTTTTAAACTAACCACTTTTGGAGAATCACATGGAAAAGGCCTGGGGGGTATCCTCGAGGGCTGCCCGGCGGGCATCCCACTCGATACCGGGGCCATCCAGCGGGAACTGGACCGGAGGAAGCCCGGGCAGTCTGCCATTGTGACCCAGCGCAAGGAGCCCGACCAGGTGGAGTTTTACAGCGGGATTTTCGAAGGGAAGACCACGGGAACCCCCATTGGGTTCCTTATCCCGAATACCAACCAGAAATCCGGCGACTATTCCCACCTGAAAGACTCCTACCGTCCTTCCCATGCCGATTATGTTTACGAGCAGAAATACGGCCTCAGGGACTACCGGGGCGGTGGCCGAAGTTCAGCCCGGGAGACCGTTTGCCGGGTAGTTGCGGGGGCCATTGCCAGGCAAATGCTCCCGGGGGTTACCTTCAACGCCTATGTCTCTCAGGTAGGGGGGCTGAGGCTGGAGGCCCCCTACCAGTCTTTGGATTTATCCCTGATTGAATCAAATCCGGTGCGCTGTCCTGATCCGGCCATGGCTGAAAAAATGGAGGAATTGATCCGGAAGGTCCGCAAGGAGGGCGATACTATCGGGGGCGTGGTAAGCTGTGTCATCCGCAACGTGCCCGTAGGACTCGGGGAACCGGTTTTTGACAAGCTCCATGCCCGTCTGGGACAGGCCATGCTCTCGATAAACGCCGTGAAAGGTTTCGAATACGGTAGCGGGTTTCAGGGGGTGGAAATGAAGGGCAGCAGCCACAATGATGCCTACAACCCCGACGGGACCACCAAAACCAATCACAGCGGAGGCATACAGGGGGGCATCAGCAATGGGATGGACATCTACTTCCGGGTAGCTTTCAAACCGGTAGCCACTTTGCTGCAGGCCTATGAAACCATTAACAGTTCCGGGGAAACCGTCGGCCTGCAGGGAAAGGGGAGGCACGATCCGTGTGTAGTGCCCCGGGCGGTACCGATTGTGGAGGCTATGGCTGCCCTGGTTATGGCCGACTTTTACCTCCTCTCCAGGCTTTCGAAATGGCAGCCCTGAAGGGTTCGTCTTAAAAATAGTATATTCAGCCTTCAAACCTAACTTTTATCCATGAGGAAATTAGAACTGCACTGGCAAATCCTGATCGGCATGGTGCTCGGAATTCTTTTCGGGTTCGCCATGACCTTTCCCGCGTGGGGCGCCGGATTTGTCCAGGACTGGATCAACCCTTTCGGCACCATTTTCGTCAAACTCCTCAAGCTCATAGCCATTCCCCTGATCCTCGCCTCCCTGGTCAAAGGGATTTCGGACCTTAAGGACATCAGCAAATTCAGGAGTATTGGGGTACGGACGATCCTCATTTATATCTTTACCACCGTTGTGGCGATAACCATTGGCCTGCTGCTGGTAAACCTGCTTAAACCCGGGCAGGGGATCTCCCAGGAAACCATCACACAGCTCACCGAAACCTATGCCTCAGATGCCGGGGTAACCTCAAAGCTTGAGGAAGCCGGGCGCCAGAAAGGCAGCGGGCCCCTACAGTTTTTGGAAGATATGGTCCCGGACAACGCTTTTCGCGCTGTAAGCGACAACAGCCTTATGTTGCAGGTGATTTTTTTCACGATTTTCCTCGGGATCTCCCTTCTCCTAATCGGCGAAAAGGCAGCCAGGCCGCTGAAGGAATTTTTCGATTCCCTCAACGAGGTAGTCCTCAAAATGGTGGACCTGATCATGCTTACTGCCCCAGTGGCGGTTTTTGCGCTGCTGGCCAACGTGGTGGTATCCTCAGGTGACCCGGACCTTTTGCTGGCCCTATTGAAATATGGAGGCGTGGTGGTGCTCGGGCTCTTGCTGATGATCGTGTTTTACAGCGTGGTGGTTTCCACCTTTACCAAATACAATCCGCTGACCTTCCTGAGCAAGATCAGCCCGGCCCAGCTCCTGGCCTTTTCCACGAGTTCCAGCGCAGCTACCCTGCCGGTGACCATGGAACGGGTCGAGGAACATATAGGGGTAGACAAGGAAGTTTCGAGTTTCGTGCTGCCTGTTGGGGCCACCATCAATATGGACGGGACCAGCCTGTACCAGGGGGTTGCCGCGGTATTCATCTCCCAAGCCCTGGGGTTTGAGCTCACCTTCGCAGACCAGTTGACCATCGTTTTGACCGCCCTGCTGGCCTCCATCGGTTCAGCGGCCGTTCCCGGGGCCGGGATGGTGATGCTGGTCATTGTGCTGGAATCTATCGGTTTCCCGGCAGACAAGCTCGCCATTGGGCTTGCCCTGATTTTTGCGGTAGACCGCCCGCTGGACATGTGCCGCACGGTGGTGAATGTGACCGGGGACGCCACGGTGGCCATGATGGTGGCAAAATCGGTGGGCAAACTCGGAAAGCCCAAAATCCGGAATTGGGACGACCACCTCGACGAAGTCACCCATAAGAAGCCCTGATCCCCCTACTTTTTTGAGGAGCGGACCCTGGTCGGCAGGCATGGCGGCAAACGGTCGTACGGAAGCCCGGGGCCGCCCCCCGACAGGGTGGAACTCCCCGGGCAGGAGCGAAACAAACTTTTGATATCTTTGCCGCCATTCGAATTCGAGGAATGTCCATGACACCACAAGAGGTCCTGCCCGAGCTTAAGGAAAAGTACCGCACGGTATTTGAAATCGACACCCATTTAAACCGCCTGGTCAAAAGAATCGAACTGCTTAGCTATATCAATCCGATCAATACGGAAAAGGAAAAACATCGTTTTTTCACGGCAAAGTATAACCTGGAACCCGAATTCAAATACCCCAGGTTGAAGTTTGACCCCTATAAACTCCACCGGCTCTTTTTTTCGTATCGCCTTGACCGGATCGAAGATGAGACCCTCCGGGAACTCTACAAGGAAGTGATCTACTTCTATGCCAATATGGTTCAGTGCATAGAGACCATCGGCAGCCCCAGGCGGTTTTACTTCAACTCCCTTCGCGTATACGGCACCCCCAAAGAACGGGATGTGGAGAACGCCCGTTTTATCTTGCATTTTGAAGATGAGCCATCCGATGGCTCCATGGAAAAGCGCCACAGCCCGGAAGCTGCCAGGGAGTATTTTGAAGCCTTTGCCAAAGCGTATGACTTTCCGCTGCAAGTGCGTTTCTCCACCCATATTTCTGCCAAAGCCATGGTGAGCAATAGCAGCCGAAGCCTGCTGATCAAGCGCAATACCCAATTCAGCGACAACCAGTTGCTCACCCTGGCCCACCATGAAATCGGGGTACACCTGGTCACCACTTATAACGGGCTGGCCCAGCCCCTGAAGATTTTTTCCAACGGCCTGCCCAAAAATGTCGAAACCCAGGAAGGCCTGGCGGTCTTTAGCGAGTACATGGGGGGAGCGTTAACCTTAAAAAGGCTCAAAGAATTAGCATACAGGGTTTTGGCTTCTGATAGTTTAAGTAAAGGATACAGTTTTTCTGACACCTTTGACCTTATCCATAATCAGTACCGGCTGAACCGGGAAGAGGCCTTTACGATTACCCTGCGGGCCCACCGGGGTGGTGGCTTTACAAAAGACGGGCTCTATCTTAGCGGCCTGCGTAAAATCTACCAGCGGCATCTGAAACAACAGGCGATGGAACCCATGCTTTCGGGGAAGGTCTCCCTGGACTACGAAAAGCACATCGCGTACCTCACTGAGCTTGGGTTGGCCGGAGAAGGCCCATACAGGTCCCTTAGTTTTGCGCGGAAATGCAACACGAACCCCACGCTTGAATTTATCCTCAACAACCTGAAATAGGGCATTAATCGAGGAACCTACCGCGCAATTCGGGTGAAGGCACCATGCATTGTTCCTGTTTCCCAAACCAACGGTACCGGTTACGCGCCACCAGGTCATAGGCCGCATCCCGTAACGGCCGGGGGAGCCACCCGAAAAGCAGGGGGAGCCACCCGTATCCTTTCAGGCCCCGGGCGATTTCCAGGGCTGCATCCGATTTGACATACCAGGCCACCCCCGGATCGATCAGGATAATGGAGTCTGTGGTTGCCGTGTCAATCCCCCGTTCGGCAAGGAGTTTCCTGCCCATTTCCCCCTGCAGGGAAGCAAAGCGGAAGCGGTCGTTGCGATCGCGTCGGATCACGAACTGCACAGAGCGGTTGCAAAGGTTGCAAACCCCGTCGAATAGTACGATTTGTTTTCCCTCAGGTAATTCCATGGCGCAAAGATAGTGCCTGGGGAGCTATTTTCGGATGCCAGGGGAGTGCAGGGAAGAAGCGTAATTTAAAGGGTGGGGGGGAGGGGGCGCCCCTTGTGTCTAAATCGACACCAAAAATTGGCTCAAATCCACATCCCTGTCCAGCCCAAGCTTCTTTTTCAGCCGATACTTCGACTTCAGGATGCTCTCAGGCAAAACATTCATGGTGGCTGCGATTTCTTTTGTGGTGAGATTCATCCTTAAGAAGGCTGCATGGGCGATGTCCGAGGAATTTTTGAAAATGAAGGAAATGGCTCAGGAGGCCCGCTCCACCAGCTCCAACTGGTCGAGGCTTACCTGGGTCGTAAACACGCCGTAATTCACGATAGCCCTGTTTTTTTCAATGCTGTCGATACTGCCCACAGACTTGCTGTCGGCCAGCCTGACCCGGTCGCCCACTTTGAGTACGGGCCGGGGTTTCTGCTGTTCCTGTTTTTCCTGCTTCTTCCGGGCAACGGCTTTTTTCTGGCGGATCTCCCTGACCTCTTCCTGCACTTCTTTGGCTAATTCGGCCTTTTTCAGGGCTTCCCCGGCGTTTTCCCCCTCGGATTGTGTCCTGGGGGGCCTGCGTTTGCTGTTTTCAGTCTCCACGATGCGAAGCAGGTCGGAAATAAGCGGGCGCTTTTTCTTATCGGCAAAATACCTTTCGGCAGCCTTATCCACTTTGGTGCCCAGATAGATCATCCGCTGGTTGTAATCGTAAAGCTCCTGGTAGTTGCTGAGTTTGTCCTGCAAGCGGGTATTGAGGACCTCCAGCCGGCGGGCTTCCTCCCGGGCCCGGTTTTCCTCTTCCTGCAGACGGTCGCCGGTTTGCGCCATTTTGGTCCGTTCTTTCTGGAGTTTCGCAATGCTTTCATCAAACCGGACTTTACTTCGGGCCACCTTTTTCTTTGCCTTGTTAATGAGGCTGTAAGGGATTCCCATCTTCTGTGCCACTTCAAAGGTAAACGAGCTGCCCGGCTGCCCTAATTCCAGGTGGTAGGTAGGTTCCAGGGTTTTGCTGTCGAAGCGCATGCTGGCATTGGTGGCGTGGGGCAGCTCATCGGCCAGGGCCTTCAAATTGGCATAATGGGTGGTAAACACCCCGAAAGCCCCACGTTCATAAAAGGTTTCCATAAAGGTTTCAGCAAGGGCCCCGCCCAGTTCGGGGTCACTTCCGGTGCCAAATTCATCGATCAGCAACAGGGTGGATGGGGTACACTTCTTCAGGAAGGCATTCATGTTTTTCAGCCGGTAGGAATAGGTGCTAAGGTGGTTTTCGATAGACTGGTTGTCTCCTATGTCGGTCAGGATTTGGTCGAACAGGCAACAGGAACTTCCTTCGTGCACCGGGATGAGCATCCCGCTTTGGAGCATTAGTTGCAGGAGGCCCAGGGTTTTGAGGGTAATGCTCTTGCCCCCGGCATTGGGCCCTGAAATGACCACAATGCGGTTCCCGGGGTTCAGCTCCAGAGTCTGGGGCCAGGTTTTGTCGCCCCTTCTCCTGTTGGCCAGCATCAGGAGGGGATGGTACGCATCCCGCAGGAACAGGCGCCGCTCCTCATTGATTTCAGGCAGGGTGGCGTCGAGCTCACGGGCCAAATGGGCCTTTGCGGCGGTGAGGTCGATTTCCGCCATAATCTTTTGATAGGCTAGGAGGTCATCGGCATTAGGCCTCAGTTCCCGGCCGAGCCTCCGCAGGATGCGGTCGATTTCTTCCTTTTCCTCGAGCTCCAGCAACTGCAGTTCCCTGGACTGTTGCATGACCGCGTCGGGCTCGATAAACACGATGCTTCCCGTTTTGGACGTGCCCAAAACCTGGCCCCTGACCTTCCTTCGGTACATCGACTTTACCGCGAGCACCCTCCGGTTTTCCACAAAAGATTCCCGGATCTCATCCAGGAAATCCGCCTGTAGATAGCGCGCGAGTGCCGCGTTGAAGGTTTGGTTGATTTTCCCCTGTATCTGCCGCATATCCCTTCGGATACCTGAAAGTTCGGGGGAAGCGGAATCCTTTATTTCCCCGTGCCGGTCGATCACCGCCTCTACCTTTTCCGGGATTTCCGCGATGAAGGTGGCTTGCATGACCCAGTCGTGGAGGAAGGGGAAATATTCCCTGAACTTCCCAAGAAACCGCTGGTGTTCCTGGATCAGGCGGCTTATGGCACCCATTTTTCGGAAGCCTTCCACCGGGAGCAGTGCATTTTCAAGCCTCAGGAGGTTGATTTCCTGGTCAATCCCTTCAAAACCGTGGTTGGGCAGGCGGTTTTCACTCTGAAAGGACGACAGGTATTCCCGGGTGCGACCAAGCGATTCGCCCAGCGCTTCCCTGTTATGGAAGGGCACAACAGCCTGGGCAAGGCCCTTTCCCGGCCCGGTCTGGCACCGCGCTTCAATAAGGGAAATAACCCGGGGGAATTCCAGGTCTTCCAGGGTCTTCTTGGGAACCTTCTTCATTGGCATGGGATTCGCTGCAAAATTACGCAAAGGGAACCAGACCCCGAAGGTGTTCATACTCGTTTTCCCCTGTCAGTTTCCCTTTACCAAACAAAGCCTTTTTCGTACCTTTATGCATACAAAATAAACGCGAAGATGGGATTCGAAGAGCGCTATGGGGAACCCCTTTGGACACAAGTCAGAAGGTTGCCGTATCTGGTGGCCATGGGAATGGAAGGTGCCGGGCAGAGCGGCCTGGCGGGGTCTGCCAGCGAACGCCACGCCATGGTGCTGGCCATGGCAGGAGGAAAGGAGGCCTTTTCTGAAAACAAACTCATTCAGGCCATTGTCCCGGGGGGAGCAACGCCGGAGCAGGTGCAGTTACACGCCATGGAGCGGCATGATGAAATCCTGGATTGTTTGAATAACCTTGAAATAAAAGATTATGCAGGGCTTCGCAGGCATATCGCAAGGGTGCTGGAGAATGTGGTAAAAGCCCTTTCTTCAAGGGAACCGAAACAAAATGCAGACGAATATAAAGCCTGGTTGTTGCAGATTGCAGAAGGGGTTGCCATGGCCGGAAAGGAAGGCGATATCCTCGGATTTGGCGGCGAGCGCTTCAGCGAGGGGGAACGGGAATTTTACGAAGAACTGCAGCAAGCCTTCCACAAGGGGGGATGAGAAGTCCGATCCTGAAAAAGCCGATGGAGGTGGAATTTGAACAAAGCTGGAAGGCATTGGTTGGAAAGGAATTTGAAAAGCCCTATTTCCACATCCTGGCGCAGCAGGTGCGCGAAGAATACCAACAACACACGTGTTACCCGAAGGGCAGCAACATCTTTGCCGCTTTCAGGGAATGCCCCCTCAGCGAGATAAAAGTCGTCATCCTGGGGCAGGATCCCTATCACGGCCCGGGCCAGGCCAACGGGTTGTGCTTTTCCGTCAACGAGGGGGTGCCCCATCCGCCATCCCTATCCAATATTTTCCGCGAAGCGGCCAGGGACCTTGGGATTGCTTACCCCGAAAGCGGGGACCTCAGTCGATGGGCCCGACAGGGCATCCTGCTGCTCAATGCCGTCCTTACGGTGCGCGAAAACCAGGCCGGGAGCCATCAGCGCCTGGGCTGGGAAATATTTACCGATGCCGTAATAAAAAGCCTGTCCGAGGAAAAGGAAGGCCTGGTTTTCCTGCTTTGGGGAGGTTTTGCAAAAAAGAAGGCCTCCCTTATCGACAGGGGCAAACACAGGGTTTTAACTTCAGGCCATCCCTCCCCCCTGAGCGCAAACAGGGGTTTATGGTTTGGCAACAACCACTTCAGCCAGACCAACGACCTGCTGAAGCGACAGGGGAAAAGCCCCATACAGTGGTAAGGCCCCTCAGGGTTTCCACATCAGGGCTTCCACGGAAATGTTATTCGATATAAGTTTTAAGTGGTTAAGCGTACGAATCACATTTTCAAGATCTTCCTCTTTTATTTGAGTTTGACTCCACCGCGTTAAAGCCAGCCATTCCCTGATGCCTTCCACCGTTTGCCCGTACCGCAACGCCAGGGTCCGGTCGATACTGGGGATTTCCCTGAATTCCACGGTGAAGGTGTTTATGATTTCCAGGAGGTCGCTCAGGACCCCCGGAGACTTCCTGCCAAATTCCTCTGTACAGGAAATAACAAAGCACGGCCAGGGGGTGGGGCAGACCCCAACCCTCCTGAATACCCCCTGGTCCACCAGGGGCTGGGTGGTGAAGCGTTCCCACATAAAATAATCGGCTGCACCGGAAGCCAGGGCAGCTACGGCCCCTTCGAGGGTATTTACTACTTCGAAATCCAGGTTTTCCACCGGCCAGCCCTGATTTTGTGCGTGGATAAAGGCCATCAGGTGACTCCCGCTTCCGTACCGGCTTATGGCGGCTGTTTTGCCTTCCAGCTCACTTTCCTTTTGGAAGGGGCTCGACTGGTGTACATGAATACCCCAGTGCAAAGGGGAAGCGATGTACTCCTGGGCAATTTGCACAGGGGTGCCTTCAGTGACGGCCTTTACCAGCCCCTCAGTAAGGATCACAGCCAGGTCGGTCTGGCCCTCCCTGAGCATTTGGGCCATTTTCCCGGTTCCCTCCGGGACATCCGTCCACCTCAGGTCAATGCCCCTTGCCGAAAAGGCCCCTTCCTCCAGGGCCATCAACCAGGGCAGGTTAAAGTGTTCCGGGACCCCGGCAATGCGAACCACGGTATTCATATTCATAGGGTGTTGAGAATCATGGCGCCAGGTGCTCCAGGGTATAGCGGATCAGGCGGTCGATCGCCTGCTTCGGGTTGCTGGAAAACTCCCTGGTTTCCCGGTTGGCCAAAATACAATTCAGGGCTGTTGCCGCATGCCCCATCAGGGCGGCAAGCCCGAAAATACCGGCGGTTTCCATTTCCATATTGGTAATCCGAAAGCCGTGGAAACGGAACGAAGTCAACTTTTCATTCATCCGCGGGTCTTCCGGTGCCAGCCGGAGGTTTCTGCCCTGGGGCGCATAAAACCCGGAGTTGGTGGCCGTAAAGCCACGGTGTATCTCATCGGATTGAAACTTCATACAGAGTCCAGGGTCGGCCTGTACCACATAGGGAACTGGCTTCATCACCGACCATCCGCTGTGTTCCAGGAAAGCAATCTGCATATCCGCCATCTGCACCCTGCCGCTATCGTAGAAATGGAGCAGGCCATCAAAGCCAATGGCCATTTCGCTGAGCACCATCGAATCGACAGGGATGTCGGGTTGTATGGCGCCGGAAGTCCCCACCCGGATCAATTCCAGCCGGGTAAGGGGTTCCTGTATTCTTTTGTGCTTAAAATCAATGTTGACCAGGGCATCCAGTTCGTTCAGCACGATATCGATATTATCGGTGCCGATCCCTGTGGAAACCACACTCAGGCGCTTTCCCTTGTAATATCCCGTATGGGTTACAAATTCCCTTTTGGATTTCTTTACCTCGATACGGTCAAAATACGAGGAAACCAGGGGAACCCTCCCGGGGTCGCCTACCAAAATCACGGTAGGGGCAAGGTCTTCGGGGCGTAAGTTGAGGTGGTAAATCGATTGGTCCGGGTTCAGGATCAATTCGGACGCTTCCAGGGGCATGTCAGAGCTTTAGGATTCTTCCAGCCTCGGTATTGTAGAGGAAGTTGTATTTCAGGGCGCCGCCCAGATATACTTCATTACTTCGCAGGGCAGCATAATAATTTGCCTGGTTCTCCAGGACGTCTTTTCCCACCTTGCTCAGGCGTACCGGGTTCATGGAGTGGAAAAGGGGTCGGAGGTTCCTGACAATGCGGTCGTACTGCGTATCGCCAAAGCCGTACCAGCCCTGGTCCACCAGCAGGGAGGCCAGCAATTCCTTTTTGGACGCGGGTTTTTCATCGGCAGCGACCTGCAGCACCCTGTTTTCAATTTCGTTCAGGCCATTTTTGATGGTGGGGAACCGCTTTAGGTGCGTTTTAATCGCCTCGCCGAGGTATTGAAACTGGTAATGGTCGTATTCTGCCAAATTCTCCAGGCGGATGGGGTTGTTGCTGCAATACAATTGCCAGACATAATCCGCATACTCAATATCATCCTGGCTGAGGTCCACCCGGTTTTCGTATAGCTTACGGAGCTGTTCGCCGTCAAGGTCATTCAGTCCGAACAACTTGTCGGTCCCGTCCTCGTACCCGCTGCAGACCAGGGAGATTCGCACATGCCTGCGGTGCATTTTCAGCCAGCTGATTACCGCCAGCATATTGACCTGGCAAAAAAGGTCGTATTCAAACCACAGGACAATCTCATCCTCCTGCTTATGGGAACACAGGGACCGGTATTCCTTCAGGGTTTTCTCAATGAACCACGACTTGCTGACGTTATACTGTTTGTGGAGGAAATCGAACCTGGTTTTCCAAAACGCCTCACTCCCCACATTGGTCTCCGTCTTTCCCTCACACAACATTTCCCTCCAGGTAATCACAGCTCCTTTGAACCTGAGCTGCTTTAGCCTCCCGGTGAAATTATCCCCGTTTGTGATGTGCAGTTGGGAACTCATGATACTTAAGGTCGTTTATCAAATGACTGATAAAGTTAACATTTAATCGAAAGAATAAAAAATAATTAACAGAATGACGCAACCTATCTTCAGTTTTATCCTCCCACGCGCTTTACCTTAAAGCCTAATTCCCGTAGGTAATCCATGATTTCCCCCCGGTAATCGCCCTGGATAAGGATGGCTCCGTTTTTACTGGACCCCCCTACGCCAAGACGCTGCTTGAGTTGTTTGGCCAGGGCTTTCAGGTCTGCCTCAGACCCGTTATACCCCTCGAGGAGGGTTACCGGCTTGCCTTTTCGTTTTTCGTATTTGCACAGGATAGGGTCGTCCTGCATCCAAAGGGCGTTCCCGCCGTCCTCTTGGGCTTCCCCAAGCGCAGGCTCCGGGTGGTCGGGGAACAGTTTTTTAAGTTGGTCTTTCAGGTCCATAGCAGGGAAATTAAGGCGTACGTCCGGAGGAGCGATCAACCCCCGGGTTTTACCAGGCCCAGGTCCACCAGGCGTTCATGCAGGAATTCCCCGGCCGTAATGTCGGAAAAGGCCTTTGGGTGTTCCTCGTCAATGCAATGCTCCAGGCAGTTCAGGGGCATGGAACTGATGGGATGCATAAAAAAGGGGATGGAATAGCGGGAACTCCCCCACAACTCCCTGGGCGGGTTTACCACGCGGTGGATGGTAGATTTTAAACGGTTGTTCGTGTGGCGGGAAAGCATGTCCCCAACATTGATCATCAGCTGGTCGGGGGCGGCAATGGCATCAATCCATTCGCCCCGATGGTTCTTTACCTGTAACCCTTTTCCGTGGGCCCCCATCAACAGGGTAATCAGGTTGATGTCTCCGTGCGCTGCGGCGCGGACCGCATTTTTGGGCTCCTCCGTTATGGGTGGATAGTGGATCGCGCGGAGGATGGAATTCCCGTCTTTGACATACCCATCGAAATAATCTTCCGGCAACCCAAGGCGCAGCGCCAGCGCTTTCAACACGTAAACGGCTGTTTTCTCGAGCATTTGATAGGCTTGCTTCCCGGCTTCATTGAACCCGGGCAGTTCCGCTACGGTTACGTTTTCAGGATACTCCGGGGCAAGTTCATGTCCTTCCTCCAGATACTGCCCAAAATGCCAGAATTCCTTCAGGTCGCCTTCCTTGCGCCCCTTGGCATGTTCCTTTCCAAAGGAGGTATATCCCCGTTGGCCCCCAATACCCGGTATCTCATATTTCTTTTTTGTCGCTTCCGGCAGGTCGAAAAACTTCTTTACTTCTGCGTAGAGCTTCTCCACTAATTCCTCCGACAGAAAATGCCCGCGCAGGGCTACAAAACCGATCTGCTCAAAGGCCTCGCCAATATCGTTGACAAAAGCCGCCTTGCGACCGGGGTCGCCCGAGGTAAAGTCGCGCAAGTCTACACTGGGGATGGAATTCATAGGGTAAGGGTTTGAAAGAGCCCTCAAAGTTAATAATATTTGTTCCACCTCGCCGGGTGAATGCTTAGATTTGTGCCTGGATTAAATCGGGTAACCCCCACTGGCAACCTATGGACTATAAGGCTTTTGATATCGCCCCGGACACCCAGCTCAGGCTTTACCGGGACATGCTTCTTTCTCGGATGATCGAGGAAAAAATGCTCATTCTCCTGCGACAGGGAAGGATTTCCAAATGGTTTAGCGGTATCGGGCAGGAAGCCATCGCCGCCGGGATCACAGCCAGCCTGCATCCGGAGGAATACATCCTGCCCATGCACCGGAACCTGGCGGTTTTCACAGGCCGCGATATCCCCCTGCACCGGTTGTTTGCCCAATGGCAGGGAAAGCAGAGCGGGTTCACCAAAGGCAGGGACAGGAGTTTCCACTTCGGCACCCGTGAACACCATATCGTCGGGATGATTTCCCACCTCGGACCCCAACTGGGGGTGGCCAATGGGATTGCCCTGACCCACCTGCTCAGGAAGGAACCCCGCGTTACGGCAGTTTTCACCGGGGAAGGGGCCACCAGTGAAGGGGACTTCCACGAAGCCCTGAATATCGCGGCGGTTTGGGACCTGCCCGTTTTGTTCTGCATTGAAAACAACGGATATGGCCTTTCCACCCCCACAAACGAACAGTTCCGCTGCGAAAACCTGGCCGATAAGGGCATAGGCTATGGCATGAGAGCCCATATCCTCGATGGCAACAACATCCTGGAGGTGTACAGCCAGGTTTCGGACCTGGCCACCCAAATGCGGGAAAAACCCGGGCCGGTACTCCTGGAGTTCAAAACCTTTCGCATGCGGGGTCATGAAGAGGCCAGCGGCACCAAATATGTGCCCCAGGAACTCATGGACCAGTGGGCCGCCCGGGATCCGCTGGAAAACTTCACGCAGCACCTGAGGGAGGAAGGCATCCTTTCGGAAGCCATGGAGGTGGACCTCAAAAAGGAAATTGCCCACAAAATCAACGACAACCTTGAAAAAGCTTTCGCCGAGGGCCCGGTTGAATTTGATTATACCAAAGAGTTAAATGATGTTTTTTACCCTTATGTTTATGAGGATTTTGAGGAAAATAAAGAAGTAGAAAATATCCGGCTGGTAGATGCCGTTTCCCAGGGGCTTAGGCAGTCGATGGAACGCTGGGACTCCCTGGTGATCATGGGCCAGGACATCGCCGAATATGGCGGGGTTTTCAAAGTTACCGAGGGGTTTGTGGAGGCCTTTGGCAAGGAACGGGTGCGCAACACCCCGATTTGCGAATCAGCCGTGGTTTCCACTGCCATGGGGTTATCCATTGGCGGCATGAAAGCCGTTGTGGAAATGCAGTTCGGCGACTTTGTCAGCTCCGGGTTTAACCCCGTGGTGAATTACCTGGCCAAAGTCCATTACCGGTGGGGCCAACCGGCGGATGTGGTCATCCGGATGCCCTGCGGGGCAGGGGTAGGGGCAGGTCCCTTTCATTCCCAGACCAATGAAGCCTGGTTCACCAAAGTGCCGGGGTTGAAAGTAGTATACCCGGCCTTCCCGAGGGATGCAAAAGGACTCCTGGCCGCCGCCATCAACGACCCGAACCCGGTACTTTTCTTTGAACACAAGGCCCTGTACCGAAGTATCTACGGAGATGTCCCCACGGGGTATTACACCCTTCCCCTGGGTGTGGCCAGCCGGGTCCGGACAGGGAACAGGCTCTCCCTGATCACCTTTGGGGCCGGGGTACACTGGGCCATGGAAGCCCTTGATGAACTGAACATCGGGGATGTGGACCTTATCGACCTGAGGTCCTTGTGCCCGCTGGATACCCAGGCCATTTACGATTCGGTCCGCAAAACGGGCAAAGTTCTGCTCCTGCAGGAAGACAGCCTCTTTGGCGGGGTCATGTCGGATGTTGCCGCCCTGATCGCCGAGCATTGCTTTGAAGCCCTGGATGCCCCCGTGCGGCGGGTGGCCGGGCTGGAAATCCCCATCCCGTTTGCGCGCAGCCTGGAGGCGGGCTATTTGCCCCAGCAACGCCTGCGCCAGGCCCTTGAGGAACTTTTAGCGTATTAGGGAAGGGGAGGGCAATACCGACAGGTCGGGCAAAAAGCAGTAACTTCATCCGGTGGAATCGACGGAAATAATTGTGATCGGCGCCGGCCTGGCAGGCCTTACCGCTGCCCTTGAACTGGCGGAAGCCGGCAGAAACGTGGTGGTTTTTGACAGCCATCGGCTGCCCAGGCACAAGGTCTGCGGGGAATACCTCTCCATGGAGGTCGTGCCCTACCTGGGTGGGAAAGGCATCGACCTGTCCGATGCGCCCGCAATCGAGCACCTGCTGCTGGCCACCCGGGGAGGGCGTTCACTTAAAACGCCCCTGCCCCTTGGGGCCGTTGGGATCAGCCGTTATGCCCTGGACCAAAGGCTCTATGAGGCGGCCCTGGCGGCAGGGGTCGAATTTGTATGGCAGGCGGTTGAAGCCGTTGCCTTCACCGGGGACCGGTTTAGCGTGAAAACCCGGGAAACCACGTACCTGGCACGGCTGGTCCTGGGCGCCTGGGGAAAGAGGAGCCGTCTGGACCGGGTGGAAGGGAGGCCGTTTTTTTCAAAACCCAGCCCGTGGATGGGAATCAAGATGCATTACCGGGCAGCCTATCCAAAAAACCAGGTTGGGCTCTATGCCTTCCGGGGCGGATACGGCGGCCTCTCCGTTACCGAAACCGGAGCCGTTAATTTCTGCTACCTCATCCACAGGGACCGCTTCAAGAAAACACCTGACCTCGAGAGTTGTACCCGGCTCCTGGCGCGCGAACACCCGCTGCTTGCACCGGTACTGTCAGCAGCCGAACCCCTTTTCCCCAGGGCCCTTGGGATTTCCCAAATTTCCTTCCATCGAAAAAAACTGGAATCCAGTCATATCCTGATGGCGGGCGATGCCGCGCGGCTAATCCATCCCCTCTGCGGAAACGGGATGGCCATGGCCATCGAAGGGGGCCGGCTGCTGGCTTCGCTGTCTTCGGACTATCTCAGGGGGGAATTCCGGGGACGCCAAACCCTTGAATCGGAATACGCACGGCAGTGGCAGGCCAGATTCCGCCAAAGGCTTCGGTACGGCAACATCCTGCAGCAGCTCCTCCTTCACCCCGGGGGACTTGAAATCGGGGTGGGGATTGCAGGAAAAACGCCCGGACTGCTGCAAAAACTCATCGAAAAAACCCATGGAAGGCCATGAAGGGAAAAGGCATGTTCCGGCACCGCAGCACTGAACCGGAATTAATGGACGACCCGGCTTTGGAGGCCTCCGCCCTGGAACTCGCACTTAGCGATATCGGGCGCGTAAACCGCCTCCTGGGTGGGAACAATGTGGGCCTGGCCGGCCTGAAACCGTTCTTTGACCAGAAGGGGGAGCAGCCTTTGGAGGTTGTGGACCTGGGGTGTGGCAACGGGGAATTCCTTAGGCATGTCGCCCGCTATTGCCGCAGGCACAACCTGCCGGTACGCCTGACCGGGGTGGACATCAACGAAAAAGGCCTCGCCCTTGGGAGGCTCCAGGAGGTGGAGTTTCCTGAAATTACCTATGAATGCTGCGATGTGATGGACTATCTGCCGAAACCGGGTATGGTGCAACCCCTGATAATCTGCAATTTGTTCCTCCACCATTTTTCCGAACACCAAATCCGATTCCTGCTGGAGCGATGGCAGGGCGCGGGTTTCAGGGCCATAATCGTAAACGATTTGCACCGAAGTGCCCTGGCCTATTCTTTATTTCGGCTTTTTGGGATTATCTTTATGAATTCAGGCCTCGCAAGGCATGACGGCCTTGTCTCCATCCGAAGAGGCTTCCTGAGGAAGGAGCTGGAGGCCTTTAGCCGCCTGCTTCCCGGATGGGAATGCAGTATCCGCTGGAAATGGGCCTTCCGGTATCTATGGACCTTAACCCCTCCGGGAAACGCATATGACTGACATTAGAATAATTGGAGCTTCCCGGGAACTTCCCCGCTTTACCCGATCTACCCCGGAGATCCTTCCCCATGTTCGGGAATGGCTCAAACAGGAACCCGAAAGGCTGGTGCGAAAGGCCATAAAAATCTTTGAAGGAGCCGGGGTGGACCAACGGTTCGGGATTATGGATGTGGCCGAGGTCTTCACCCGCACCAGTTTTGAGGAAAAGAACAACGCCTACATGGAAGCAGCCCAATCCCTTGGGATGCGGGCGTTGGACAAAGCCCTGAAGGCTGCCGGGTGGGAACCTGAAAGCCTTGACTACCTGATCACCGTCAGTTGTACGGGCATCATGATCCCTTCCCTCGATGCCTATCTGGTCAACGGCCTGTCGCTCAGGGGCGACATTTGCCGCTTACCGGTCACTGAGATGGGTTGCGCCGCAGGGATCTCCGGATTGATCTACGCCCATCATTTCCTCAAGGGGGGAAAGGGGACAAGGGCAGCGGTAGTTGCCGTGGAATGCCCTTCCGCTACCTTCCAGCACGAAGACCACAGCATGGCGAACATCATCAGCGCCGCCATTTTTGGCGATGGGGCCAGTTGTGTCCTCCTCAGTTCGGAAGAAGGGATGGCCGGCCCGCGGATCCTGGCGGAGGGAATGTACCATTTCCCCGATACGACAGGCCTGATGGGCTTCCACCTGACCAATTCCGGGCTGCGGATGATCCTGGACCCGGCGGTCCCGGAAACCATAAGCGCCCATTTCCACCGCATGCTACTGCCGTTCCTGGACGAAAACGGCTTACAGCTCGAGCAGATCCGGCATTTGATCTTCCACCCCGGGGGTCGCAAGATCGTGCAGGCGACGGAACAGTTTTTTGAAGCCCAGCAGGCCGATTTGGAAGATACCCGCGAAGTCCTCCGTGCCTATGGCAACATGAGCAGTGTAACCGTTTTGTATGTGTTGCAGCGCTTCCTGGAAAAAAAACCGGCAGCAGGGGAATATGGGTTGATGCTGAGTTTTGGCCCGGGCTTTACAGCCCAGCGCCTGTTGCTCCAATTTTGAAGAAGGCATGGATAAACCAAGGGATTTGACGCAGTACGCCCTAATTTTAGGGGCAAGCGAGGGGCTTGGGCTGGCGACAGCCTCAAAATTCGTGGAGGAGGGGATCCCGGTGATCGGCATCCATCGCGACTTGAG
Organism: uncultured Robiginitalea sp.; assembly: GCA_964539905.1. Lineage (GTDB taxonomy): Bacteria > Bacteroidota > Bacteroidia > Flavobacteriales > Flavobacteriaceae > Robiginitalea. The sequence goes on from CAZIJW010000004.1 coordinate 169,195, forward strand.
GAAGGACATGGAACAGGTCATGGAGCGCTTTGCCCCCCTGGGCAACGGAAAAGTGCCATTTCATGCGATCAATAAAGACGCCGTTGGGCGGGAGGGAAGGGATGCCATCCTGGAAATACTTTCCGGGATCATGGGCACTACGGGCCGCATCCGGGTTCTGGTACATAGCATTGCCAGGGGAAACCTCGGCCCCATGAAAGCCAGGGATGGAACCACGGGGTTGGAAGGCAAAGACCTTGCCCTTACGTCCGAAGCCATGGCTTTCAGTTTGTACGAATGGATGCGATCCCTTTACGACCGCGGGATGCTGGCCCCCGACTTCCGCATTATTGCCTTTACCAGCGAAGGGAGCCGGAAGATTCTCCCGGGTTACGGGGCCGTTGGGGCTGCCAAGGCCGCCCTGGAAGCCCTGGTGCGTCAGATCGCGGTGGAATTTGCCCCCCATGGGGTACGGGCCAACTGCATACAGGCAGGGGTAACGGAAACCCGGTCACTTCTCAGGATCCCCGGCAGCAATGAACTTTTGAAAGCCAGCAGGGCCCGAAACCCTTCTGGGCGCTTGACTACCCCCGGGGATGTGGCCAATGCAGCCTTCCTGCTAACCCTCCCGGAAGCCTCCTGGATTACCGGCAGTATCATCCCGGTCGATGGGGGCGAACATCTGCAATGACCATGACCGACTACCTGAATACCGTCGTTAAAAAATTGCCTTTCGGGGAACCCTTCCTCTTTGTGGACGGGCTTACCCACCTGGATGAAGACAGTGTCAGGGGCTTTTTCACCTTTCAAGCCGATCTCGCATTTTACAGGGGCCACTTCAGAGGCCACCCGGTTACCCCGGGGGTCCTGCTCACGGAATGTTGCGCCCAGATCGGGCTGGTCTGCCTGGGAATACACCTGCTCGAGCGTCAACACCAGCAAAGGGAGGGAGGCTATGTCCTGGCCCTCGCCGAATCTTCCATGGAGTTTTTACATCCGGTATACCCCGGGGAACGGGTGGAGGTAACAGGCGAAAAAGTCTTTTTCAGGTTTGGCAAATTGAAAGTAAAGGTTTCCCTCACCCGCGCAGACGGCCAGATGGCCTGTAGGGGCGAACTGGCAGGGATGTTAAAACCAGAGGAGCCATGAGCAGGAGGGTGGTAGTGACCGGCATGGGAATTTGCGCCCCAAACGGGTATGACCTGACCCGCTTCGGACAGGCCATGACCCTTGGGGTTTCCGGGATCAGGCGGCTTCCGGAATTGGAGCGGCTGGGGTTTCGCTGCCAGGTCGCCGGACAGCCGGAACTCCCCGAAGAAGTTATAATGCAATACTTCAATCGGGTTGAGCTAAAAAACATGAATTCAACAGGTTTGATCTACGGGGTAATTGCCGGGATGCAGGCCTGGCACGATGCCGGGCTGGAGGTGCCCTCCCCGGAGGCCCCCGATTGGGATTCGGGTATTGTTTTCGGGACCGGGGTACTGGGTTCCGATAAATTCCGGGAATCTATCCTGCTGGTCGACCAGGGACAGGTCAGGCGGGTGGGGAGCACTGCAGTTTCCCAAACCATGGCCAGCGGCATAAGCGCTTATCTCGGGGGGAAACTGGGATGCGGGAACCAGGTTACTGCAAACTCCTCGGCGTGTTCTACGGGCACAGAGGCCGCCCTGATCGGGTTGGAGCGGATCAGGCAGGGAAAGGCGGAACGAATGCTTGTCGGTAGTGCCAGTGACTGCGGGCCCTATGTTTGGAGTGGTTTTGACTCCATGCGGATCGTGCCCTCCGGCTACAATGAACATCCTGAAAAGGCCAGCCGGCCCCTGTCGGCTTCGGCCGCTGGTTTTGTCCCTTCGGGGGGCGCAGGGGCCTTGCTCCTGGAATCCCTGGAAAGTGCAAGGCTGCGCAAAGCCCGCATCTACGCAGAAGTCCTGGGGGGATCTGTGAACAGCGGGGGGCATCGCAACGGCGGGAGCATGACCGCTGCCAATAGCGAAGGGGTACAGCGATGCATCCGCAGTGCCCTGGCTGACGCGGGCATTGGACCCGGACAGATAGACCTCATTAACGGACACCTAACAGCAACGGCAGCGGACCCGGTTGAAATCAGGAACTGGACGGAGGCCCTCGGCAGGCGGGGAAAGGAATTTCCCTATATCAACTCCTTCAAAGACGTGCTTGGCCATGGGCTGGCAGCCTCGGGGAGTATGGAAATGGTGGCGGCCCTCCTTCAATTTGGCGCCCACCTGGTTTTCGGGAACAGGAATGCCAAAGACCTGCATCCGGAAATTGCAAATCTTATAGACAGCGACCGTGTGCCGGGGCAAAACCTCGCATATTCGCCCCAATATTTGGCCAAAGCCAGTTTTGGCTTTGGAGATGTGAATGCATGTGTTATTTTTAAGCGGTTTAATCCCGAAGACTTGTGAAAAGAGAACGTATCTACGAAGCCCTTTTGAAAATTATCAGTCCCTACCTCCCCGAAGATGTGGGGGAAGGGGCCATCTCCCCGGGAAGTGACCTGGTCAGGGACCTGAACATCAACTCCTCGCACATGGTAGATATCATCCTCGATGTGGAGGACCACTTCAATATCATGCTTGAAGACCAGGATATGGAATCCCTGAAAACGGTTGAAGACGCCCTCGGGATCATTGAAGGCAAACTAAGTGGCTCCGCGAACCCCTAGCCGCCGGGGAAGAAACCTTATTTACGCACACGGTTGCGTTCCCGGAAGTGCCAGAAACCAGCCATCCCCCGTCCTGGTTCAAAAGCCAATGCCGTTTGGCATGGCCGCGGTAAATAAAAAGGGCCCACAAAACTGTGGGCCCCTTTGCTGCATAAGGCAGATCAGGTCCTGCTCCTCAATTTTTCCTTCCTCTTGCGGAGTTGCCTTTCCAAATCATCGACAGCTTCTGCAATGGATGCTTCAAAACTGCCGTGGCTGGCTTCCGCAAAAAGGCGGGGGCCGGGTAGGCTCAAACGGATGTTGCAAATCATGCCAGTATCTGGGCTTGATGTATTCTCCTTCTTGAAAAACACATCTGAACGTACAATAAAATCGTACTTATCCAAAAGCTTTTGAAGCTTCTGGGCGGCCATGATTTCCAGACGGTCACTGGCTTTTACCTCGTCATATTCAAAATTGATATCCATGTATAAGGGTTTTAAGGAAATTTACGTTCTCTACCTCCAATTTCCAAATTTACCAGCGCACGATTTATGACTTAAATCAGGAGTCGCGGTACACAATGGGTTAATTAAATGTTATTTCTTGAACTTCCGGGGGTTACCACCTTTCCGGGATGTAAAAAAAGCATTACCTTATTTGTGGGAAGTACATCCCCGATAATCCTGAAAATTCAAATTCAACTAATGACCTTTGCAGGCCCTAAATCCAGATACCTTTCTGACTTGCCCTGCCGGGAGCAACTTGCGCGTATCAGGCAGCTGGAAACCCACCTGAAGGCCTTTTTGGGACGGTATGATTTCGAACCCCGGACCCTCGACCACTTTCTCCGCAGGGAAACCCTCCTGGAACAAATGCGATCCTTGGAAACCAAACTGTACCAGGTTTCGGAGCAACTCAACCGAAAGAAGGGAACCCCCGTAGGAATGGCATCGGAATTGGCCGCGCTGAACCGGGAATTCCGGGAACTGGAGACCCGGGTACACGCCTATACCGGGTCCTGAATATCGGGTGCTCCAGGGTGCTCCTCCCCTGGGGATTCAGGGATAAAAACGGACGCCAGGATACCCCCAACCAGGGACACTACAATTATAGACAGGGAGAGCCATTCAGGGAAATCGACGTGATGGCTGAGCAGCATTTTAACCCCTACGAAGGCCAGGATGACCACCAGGCTGTAATTGATAAACCTGAATTTGGTCAGCATCCGGGAGATCAGGAAAAACATCGACCGCAACCCAAGAATGGCGAGGATGTTTGAACTGAACACAATGAACGGATCGGCCGTAATGGCCAGGATGGCCGGGATGCTGTCCAGGGCAAAAAGGATGTCGGTCAGCTCAATGATGATGAGGGCCATGAACAGCGGGGTCGCCATGGTGATCCCCATGCGCTTGACAAAAAACCGGTTTCCTTCCATCTCGGTGGTCATTGGGAATACCTTCATCAGGTTCCGGAACACCCATGATTTCTTTGGATTGAATTGAATGTTGTCGGATTTCAGCATTTTGTACGCCGTGTAGAGCAAAAACACCCCAAACACATAAATGATTTCGTCGATCCTGTTGATCAGCGCCACCCCGAACATGATCATGAGGGCACGGAAAACCACAGCCCCCAAAATTCCCCAGAAAAGCACCCTGTGCTGGTAGATAGGGGGTATGGAAAACGCCGAGAAAATGACTGCTATCACGAAGACGTTGTCGATGCTCAGGGAAAGTTCGATCAAGTAGCCGGCAATGTATTTCATCACTGCCGTCCCGGGGGTAAGCCCTGTGGGGTTTTCGATCAACCCCCCGGAAAAAAGCCAGTAGATAATCCCGCTGAAACTGAGGGCAAGAGTTACCCAAACCGCAGTCCAGGTAGCGGCTTCTTTCGATTTGATGACGTGGTCGTGCTTATTGAAAACCCCGAGGTCAAGGGCCAGGAATACTACGATTAAAGCAATAAAGATGATCCAAATCCACATGGACTGCCAGATATTTGCGCAAAGATAAGAATCGTCTCCAATCCAAAATCCAAAAAGTTTAGGCCACATCGGGGGCATGGCTTTTACGTGTGCCTTCTTCCCTGTTTGTCGCCCGGATTCACTATCTTCAAACCTGGTAATTTTAAAATATCCCTAATGAATTCCCTGCGCACTTTCCTTTTGGTTCTGGCCTGCCTGGCCGGATCTTTCCCCATGCAATCCCAATGGGCCGATTCCATTTTCAGCGGTCTTAAATTTCGCAGCCTAGGACCCGCCTTTACCTCGGGGCGCATCGCCGACATCGCCATCCACCCCGGGGATGAAAGCCTCTGGTATGTGGCCGTGGGTTCCGGAGGAGTGTGGAAAACCGAAAATGCGGGGACTACCTGGACCCCTGTTTTTGACCAGGAGGGATCCTACTCCGTGGGATGCGTGACCCTCGATCCGTCTGCCCCAAACACCGTTTGGGTGGGGACCGGGGAAAACGTTGGCGGCCGGCATGTGGGTTTTGGGGACGGCCTCTATGTAAGCCGGGATGGGGGCGCTACCTGGACGAATAAGGGCCTGAAGGAAAGTGAGCACATCTCCAAAATCATCATTCACCCTGGCAACCCCGACATCCTCTGGGTAGCTGCCCAGGGCCCGCTCTGGAGCCCTGGGGGGCAACGGGGTGTCTATAAAACGACGGATGGGGGGGCCACCTGGAAAAGGACCCTCGGGGATGATGCCTGGATGGGCGCAACCGACCTCCTCCAGGATCCCCGGGATCCGAATGTGCTCTATGCGGCCTCCTGGGAAAGACACCGCACCGTGGCGGCCTATATGGGGGGTGGCCCGAATTCCGGCATCCATAAAAGCACCGATGGGGGGGAAACCTGGCAGAAACTAACCAGGGGGATCCCTGCATCCAACCTGGGGAAAATCGGCCTGGCCATGAATCCCTTCAATCCGGACCAGGTGTATGCCGCCATAGAACTCGACCGGCTAAAGGGCGGGGTCTTCATGTCTGAAGACGGAGGGGTTTCCTGGACAAAACAGTCCGATGCGGTTTCCGGGGGTACCGGACCTCATTATTATCAGGAACTATACGCCTCGCCCCATGTGGAAGGCAGGCTGTACCTGATGAACTATATTGTACAGATCTCAGACGACCACGGCCGCACCTTCCGGTCGATGAATGAGGATAAAAAGCACGTGGACTCCCATGCAATGGCCTTCAAGCCCTCCGATCCTGATTATGTGATCTTCGGAACCGATGGCGGGCTATATGAGAGTTTCGACCACACGAAAACCTGGCGCTTTGTGCGGAACCTGCCCCTTGCCCAGTATTATAAGGTTGCCGTGGATGATGCGGAACCCTTTTACCATATCTACGGGGGCACACAGGATAACGGCTCCCATGGGGGGCCTTCGAGGACCAGGAACAGCGGGGGGATCTTCAATTCCGATTGGTGGGTTACCCTGGGTGCAGATGGGCATCAATCGGCCACGGAGCCCGGCAATCCCGATATAACCTACGGGGAATTCCAGCAGGGCTGGTTGTGGCGGATCGACCAAACCACCAGGGAAATCGTTTTCATCCAGCCCCAGCCTGGCGCCGGCGAGCCCTACGAGCGTTTCAACTGGGATGCCCCGATACTGGTAAGCCCGCACAAGCCCAGCCGGTTGTATTTTGCCTCCCAGCGTGTTTGGAGGTCAGAGGACCGGGGCGATTCCTGGACCCCGGTTTCCGGGGACCTGACCAAAAACCAGGAACGCCTGGCCCTTCCGATCCTGGGGGGTACGCAAAGCTGGGACAACCCATGGGATGTGAATGCCATGTCCAATTACAACACCATTACTTCCCTTTCCGAATCGCCCTTAAAAGAAGGGTTGCTTTATGCGGGTACGGACGATGGATTCATACAGGTGAGTGAAGACGGAGGCGGTACCTGGCGGAAAGTTGATCTGGGCTCCATCAAAGGGGTGCCGGCCACTGCTTTTGTCAACGATATCCGGGCCGACCTGTTTGAGGACGGAACCGTGTACGCCGCCCTGGATAACCACAAAAACGGGGACTATAAACCCTATCTGATCAAAAGCACTGACAGGGGGCGCAGTTGGACCCTGATCAATGGAAACCTGCCGGGCCGGCTACTCACCTGGCGGCTGGTACAGGACCACAAAGACCCGAAGCTGTTGTTCCTTGCTTCCGAATTCGGGGTTTACTTCACCCGGGACGGGGGGAATCGCTGGATCCAGCTTAAAGGGGGCCTGCCCACCATTGCCATTCGGGACATCACCATCCAAAGGCGGGAAGATGACCTGGTGGTCGCCAGTTTCGGACGCGGCTTTTATGTGTTGGACGACCTGTCCCCATTGCGGAGGTTCAGCGAGGAAACAGCCCGCGTTAAAGCGACCCTGTTCCCGGTCAAAAAGGCCTACTGGTATGTACAACAGGAAGAAACCTACGGACAGGGCCATTCGGAATACGCAGGGGAAAATCCGCCTTTTGGCGCCGTTTTTACCTATTACCTGACCAAGGACTACCCGAGTTTGAAGGAAGAGCGGCAGCAACGGGAAAAAAAGGCGACCAAGAAGGTGTTTCCGGGCTGGGAAGCCCTCGAAAAGGAAAGCCTGGAGAAAGGCCCGAGGATCTTGCTGACAGTTAAGGACGCCTCCGGGAACCTGGTAAGGGTAGTGGAAGGGACAAAGAAAAAAGGGTTCAACCGGGTGTCATGGCCACTGGACGTGGCTGATCGCACGGGGGTAAGCCTGGAGCCGCCCGGGGCGGCATCCGGAAATGACTTTGGGTTCCGCATCATGGCCACCCCGGGTACCTATTCCGTGTCGCTTTCGAAATGGGAAAATGGGGTGGAGACCGTCCTTTCCGGACCGGAATCCTTCGAAGTGGTCCCCCTGGCCGAGGGGGCACTCAAAAGGGCTTCTGATCAGGAAATTGCCTCGTTCCGATCAACCTATGAATCCTTTATGCAAGACCTGCATGCGACCCAAAATGTTTTGGAAACCAGCCAGAAAAAATCCGGAGCCATGCAGCGGGCCCTGGAACGGGCTTCCCGGGTTTCCCCGGACCTTAACAAAGAGCTTTATGACCTGCAGCAACAGCTCCAGGCCCTGGATAGCCGCCTGAACGGGAATAAGGCCAAGGCGGAAATAGGGGAGCGGAACGCCCCGAACCCGGAGAACGGCGCATTTGTTGGGATGGTGGCCCTTTCCAGTTCTACGTACGGACCCACCCCAACCCACCGGAAGGCCCTCCAGGTGGCCCAGGGTCAGCTTGAGGCGATAAAAGGGGAACTCAGGGCGTTGGAAGCCAGATTCCCCGCCCTTGAAAAGGGCCTAAGGGATGCCGGAGCCCCCTGGATAGAGGGGCAGGGGCTTCTTAAGTCGGAGTAGTTTAAAAGCGTAAGGCTCCGGGTCGCCCGAGTATGAGCAGCCCCATCGAAAGGATGCCACAGACCAGGAAACCGGAGAACAATGGAAGTACGGTTTCCCCAATCAGGCTGCCGATCCAGGAACCAATGCCCACGGAAAGGAGGGAGGCGAGGAATCCGGTAATCGCGGCGCCCAACCCTGCAATATGGCCCAGGGGTTCCATGGCCATGGCCCTTAAGTTCCCGAAGAGGAACCCAATGGCAAAGAATTGAAGGCAAAGGAACAGCATCAGGATGCCGATGGATGGATTCGGTTTACCTGCGAAAAGGCCCACATAGACCAGGGCCGTCAGGGTAAAGGCCAGCAGGGAAGTGGAGATCATCCGGGCCATGCCGAATCGGATGACCAGCGATCCATTCATGAATGTAGCCCCGCCTATGGTTATGGCCAGGGCTGCAAAAAAGTAGGGAAACAAGTCTGAGAGGCCGTACTGGTTTTCAAAAATCTGTTGGGAAGTACTCAGGTAGACCAGGAACGACCCCGTTACCAAACCCCAGACCAGGGTATACAGGATGGTCTTCCTGTATTGCAGGACCTCCCGAAACCCATACAAAATCTTGGACGCCCTGAAGGTTACCCGGTTTCGGGGAGGGAGGGTCTCCGGCTGCCGTTTCCAGAACCAAAAGGCTACCAACACACCAAAGCCGGCCTGGAAATAGAAGATGGCCTTCCACCCATACGCATCGAGGATAAATTTACCCAGGGCAGGGGCCACTACAGGGACCAGGATAAAGACCACCGTAACAAAAGACATGATCCGCGCCATGAAATCCCCGCTGAATTTGTCGCGGATCATGGCAATACTGATAGTACGGGGGGCCGAAAGGGCAACCCCCTGTAAAAAACGGCCCAGCAACATCCAATTCAGGCTTTTGGCGCCGATGCACATGAGGGAAGCGGCAATAAACACTGCAAACCCGATATAAACAATGGGTTTTCGCCCTACACTATCGGAAACCGGGCCAAAGAGCAGTGGTCCTGTTCCTATCCCAAGGAAAAAAAGGGTAACCAGCCATTGGTTTTTGGCCGGGTCCTGGTTGCCGACGGCAATGCCAATCAGGTCCAGGGCGGGCAAAAGGGCATCCAGGGAAAGGGCCACGGCAGACATCAGGGCCGCCATCAGGGCGATAAATTCGAGATTGGATTGGGCCTTTTCTTGCACGGGCCAAAGGTAGTCGAATTCAACGGAAGGCCATTGGATCGGATCGGCCATAAATCGTACCTTTACCAATAAGTCGATTTCCCATGAAAATCAGGATAGAAGAGAATTCGGTACGTTACCGCCTTCGCAAATCGGAGGTTGAAAAATTGTCCCGGGAAGGGGAAGTGGCTTGCCATACGCAATTCCCCGACGGCAGCCTACACTATATCCTGAAACTGCATCCTGACGCCAGGGGCCTGTCGGCAACCTTTACCGAAGGCACCATCACCATCACCCTCCCCGAGGCCTGGGGCCTCGACTGGCCGGACTCTTCCGAGGTGGGTTTTCAGGCCGCCCAAATCCTGGAAGACGGCACCCAGCTGCATTTGCTGATAGAAAAAGACTTCGTTTGCCTCGACCGCGATCCGGCCACGCAGCAGGACCAATACCCCCATCCAAAAGGCGAAGGGGGAGAGGCCGCCTGCTGATTTAAAAACCAGCCTTTTCGACCCAAAGTCCCACCCGACCGAACTTAGCAGAAATCAAAAAGTCCCCGGGAAACCTTAGTGGTTTTTATGTGTTATAGCATGACCCTGTAGGTAAGGCGAAAGCTAAATAACAAACCACCCTCAACACTGGTATTCAAGGCATTGCGTGGGTCATTGGCAAAAAATCCGGCCAGGGAAAGGCCCGCTTTGTCCTCCGCATCATAGACCCGGAACGACCGGAAAAAGGCATATCCGGCACGCATGGAAAGGAGCAGGGTTTTAGAGAGGTTGACCTGGGCATATCCTTGTAAATCATTGGAAATGCGCTGAACATAGGCATCACCATAATCCCCGGTCTGCAGGTCGTGGGTAGATCCCAGGCCGTCAAAGACCACGCCCATCCGAAAATTTTCGGAGAAGCTGTAATTGATATCTCCCCGGGCGGGGAGCAGCAGCTGTAGCTCAACCCGGTCTGAAGGGTCCTTGTAGTACAACCCAAAAAGGGGAACCAGCATGGCCCCATAGGACTCCTGGCTCAGATAGAATCCCATGGTAAAGGAGGTGTTTTGATCTTTCTGCCGCTGGAAGAGATGGGCAGTGGCCACCTGAAACCCGGCTCTGGAATTGTTAAAGGCGGTGGACCGCCGGGGCATGAGCACATGGGTTCCAAACCATTGGTTTCCGTAATCGAATCGAAGGCCAAGGGGAAGGGTGGCTGAATAAAGGTTGATAGTTCCCGGGATTTGCGGATCGAGCTGCAGCCGGTTGCCAAATCCTATAAGGCCGGTTATAAAAGTGATTTTCGGGGAAATGGGCAGGGGGAGGGTCAGGGTGAGGTCTGTATGGTGCACCGTGGTGGTGGCGGTGGTTCCGAATTCCTGGTCATAACGGGTTCCGGGGCTAATGCCGTAGGTAACATGCAATACGTCCAAATACTCCTGGGACCATAGGTTCAGGGGCAGGCAAAGGGAAAGCAGCAGTACCGGCAGGAAGGACCTTGAAGGCAAGAAAAAAAATTTGTTCGAAGATAGACAATATTTGGAATGCCCCGGAAGGATTGGCAAGGCTTTAAGAAAAAGAAGCACCTGCTGTTTGGCCTGTCGGGCATCACAGGCATGGGCAGGGAAATTTGCCCAGGGGCCCAGGGAAGCACATATGGATTTTAACTAACTTTGAAAAAAAAGAGCTCCCATGGCGATCCGCAATCCATCCCGGTTTATTATTGTTGGCATCCAGATCTTCGCGGTCAGTTTCCTGACCAGTTGCAAGTCAACGGTTGCGCCCCTTACAGCAGCCGAATGGGCAGAATTGGATAAGTTGGTGGAGGACCGCAATTTTTCAATGGAAGCCCGCTGGGCGGAGCCCACGCCCGACAATAGCCTGAACCAAATGGCCAATGCCGGCCTGCTGCCGCCGGGAAGCAGTCCCAGCCGGATCAACCTGGAAGGAAATGCGAATTATTTCAGGATGAAAGGCGATTCCGTAGCGGTGCAACTTCCGTTTTGGGGCGAACGCCAGGTCATCCAGGCTTACGGCAGCGCAGAAGGCATAACGTATGAAGGACCTGTGGATGACCTTGAGGTGGTAAAGAACGAAAGCCAGAGCCGGTACGATGTAAATTTTACCCTCCGCAACAAATCGGAACGGCTTCAGTGCAACCTGAAGATCTTTAAAGGCAACAGGGCGCTCCTTACCGTAAACAGCACCCAGCGAAACAGCATCCGGTATGAGGGGACCATACAACCCGCAGAGGAGTAAGGGGAAGCCCATCCTAACTGTACCTATTTTCTATTGAACATAATATAAATTATGATTCAATAGTAGTACTGCGCGTAATACGAAGTATTGAACATAAAATCAGTTGTATCCCGGCAGGGATATAACGGC
>CAZIJW010000005.1:0-40062 GCA_964539905.1 uncultured Robiginitalea sp.
AATATCCTGGTTTCCTTCTGATTTTGTTTTTGGCTGTCAAAAGCTTCTCCCAACCCGCCCTGCAGCACTACGGCGGCATGCAACTGCACGAAGGGGCGCAGGTAGGGCTGTTTACGAGCTTTATCAACCAGGCGCCCTTTGAGCAGGAGGCCGGCAGGGTGGGCTTTTACGGGGCAGACCTGATCCGGGTATCGGGGGATTTCGCCCCGGTATTTTACGACGTGGAAATCTTCCACGACCTTTTTGTGGACGTGCAGGCCCCCTTCAGCGTGGCCAACACCCTGGATTTTTTCGAGGGCGATTTCGTAACCGACAAATCCCTGCCTGAAATTTATGTGGGCCTGCTGCAAGAGGCCACCCTGAATGGCCCCGGCAATGCCTCAAAGGTTAACGGGTATGCCCTGGCGATCAACCAAAGCCGGGTGGTCTTCCCCGTGGGGGACGCATCCGAATACCGTCCCCTGACCCTGGAAGGGGAAACATTTCCCGTGGCCAAATGCGCGTATTTCCGCGAAGATCCCAACAACCCCAGCGCCTTTCCCCCCTTTCGCACCGACTTGCTGCCGAGGACCCTTTCCGCCATCTCCACTGCCGAATTCTGGAGGCTGGAAGGGGGAAACACCGGGCAGGTCACCCTCACCTGGAACCCTAACAGCAACCTGGGGGCCCTGGCCGAAACGGTTTCGGGTATCGTTCTGGTGGGCTGGAGCAAAGCGGCCGGGCGGTGGGTGCCCCTGGGTACCCGCTCAGTGGCCGGCGACCTGCAGAACGGATTTGCCCTGTCGGAGCCCATCGTTCCGGATGCCTTCGAGGTCCTGACCTTCGGTAGTCTGGCAGAACCTGAGGAGTTGCTCAGCCTCGATAACTTTTTCCTTAGCCCCAACGGGGACGGGATCAACGACGTGCTGGTGATCGAAGCCCTGGCCGATTCGCCCAACAACCTCCTTCAAATCTTTGACCGGAGGGGGCTGAAGGTCTTCGAGCGGCGCAACTACACCAACGAATTCAACGGGGTGGCCAATGTGGACGGCCTGGTGGTCAACCGGGAAGCCGGCCTCCCGGAAGGGGTGTATTTCTACCTGGTGCAGCTGCTGGACCTAGGCCTGGAATACCAGGGATTCCTCTATTTGGACCGCTAAGGGGTCAACCCTTAAGGATCCCGCATCGTATTCCCGCATTTTTCATACCTTCGGGAGGCCGATCGTGCCGTATGGGCACGGTCCCCTTAAAGGCCCATGCCCGGAGGGCGGGGCCGGAATATAAACCTGTTGGAATGAAGCGAAGAAAATTTCTTAAGAACAGTAGCCTCGGCGGGCTGGCCCTCAGCCTCCCTGCCTTTCCCCTATGGGCCGCGCAGCGCGAGTTCACCGTGGAGGAACTCACCGGGAAAGCCGACCTGGACCTTTATGGGGAGGGGATCAACCTGAGGAAAGAAGCCCACGACGCCTTTGTGGAAATGAAAAAAGCTGCCTACCAGGACGGGATCAGCCTGAAGGTGGTCAGCAGCTATCGCAGTTACGAGCGCCAGAGGACCATTTTTGAGCAAAAATACCTGGCCTATACCGAAGAGGGGATGGAACCCCTTGAGGCTATCGATAAAATCGTGGAATATTCCACGATCCCAGGCACCAGCAGGCACCACTGGGGGACGGATGCCGACCTGATCGACGACTCCAAGCCGGCCTCCGGCGATGTGCTGGACCCGGAGAAATTCGAGGACGGGGGCCCCTTTGAAGATTTCCGCAAGTGGATGGAGGAAAACGCCAACACCTACGGGTTCTACCTGGTCTATACCGACAACCCCCGCCGACGCGGCTTCAAATACGAACCCTGGCATTACAGCTACGCCCCCCTTTCGGTGCCCATGCTTTCAGACTTCAGAAAGATGAACATCCTCCGGATCCTGGAAGGGGACGACTTCCTGGGGAGCGAGTACCTGACCACCGGTTTTATCCGATCGTACATCACCGACAACATCCTGGACATCAACCCGGAATTGCTCTAGGGAGCCTGTGCCTTTTTGAGGGGCACCTCCTTTTTGGACCCGGGAGAAGCAGCCCGAAACCTCACCGCATTGCCCTCGGGCCGATAAAGCCTTTGCCCTGATGGCTTCTGCAGACCGACAGGTGCAGGCATCGGGAAATACGGCACTTAGGTCGAAAGCCTAAGCGGCATGGGAGGCAGACCGGGATATTTTTGTACTTTAGTTGTCCCCCCAAATCCGATCCACTTAGATTTAGCCCCTTATAGCTTGGCTTTAACCCCTTAAAGACACTATATGGGAACCCTGATCCACTTTAAAAACCTGTACCTGCATGCCTTTGACAATTGCAAGCCCGCCTATGTGGTTTATCTGCTCAAAGCGTATTCCCTGTTTTGTGCCCTGATGCTTACCATGGCCATCTATGCCTTTTTGTACCGGGCATTTACCGGGTTTGAATTCTGAAATCGCAATACCTCCAATAATCCCCGCTGAAAATGGAAAGAACAAAGGGACCCCGGCCAAGGCCGGGGTCCCTTTGTTTTGATTGATGAATACCCTCACGGAGCGTCTTCACAGCCAATTTTATTCATTGGCTCCCTGCCGGGGGTCCGTTGCGGGTCCCCAGCTGCGGCCGCTATCCCAACGACGACATATCCTTCGATTTGTTTCACCGGGCGGAAGGGAAAAATGGAATTTTAACATCCTTTTTGCGAAAGGCAGGGCCACGGCCTTTCCCAAAAGTGGGCCCATTACTGGTAAACCTGCACAATTCCTGCTATTTTTGAAGTCTGATAACCCTCGGGCCCATGAACAAGAAAGTGGTTTTAATGATTTTAGATGGTTGGGGTAAGTCCCCCGACCCCAGGGTTTCCGCCATAGCGCAGGCCCATACCCCCTACATAGATTCCCTGTATCAAAAGTACCCGAATGCCACCCTGCTGACCGACGGCATGAACGTGGGCCTGCCGGAAGGGCAGATGGGCAACTCCGAAGTAGGCCATATGAACCTGGGGGCCGGTCGCATCGTCTACCAGGACCTTGCCCGCATCAACCTGGCCGTAAAGGAAAACACCCTGAAGGACGAACCGGCCCTGCAGGAAGCCTTTGCCTATGCCCGGGAGCATTCCAAACCGGTCCATTTCCTCGGACTTTTAAGCGACGGCGGGGTACACAGCCATACCGAACACCTCAAGGGGCTGATCGCGGCTGCGGCAGCCAACGGGGTGGCCCAGTCCTTTGTGCATGCCTTTACGGACGGGCGGGATGTAGACCCCAAAAGCGGCCGGGGTTTCGTATCCGACCTGCTGGCGTTTTGCCAGGATAAGCCCTGCCAGCTCGCCTCCATCATCGGCAGGTATTACGCCATGGACCGCGATAAGCGCTGGGAACGGGTAAAGCTCGCCTACGACCTGCTGGTCCATGGGACCGGGACGCCGACCACGGACCCCGTGGCTGCCCTGGAGGGGAGTTACCGCGAAGGGGTGACGGATGAATTCATTAAACCCATTGTGGTCACCGGGCCTTCGGGCGACCCCCTGGCCACCCTCTGCGACGGGGACGTGGTCATTTTCTTCAATTTCCGCACCGACCGGGGCCGGGAACTGACCCAGGCCCTGAGCCAGGAGGCCTTCCCGGAACAGGGGATGAAACCCCTGGAACTCTATTATGTCACCATGACCAATTATGACGACACGTTCCGGGATGTCAGGGTCGTCTACGATAAAGAAAACATCAGGGAAACCCTGGGAGAGGTACTGTCCCGGGCGGGGAAAAAACAAATCCGGATTGCGGAGACGGAAAAATACCCCCATGTGACCTTCTTTTTCAATGGGGGGAGGGAAGTCCCCTTTGAAGGGGAACAGCGGATCCTCTGCCCGTCCCCCAAGGTGGCCACCTACGACCTGAAGCCGGAAATGAGCGCCTATGAAGTGCGGGACGCCATTGTACCCGAACTGGAAAAAGAAACGGCCGACTTTGTCTGCCTGAATTTCGCCAACCCCGACATGGTGGGCCATACCGGAAGTATGCCCGCGGCCATCGAAGCCTGCGAAACCGTAGACCGGTGCGCCAGGGTCGTCATTGATACCGCCCTTGAACACGGCTACACCACCCTGGTCATCGCAGACCACGGAAACTGCGATACCATGGTCAACCCCGATGGCAGCCCCAATACGGCCCATACCACCAACCCGGTCCCCCTGATCCTGGTCGATCCGGACCGGAAAAGCATCCGGTCCGGGGTACTGGGCGATATCGCCCCCACCATCCTGGAAATCATGGGGATCCCCCAGCCCGAAGTCATGACGCAAAAATCCCTCCTGAAGCCCCTATGAGTACCTTCACGAAACCCCTGGCGGCGCTGGGGATTGCCCTCTTGTTTGCGGCCGCCTGCGCAAAAAAGCCAAACCATACCGCAGTGCGCCTGCCCGACGGGGAAACCGTAATGCTCGTGGGCACTGCCAGCCTCGATTCCCTGAGCAACCCTCCCTTCGATACCTGGTTTCGGCCGAATTACGAAGCCGCCGAACCCGCCCCTGAAAAGATCAAAGCGCTGAAACCGCTGCTGGAAGGGGTACAGATCCGGGTCTTCGCGGCCACCTGGTGCAAAGACAGCCGGCTGCTGGTACCCAGGCTGATCAAAATCCTGGAAGGGGCCGGTTATCCGCGAGAGCAGGTTGAAGTCATCGTGCTGAGCCGGGAGAAGACCACCCCCCTGAAGGAAGAGGCGGGCTATGACATCCTCAACGTGCCGACCCTCATTTTTTACCGGGACGGGGAGGAACTGAACCGCATCGTCGAATATGCCATTGAGGACCTGGAATCCGATATGCTGAAAATCCTCAGCGGGGAGCCCTACCAGAACCCCTACGACTGGGACTGAGCCCCCCTGCGGGGGCCCGGGCTGGCCGGTTGCACTTTCTGTCGTATCTTTGCGCCCATGATCCATCCAAAAACTGCCGAAGAAATTGAGTTGATGCGGGAGAGCGCCCTGGTGGTCTCCAGGACCCTGGGTATGCTGGCCGCTGAAATCAAACCGGGGGTCACGGGCCTGTACCTCGACCGGCTGGCCGAGGAGTTCATCAGGGAACAGGGGGCAACCCCGGGGTTCCTGGGGATGTACGATTTTCCCAACACTTTGAACATCAGTCCTAACGCCCAGGTCGTCCACGGCATACCCACCAACGAACCCTTTAAGGAGGGCGATATTGTTTCGGTAGATTGCGGCAGCCTGAAAAACGGGTTTTACGGCGACCATGCCTTTACCTTCGAAGTGGGCGAAGTCGCCCCCGAAACCCGGAAATTGCTGCAGGTAACCCGGGAATCCCTGTATGTCGGCATCCGGGAATTCCGGGCGGGAAACCGGGTGGGCGATGTGGGATACGCCATACAGCAATACTGCGAGGGCCATGGCTACGGGGTGGTGCGGGAGCTGGTGGGGCACGGCCTGGGCAAGAAGTTGCACGAAGCCCCCGAAATGCCGAATTACGGCAAACGCGGCCGGGGCAAAATGTTCGTGGAGGGAATGGTCGTGGCCATTGAACCCATGATCAATATGGGCACCCGGCGCATCCGCCAGTTGAAGGACGGCTGGACCATCCTGACCGCCGACGGGAAACCCAGCGCCCACTTTGAACATAACGTGGCCCTGGTCAACGGCAAACCCGAGCTCCTTTCCACCTTCCGCTACATTTATGAAGCCCTGGGCATCCAAAGCGATGAGGAAGCCGAATTCCGCCAACACCCCATCACTTCCTGAGGTTATAAACCACCTGTGAAACGAATCTTCAAATGGGTCCTGCGCTTTGTTCCCCGTCCGCTCCTGATCCGGATGAGCTACTGGGTGCGCCCGTTACTCGCCTTCTGGCTCCGGGGCGACCGGTATACCGATCCGATTGACGGCAGGTCCTTCCGGAGCTTTTTGCCCTATGGCCATGAGGCGCCCCGCGAAAATGTTTTATCGCCTTCCACCCTTTCCCTGGAGCGCCACCGCCTGCTCTGGCTCTACCTGCAGAAGGAAACGGATTTTTTCCGGAGGCCGCTTCGCGTCCTGCATTTTGCCCCGGAACAGGCGTTCTACAGCCGCTTCAGGGCCCATAAAAACCTGGAGTACACCACCACGGACCTGAACTCCCCCCTGGCCGAGGTCCATGCCGACATTTGCGACCTGCCCTTTGAAGATGACTCCTTCGACGTGATCCTCTGCAACCACGTCCTGGAACACATCCCGGACGACCGCAGGGCGCTCTCCGAATTGCTGCGGGTGATGAAACCGGGGGGCTGGGGCGTTTTCCAGGTACCCCAGGACCTGGGCCGGGAGCAAACCCTGGAAGACCCGGGGATTACCGACCGGGAGGAACGGCGCAAAATCTTTGGGCAATACGACCACGTGCGGGTCTATGGGAGGGATTATTTCGACCTCCTCAGGAAGGCCGGGTTTGAGGTACGGGCGCTTGATTACACCAAAACGTTTACCCCGGAAGACGTGGACCGGTACCGCCTGGCCGCGGGCGAACTCCTCCCCCTGGTGTACAAACCCCGGTCACAAAACACTTAGCGCAGCAGAGCCTCGAACCCCGGGGTCATGAATTCCGCGGTTTTCCCCTCTCCATCCAGATAGATCAGGTACCCCTCGAGTTCAGGGCTTTGGGACAGGAGTTGGCGGGAAGCCTCCAGGTCCATGGCCATAAAGGCAGTGGCGTAGCCATCGGCCACCATGCAGGTTGGCGCCAGCACTGTAGCCGCAAGGATGTTGGCGTTACGGGTAAAACCTGTATGCGGATCAACGGTATGGACGAATTTCTGCCCCGTGAGGGAATCGATGCGGAATTTGCGGTAATTGCCAGAGGAGGCCATAGCATTGTCCGTAAAGGCAATAATCCGTTTGATGGCCCGGCCATCAACCACCTGGGGATCGTCAATCCCCACCCGCCAGTCCTGTCCTTTGTCCAGGTTGCCGCCCCGCGCCCTGAGCTCGCCCCCTACTTCCACCAGGTAATCGCGGATACCCTGTTCCTCGAGCATGGCCGCGAGGCGGTCAACGGCATAGCCCTTGGCGATGGCGTTAAAATCGAGGCGTACGCCCGGGTGGTCCTTCACAACCCGGTGGGCCGGGGTAAGGCGTACCTTGTGGAACCCTACGAACTGCAGCAGGCTGTCTACGCGGAGGCTGTCCATTTCCAGGGCTGGCCCCGGCCCAAATCCCCAGGCGTCCACCAGCACCCCTACCGTAGGGTCAAAATACCCCCCGGTACGTCGGTAGATCCGGGCGGAGGCTTCAAAGACTTCCCGGAACTGGGCATCCACCACCACGGTGCTGTCGCCCCGGTTGATCCGGCTGATGTCGGAATCGGACAGGTAGGTGGATAACGACTGATTGATCACCCGGAAGACGGAATCAATTCGGGGTTGGAGGTCGGTGGTGTCGGCGGCATAGAGCTTGATGGCGTAGGAGGTGCCCAGGGCCCCGCCCTGATGCACCTGCTCCTGCAGGGGGCCTTCGGGGTGGCACCCCCAAAGGAGCACCGCCGTTGCCAGGGCCAGAAAGCGCCTAAAGTTCAATGAGACCGGCATATTCCACCAGATATTCTTCGTTGAGGTAGACCGGAAGGCGGCGGTCCCGGGCATTGGACAGCCCCACTCCTGCGTAATAGGTGCGCGCCTCAAATTTCATGGCATGCCCTTTTACCCGCTCCATCAGGGGGGCGTCATACTCTGTCGGATCCCCGGGAAAGGCCACGGACCGCACTACGATAAAATGCAGTTGTTTCTCCCGGAGGCAAACAAACTGTGGGTTTTTACCCGGCTTGCTGTTCACCCCCATGAATTCAAACCCCTCCTCCTGCAGCTGCCTCCCCACAATATTCATGGCCAGGTTGTGCAATTCTTGTTCCGTCAAGGGTATCATAGGTTGCTACGTATAAAAAAACCGATAGAAAACTACCGGTTTTTCATTGGTGTGGGCGGGTTACCCGCCAAAGTCGTCGAACCGGATGTTTTCATCAGGGATTCCGAAGTCTTCGCCCATTTTCTGTACGGCCTTGTTCATCAGGGGTGGGCCGCAGAAATACAATTCGATGTCCTCCGGGGTATCGTGGTGGTTCAGGTAGTGTTCGATCACGCAATTGTGGATGAAGCCCACAAACCCGTCGCCGGGCGCATCGATGTTCTCCTTAACCTTCCAGTTGTCCTCTTCCAGGGGCTCTGAAAGGGCCATGTAAAACTTGAAATTCGGGAACTCCCGTTCCAACTCCTTGAAATGGTCGATGTAGAACAGCTCCCTCTTGGAACGGCCCCCATACCAGAAAGTAACCTTCCGGTTGGTTTTCAGGGTTTTAAAGAGGTGGTAGAGGTGGGAACGCATGGGCGCCATCCCGGCCCCTCCGCCCACATAGAGCATTTCGGCCTCAGATTCGTTGATAAAGAACTCCCCGAAAGGACCTGAAATGGTCACTTTATCGCCGGGTTTGCAAGCGAAGATATAGGAAGAGGCTATTCCCGGGTTTACATTCATCCAGGCATTCTTGCTGCGGTCCCAGGGCGGGGTGGCTATCCGCACGTTCAACATGATCTCCCGTCCCTCTGCCGGGTAGGAAGCCATGGAATAGGCCCGCTCCACCGTTTCGGGGTTTTTCATCACCAGCGGCCACAGGTTGAACTTATCCCACTCGTTCCGGAATTTCTCGGGGTCGTCGTGTTCCTTGGGGTGGGCAGTGATATCGATATCCTGGTACCGGATTTCGCAAGGGGGGATTTCGATCTGTATATAACCTCCCGCCTTGTAATTCATGTCTTCAGGGATCTCCACCACAAATTCCTTGATAAAGGAGGCTACGTTGAAGTTCCTGACCACGGTGGCTTCCCATTTTTTGATCCCGAAAACCTCTTCGGGGATGGTGATTTCCATATCCTGTTTCACCTTCACCTGGCAGGCCAGGCGGGCTCCATGGCTGAGTTCCCGCTTGGAGAAGTGGGGGGTCTCTGTGGGCAAGGCCTCCCCGCCCCCCGAAAGCACGTGGCATTCGCACTGGATGCAGGTTCCCCCACCCCCACAAGCGGAAGGCAGGAAAATCTTCTGGTTCCCCAGGGTTGACAAAAGGGAGCTACCGGAAGGCACCTGGATTCTCTTCTCCCCATTTATGGTTATGGTCACCGGCCCGGACGGAGCCAGTTTTTCTTTCGTGAACAACAAAAGGGCCACCAGGGCCATGACCAGCACCAGGAAGGCAATGATCGTGATTACAATGGTCCCAACCGTGGTTGTAGCTAAAATCATTACTGCTTGTTTAATGCATCGTTATAGGAAAGGACGGTCTCCTTTACCTCTTCTTTTTCTTCCTTTGTTTCAGCCTTAGCTTTCGCGATAGTGGCCTCTTCCTGCTGCAGCGCGGTTTCAGGAGCCGCCTCGGAACCCCCTTCATCCCCTCCGGTCAGCATCCCCCCGAAGCTCTGGAAGCCAATGCCCATCAGCCCGGTAATGATAAAGGTGATGCCCAGCCCGCGCAGGGGGGGCGGTACATTGGAATACCGGATTTTTTCCCGGATGGCGGCGATGGCCAGGATGGCCAGGAACCAGCCGATTCCCGAGCTGATCCCGTAATTCAGGGCCAGCCCCAGGGTAGGGATTTCCCGGGCCTGCATGAACAGGGAGCCCCCAAGGATCGCACAGTTTACGGCGATCAGGGGCAGAAAGATCCCCAGGCTGTTGTAAAGGGCCGGGGAAAAGCGTTCCACTACAATTTCCACCAGCTGCACCATGGTGGCAATGGTGGCGATGAACATGATGAAGGACAAAAAGCTAAGGTCGTATTCGGCGTATTCCGGGCCCAGCCAGGAAAGTGCGCCCGCCTGAAGGATATACTGGTCGAGCAGCCAGTTCAGGGGCACGGTTACCCCAAGGACAAAGATCACGGCAGCCCCAAGGCCCACGGCAGTCGCCACCTTCTTGGAAACGGCCAGGTAGGAGCACATCCCCAGGAAAACGGCGAAGACCATATTGTCTATAAAAATCGACTTAAAGAATAATTCTATATGTTCTAACATAACCCGTGGTTTCGATTAATTCGATATGCGTTAGTTTTCCTCTATCAGGGCCTGGTTACGCGCGCGTTGCGCCCAGATAATGAGCCCCACGACAATCAATGCTGCCGGGGGGAGGATCATAAACCCGTTGTTTTCATAGCCGGTGGCGTAAAGGCCCGTTTTGGCGATGGGGTCCCCGAGCACCTTGATCCCAAAAAGGGAACCGGAGCCGAGGAGTTCCCTGAAAAACCCGACAATAATCAGGATGACCCCATATCCGAGGGCATTCCCGATCCCGTCCAGGAACGATTTCCAGGGGCCGTTGCCCAGGGCAAAGGCCTCGAAGCGGCCCATGATAATACAGTTGGTGATAATCAACCCCACGAAGACCGCGAGGGTTTTGCTCAGTTCATAGGCAAAGGCCTTGAGGACCTGGTCGACGATGATCACCAGGGTGGCGACCACCACCAGTTGCACAATAATCCGGATTTTGGAAGGGATGATGTTCCGCATCAGGGAAATCACCACGTTCCCAAGGCCCAGCACGAAAATCACCGACAGGGCCATCACGACGGAGGCCTTCAGTTCTGCAGTAATCGCCAGGGCCGAGCAAATCCCGAGCACCTGTATGGTGATAGGGTTGTTGTCCGCGAGGGGATCCAGGATCAGGTTTGCGTCTTTCTTGGAGAGGAGTCCCATATTATTTTGAGCTTATAGATTGAAGATAGTCCTTGTAAAGGTTCAGGCTTTGGGAAATCATGGCGGTCACGCCGTTCCCTGTGATGGTAGCCCCCGCCAGGGCATCGACCTGGTTGTCCTGCTTGTCGTTGTTCACGGGGTCGTTGTTCCCCTTGACCACCCCGATGCCCACAAGGCGCCCGTTATCGACAATGGATTCCCCGATAAAGTCATCCATGAAAAAGCGTTCCTTGATGTTGGATCCCAGGCCGGGGGTTTCCCCCTTGTGGTCAAAATAGACCCCCTGCACCACCATGTTTTCGTCCAGGGCCATAAAACCCCAGATCGCATCCCACAGGCCCTTGCCGTACATGGGGAGGATGTGGTAGGTTTTTCCGTCCTTCTCCCCGATGAATACGGGCAGCCTTGGGGTCTGGCCGTTTTTCCGGGCAGCGAGTTCCTTTTTCATGTCGATCAGGTAGGCCTGGTCATCGCGGGTGATCTGGTCACCATTAATCACGAGTTGTTCCGTGATATGCTGGGAGAACACCTCCTCCACCCGGTCCGTGGGAATGAAATTTACAGAGCCCGGATCCTCGTTTTCGTTTACCCCGAGGGCATAGAGGATGTTCTGCTGCTTTTCAAACCGTTCATTTTCCCGAATCATGGGTTTCAGGCCTGAGGCCAGGTACGCCAGGATGGAACCCACCACGACTACCATGAGCGCGGCAAAAAATACCGTATAAATGTTCTTATCCGTATTGACAGCCATAATTAAACCGTTTCTGCTTTGAGTTGTTCAGCTTTGTCATCCGTCGCCTGCGGATACACCGTGGCCGTTTTGAACCGCTTCAGGCGTTTTTTTACATTGGCCCGGATCACGTAGTGGTCAATGGTCGGGGCAAACACGTTCATCAGCAGGATGGCCAGGAAGACCCCTTCCGGATAGGCGGGGTTGAACACCCGGATCATTACGGAGAGGAACCCGATCAAAAACCCGTAAATCCATTTCCCGCGGTGGGTTTGGGATCCCGTGACGGGATCGGTGGCCATATAGACAATCCCGAAGGCAAGCCCCCCGGCAATCAGGTGTTTCCAGTATTCAAAACTCATCAGCCCGTAGAAGCGGCTGCTTTCGCCAACCCAGCCCATGTCTACCACCCCGTTGAAGATCAACCCCATGGCCAGGGACCCGAGGACTGCGCTGACCATGATGCGCCAGCTGGCGATCTTGCTGAAGATCAGAAACAGCCCGCCCAAAAGGATCAGGAAGGCTGAGGTCTCCCCGACGGAACCCGGGATAAAGCCAAAAAACATATCGGCCGTGCTGTATTCAAAAGTATTGTTCTGCGCGAGGTACCCCAAAACGGTTTCCCCGGAGATGGCATCAGGGGTCCCGGCGCGGTCCACGGCCCCATGGACCCAAACCTTGTCGCCGCTCATCCAGGTCGGATAGGCAAAAAACAGGAATGCCCTGATGGTCAGGGCCGGGTTCAGGATGTTCATCCCCGTACCGCCGAATACTTCCTTGCCGATGACCACGCCGAAAACCACAGCCACCACCAACATCCACAGGGGGGTGTCTACCGGGATGATCAGGGGAACGAGCATCCCCGTCACCAGGTAGCCTTCCTCCACTTCGTGGCCCTTGATTATGGCAAAAATAAATTCCACCCCAAGCCCTACGGCATAGGAGATGATCACCAGGGGCATGACCTCGACAAAGCCGAGCCAGAAGTTTTCCCAGGTGAGGAAGTTCCCAAAAAAGTCGAGCGTCCTCGGCGTGCCGCTGGCGGCGTCGATGGCCGCAAAGTGCTGGTAGCCCGTATTGAAAAAGGAAAACAGCAAAACCGGCAAAAGCGCCAGGATCACCATGTTCATGGTCCTTTTCAGGTCATCGGCAGCCCTTACATGCCCCCCGCTGTGGGTGGTTTCGTCCGGGGTGTACAGGAAGGTATGGAAGGCGCCAAAGGCGGGCGCAATCTTTTTGCCCTTCAACCGGTGCTTAATTTCGTGCAGACGCTTTTTCAGGGTGAGTTTATTCTCGCTCATAGCTTATCCTATTTCTTTTTGAAGCAAATCCAGTCCTTCCCGGATGATCTGTTGGTGCGGTTGTTTGGAGATGCAAATGAATTCGGTGAGGGAAAAATCCTCGGGGGCCACCTCGTAAAGGCCCAGTTGTTCCATTTCGTCGAGGTCTTTATACATACAGGCCTTCAAGAGCTGCATGGGGTAGATATCCAGGGGGAAAACCTCTTCGTAAAGCCCGGTGACCACAAAGGCACGGTGCTCCCCGTTGGTATTGGTGTCCAAATCGTACTTCTTCTTCGGGTTGAGCCACGAGAAGGTGAGGGAACGGGTGGAGGAAATTTTGTTAAATACCGGCGTGGTCCATCCAAAGAGTTCATAGTCATCTCCTTCCGGGATCACAGAAACCGTGGAATTATAAAACCCGAGGTGCCCGTCGGGGGAGGCTTTGCTGCCGGTGAGGACATCGCCGTTGATCACGCGGAAATTCTTTTGTTCCACCCCGCTGGCATATAGGAAGGTGGAGATTTCCGCCCCGATCCGGGTCAGGTAATACTTCGGGGACTTCACGCAGGAACCCGCAAGGGCCACCAGGCGCTCCGGGTTGAATTTCCCCGTCAGCAGGGTTTCGCCAAGGATCACCAGGTCCTGGGGGGCCAGGGTCCAAACGCGCTCGCCTTTGTTGATGGGGTCTACCCGGTTGATCAGGGTTCCCACCAGGCCGGCCGGGTGCGGGCCGCTCACCTGGTGGCGGGTAATGCCTTCCAGGCCCGAGAAGGGGGAATTTTCACCCTTGCCCACCCCAACATGGATGGGGCCCGGGGTCAGTTTGGAGAGGGCGTCTACGGCCGCCTGCAGCTGTTTTTCCTTTCCCTTCAGCGTATAGTTGAGGTCTGCGGCCAGGGGGGCAGTGCCGTATGCAGAAATGAAAATCGCCTTGGGAGTGTCGTCAGGATTGGCGATCACGTCATACGGGCGCTGTTTGATAAACGGCCAGCAACCCGATTCCAGCAGGAAGGCCCGAACTTCCGAGGCATCGGCCTTTTTGGGGTCCAGGGGCTGGTGCTCCAGGGTTTTCTGTTCTTTGTCGGCCAGGATCTTTATGCTGAGGATTTTCCTGCGGGCACCCCGCTGGATTTCCACCAGCTCCCCGCTCGCGGGGGAGACGAACTTCATCTCGGGATAATTCTTGTTGCAGAAAAGGGGTTCCCCGACTTTCACCTCAGCGCCTTCCCTGACGATCATTTTGGGGACCAGGCCGTGGAAATCACTCAGATTAATCGCGTAAACATTACTCGAAACGGCCCTGGAGGTGGTAGGTTCTGCAGCTCCGACAAGGTTGATATTCAATCCTTTTTTGATCCGGATGTCAGTGGACATAATAGGGTAGACCTTAGGTTAAAAATACGGCCAAAAATAGCACTTAAAAGAAAGTTTTCATAATTATTAACCCTTTTTTTGGACGGTATATCGATGGGAATTCCAGGGGGTTGGTTTTTGTTTACCTTTGCTTCCGATAACCGGAGGAGAATGCGTCTGAACCTTAAACAACTGCCTGTATTCCTTTGGGTGCTGGGCGCCATGGCCCAGGTACAGGTTGAGGTTGCCCCTCCCGAATATATCCGGAGCGTGATCTTTCGCGGGCCCACGGAGGACCAGTTCCCCCTGGTCCGGCTGGGGGAATCGATGACCCTGGAATTCGACGACCTCTCGGCCAGCGAACAGGATTACTACTACCGCATCGTGCATTGCGACTATACCTGGGAACCCTCCCAGCTGCTCAAGTCCCAGTACCTGACCGGCATGGACAACCAACGCATCATTTTCTACGAGAACAGTTACACTACCCTCCAGCCGTACTCCAACTACCAGCTCACCCTGCCCAATGCCCAGGTGGGGCTGCGGGTAAGCGGGAATTATATGCTCGAAATCTACACGGCAGGGAACGAATTGCTGTTCTCGCGGCGGTTCGTGGTCTACCAGGACCTGGTGCAGGTGGCCGCCGCGGTGCGCCGCTCCCGCGATTTTGAATTCCTGGACCAAAAGCAATCCGTCCAGTTCAGCATCCGCCCGTCCGGCATACAGCTGATCAACCCCAAACAGGAGGTCAAGGTGGCCCTGCTGCAAAACCACCACTGGCCCACCGCCCTGTACAACATCCCCCCGCAGTTCACCCTGGGGACGGAACTCGTTTACCGCTACGACCAGGAAACGGCCTTTTTCGGCGGGAACGAATTCCTGAATTTCGACACCAGCGACCTTAGGGCCCCCACCGCGGCCATCTCCCGGATCGAATTCGAAGACCTGTACCACCACTACCTCTTCCCCAACCGGTTCCGGGACGGGGAAGCCTATACCTACTTCCCCGACATCAACGGCGATTTCGTGATCCGTACCCTGCAGGGCCGGGAAGAATCGCGGGAAGCGGAGTATACCTGGGTGCATTTCAGCCTTCCCTATACCGAGCGCCTGGGGCTCGACAGGGTATACGTCTTTGGCAAATTCAACAACTACGAACTGGAGGACCAGAACCGGATGGCCTTTAACCGGGAAACGGGCAACATGGAAGCGCGCATCCTTTTGAAGCAGGGGTTCTACAACTTCAAATACGTCGTGGAGCAGGAAGATGGCACCGTGGAGCTGAATACGGTATGCGGCAACTTCCACTTTACGGAAAACAACTATACCATTTTGGTGTATTACCGCGATTTTGGCGACCTTTACGACAAGGTCATCGGCATAGGCAGCGTAAATTCAAGGAATATCAGCAATTAGGCCAGACCCCGGGGCTATGGAACAGACACCCGTCAAACACGGAGGCAGGTACCAGTTGAAGTTCAGGGGCACCGAGTGCCTGAACTGCGGGCACCCCCTGGAGCTCAGCGACCGGTATTGCCCGAACTGTTCCCAGGCCAACAGTACCAAGCACCTCACCATAAAAGATTACTTCGAGGAGTACTTTTCAGACCTTGTGAACCTCGACACCCGGTTGATGCGCACCCTGCGCGTGATGCTGTGGCAGCCCGGGAAAATTACGCTCGACTTTATCGGCGGGAAACGGCTGTCTTACGCCAACCCGTTCCGGTTGCTGCTCAGCCTGGCCATCGTCTACTTCCTGATGTTGAACTTCACTGAGGATTTCGAAAGGCTTGACCGCTATGGCAGCAGCCCTGCCGAACGGATCAACCTGATCCCGGACCTCAACCTGGACCCTGACGACCCGCAGCAACAGGAAGCCATTGCCCAACTGGACAGCTTACCCAGGGGCGTGCTGGACAGCCTGGGGGTTAAGCTCCCGGACAGCCTCGGCCTGAACGCCGGGGAGACCCTTGGGTTCAAAGAGAAGATCAAGGATACCAAAAGACGAAAGGACTCCACCATCCTGTCGAATCCCTCGGCATACCTCGAAAACATCAAGGAAACGGGGCGGCTCAACCGCATGCTCAAAAAAGCGGATTTTTTTCTGACCCTTATCGACAAAGACAGCGTCTACACCTATGAGGAAGCGGTGGAAAAACACGGGCTTCCCTACCGGCAGGAAGACCGTTTTTCCTTCGGGTTCGCCGACAGTATCGACCACCTGAACCGGCAACCGGGAAGCTTCGTGAGGCAATTGATCTCAACGGTCCCTTTCGCCATTTTTCTGTTTCTCCCGCTGTTCACCATCTTCCTGCGGCTGGTCTACATCAGGAAAAGTTACACCTACACCGATAATCTGATCTTTTCCTTTCACAGTCAGTCGCTCTTCTTTATCTTGCTGATCGTTAGCTTTTTGGTTGACGCGGCATTCGGGGTAACCTCCATTGGCTGGTTCCTCCTGGTCTTTTTGGTCTACCTCTACCTTTCCATGAGGCGTTTTTATGGACAGGGGTGGCTGAAAACGACCCTTAAGTACCTGTTTCTGAACACTATTTTTGTAATTTTAGCGAGTGTGGCGGCCGCTATTTTTCTAATCGGCAACGCCCTTACCTACTAGGGAATGAAAATGATAACGCAAGTTACCAAAGGGATCAAAGTATCCGTGAAGACTACCTTCGAAGGGACCTTTTTCAAGAATTACAAGATGCACTTCGCATTCGGGTACACCATAACGATCGAAAACCAAAGCAAGGATTCGGTGCAACTCACCTCCCGGCACTGGGACATCTACGACGCCCTGAACGACATGGAAGTCCTGGACGGGGAAGGAGTAATCGGCAAAAAACCCGTGATCCGGCCCGGGGAATCGCACACCTACAGCTCCGGTTGCCTGCTGGCTTCCCCTATCGGGGCCATGAAAGGCTATTACAACATGGTGAATTTTTCGTCCACCGAAAAATTCAGGGTCTATGTCCCCACGTTCCGGCTGAACGCCCCCTTTGCCCTGAACTAAGGGTATTCCTGTTCCGCTTCCATTTTTTTAAGGCAGGGGCATTTCGTACCTTTGGCAGAACATTTGTAACGCCATAAATCTTCGTCATGGGTAAAGGATTTTTTCAAGTCCCGCCGGCTGAAAATGAGCCGGTAAAAAGCTATGCCCCGGGCTCCCCGGAGCGCGAAGCAGTTCTGAAGCAATACCGGGCCTACTACCAGGGGTCCGAAGACATTCCGATGGTGATCGCCGGGAAAGAAGTGCGCACCGGGAATACCCGGCGCATCGCCCCTCCCCACGACCACCGGCATCAGGTGGGGCAGTACCACCTGGCCACCCGGAAAGAGGTGGACCTGGCCGTCAGTACAGCCCTGGAAGCCCGCGAGGCCTGGGCAGCCCTCGCCTGGGAGCAACGGGCGGCGGTATTCCTGAAAGCGGCCGACCTGCTTGCCGGGCCCTACCGGGCGAAAATCAATGCGGCTACCATGATGGCGCAATCCAAAACCATCCACCAGGCGGAGATCGATGCAGCCTGTGAACTCATCGATTTCCTGCGGTTCAATGTGGAATTCATGGCCCGGATCTACCAGGAGCAACCCGAATCCTCGGAAGGGATCTGGAACCGGGTGGAGTACCGCCCCCTGGAAGGCTTTGTGTATGCCATCACCCCTTTTAATTTTACGGCCATTGCGGGCAACTTACCTGCTTCGGCGGCTTTGATGGGGAATGTGGTGGTCTGGAAACCCAGCGACCACCAGATTTTCTCAGCCAAAGTAATCCTTGACGTTTTCCGCGAAGCGGGCGTGCCCGGGGGCGTGATCAACGCCATATACGGCGACCCGGTGATGATCACCGAGACCCTGCTGTCGCATCCCGACTTCTCGGGGATCCACTACACCGGCTCCACGGAGGTTTTCAAAGGGTTATGGAAACAAATCGGGGATAACATCGGGCGCTACAAAACCTATCCGCGCATCGTGGGGGAAACCGGGGGAAAAGATTTTATCATCGCCCACCCGACCGCCCGGCCCAGGCAGGTAGCCACCGCCATCACCCGCGGGGCTTTTGAACTGCAGGGGCAAAAATGCAGTGCTGCCTCCCGGGTGTACCTCCCGAAATCGACAGCCGATGAAATCCTAAACCTCGTTAAGGAAGACCTGGCCTCTTTCAACAAGCCCGGGTCGCCCGAAGACATGGGCAATTTTGTAACCGCTGTGATCCATGAAGGGGCCTTCGACAAGCTGGCCGGGTACATCGACCGGGCCCGGGAAGACCAGGACGCAGAAATCATTGCGGGGGGCGGGTACGACAAATCCAAAGGGTATTTCATCGAGCCCACGGTAATCCTTACCACCAACCCGAAATACACCACCATGGAGGTGGAGCTCTTTGGCCCCGTGGTGACGGTTTATATCTATGAAGATGCCGAATGGTCCGAAACCCTCAGGCTGGTGGATGAGACCTCTCCCTACGCCCTTACCGGGGCGGTGATGGGCACTGACCGCTATGCCCTGGAAGAAGCCACCAAAGCCCTGGAAAACTGTGCGGGCAACTTCTATATCAACGACAAGCCCACCGGTGCCGTGGTGGGCCAGCAACCCTTCGGGGGCGCCAGGGCCTCGGGCACCAACGACAAGGCAGGTTCCGCCCAGAACCTCATGCGGTGGGTTTCCCCCCGGTTGATCAAGGAAACCTTCGTCCCGCCGGAAGACTACCGCTACCCCTTCCTGGGGTAACGCTTCAAAAAAGTCCCGGATGCGGGGCTTTTTTTTATGGCCGTTTCCGGTAGGGATCGGGGAGGTAGACCACCTTTTTGGTTTCAAAAAAAGGTTCGGAAAAGTACTGGTCAAGGGGATAGACCTGCGCCTCCGGGAAGTCGGCCAGTTCTTCGGTGAGGTCCCCCCCTTTCAGGTAGAAGATCCCGTTTGGGAGGCTGCCCTTCGACTGCGTTTTAAGTCGGCCACGGGTCCAGTGCACGAAGGTGGGCATGGCCGCTACGGCACGGCTGACGATAAAGTCGAATTGCCGGTCCATCTCCTCCACGCGGGTTTGCCGGGCCACGGCATTTTCGAGCCCAAGTCCCTGGATGACCTCCGAAACCACCCTGATCTTCTTGCCGATGGAATCGACCAGGGTGAACTGGACATCGGGAAACAGGATCGCCAGGGGGATTCCCGGAAATCCGCCCCCGGTGCCCACGTCGAGGACCTCAGCCCCTGTCCCGAAGGAATAGACCCGGGCAATGCCCAGGGAATGCAGTACATGCCGAAGGTAGAGTTCTTCAATATCCTTGCGCGAAACCACATTCACTTTAGTGTTCCAATCGTGGTAAAGCGCCCCCAGGGAACGGAAGCGCTCGCGCTGGAGGTCGGATAAATTGGGAAAATATTGGAATATGGTTTCGGCCTGCATGCGTATCTTTGTACTTTGACTGCAAAAATAGTACATTTAGAACGCAGGCATTACACCCGGAACCCCGGGTATCAATACGTTTAACAAGTTATTTTTCTATGCAACAGCAATCTATTCGATTTTCCAGGACGGAATCCGTTAACTTCTTCAAGACCCTCAACAAGCGGGTCAACGATTACTTTAAGGAGAACGGGATCAAAAAAACTGGAAACTGGAAACTCTACCTGAAATCGGCCCTGATGTTTACCCTCTTTTTTGCCCCCTATTTCGTTATCCTGACCATGGGCCTCCCGGGCTGGGCCAACCTGCTGATGACCGTGCTCATGGGCGTGGGAATGGCCGGGGTGGGCATGAACGTCATGCACGACGGCAACCACGGGACCTTTTCCTCCAAAAAATGGGTGAACAAACTCATGGGGGGCAGCATTTACATCCTGGCCGGAAATGTCTATAACTGGCAGGTGCAGCACAACGTGCTTCACCATACCTATACCAACATCCAGGACCACGACGAAGACCTGGAAGCCGGGCGCATCCTGCGGTTTTCCCCTCATGCCAAGTGGCATCGCTTCCATCGCTTCCAGCACTACTACTCCATTTTCCTTTACGGGTTGCTGACCTTCAACTGGGCCATCACCACAGATTTCGCCCAGATGTACCGGTACACCAAGCGCAAACTCTCCTACGGGAAATTCCCAAATCCGGTCGTGAACTGGACCGTTTTGGTGATCACCAAGCTGATCTACGCCACCGTGTGGATCGTGGTGCCCATGCTCGTGCTCGATATCGCCTGGTGGAAGGTCCTGCTGGGCTTCTTTGTGATGCATTATGTGGCCGGGGTGATCCTGAGCGTGGTCTTCCAGTTGGCCCACGTGGTGGACCATGCCGAAATGCCCCTGCCCCAGGAAGACGGGAGCATGCAGGACAGCTGGGCGATCCACCAACTGCGCACCACTGTGAATTTCGGTACCCGAAACCGCATCGTCAACTGGTTTACCGGGGGGCTCAACCACCAGGTAGAGCACCACATCTTCCCGAACATCAGCCATATCCATTACACAAAAATTGCCAAAATTGTGAAACAGACGGCCCGGGAGTTCAATTTGCCCTACAACGAGTATGAAACTACCCGAAAAGCCATACTTTCGCACTTCCGTCACCTGAAGGAGCTGGGGAAAAAACCTGCCCTGCAGGTACAGTAACCCGTTTTTTACATGAAGGAATTTTTGTCTGACCGGATCAACAGCATGGCCACTTCGGCTACGCTTGCCATGGCCGCCAAGGCGCGGGAATTGAGGAATGAAGGCAGGGATATCATCGGCCTGAGCCTGGGGGAGCCCGATTTCAACGTCCCCGATTTCATCAAGGAAGCCGCCAAGCAGGCCATAGACGACAACTACAGCAGCTACTCGCCCGTAGACGGGTACGGTGACCTGAAGGAGGCCATTTCCCGCAAATTCCGGCGCGACAACGACCTCGGGTACCAGCCCGATCAAATAGTGGTCTCCACCGGGGCCAAACAATCCCTGGCCAATGTGGCCATGGTGCTGCTCAACCCGGGGGATGAGGTCATCCTGCCTGCCCCGTACTGGGTCAGCTACCGCGATATTGTGAAACTGGCCGACGGCGTTCCCGTGGAGGTCCCCACGGGCATCGAATCGGATTTTAAGATGACCCCTGAACAGCTCAGGGCGGCGATCACCCCCAAAACCAAGATGCTCTGGTACAGCTCCCCCTGCAACCCCAGCGGGTCGGTTTACAGCCGGGAGGAACTCGAGGCGCTGGCAGCTGTCCTCAGGGAACACCCGGGGATCTTCGTGGTTTCCGATGAAATTTACGAACACATCAACTTCCGGAGCCGGCACGCGAGCATCGCTACCCTTCCGGGCATGTACGAACGGACGGTCACCGTCAACGGGGTTTCCAAGGCCTTTGCCATGACGGGGTGGCGCATCGGGTATATCGGGGCCCCGGCCTGGATTGCCAAAGCCTGCACCAAGTTCCAGGGACAGATCACCAGCGGGGCCAATGCCATTGCCCAGCGGGCCACCATTGCCGCCCTCGACGCCCCTGTGGAGAACATCCGCTACATGATCGACGAATTCCACAAACGGAGGGACCTGATCCTGGAATTGCTGGGCGCGGTGGAAGGGTTCCGGGTGAACGTGCCCGAGGGGGCCTTTTACGTGTTTCCCGACGTTTCGTATTTCTTTGGGAAGGAATTGAGGGGCAAAAAAATCGAAAACGCATCCGACTTCGCCCTGTACCTACTGGAGGAAGCCGGGGTAGCCACGGTGACCGGGGAGGCGTTCGGCAGCCCCGACTGCATCCGCCTGTCGTATGCGGCCTCCGAATCGGAAATCCGCGAAGCGATCCGCCGCATCAGGGAAGTCCTCTGATCCCCATGAGGATCTCCATCCAACTCAGGTACGCTTCCAGAAATACGGGGTCAGCAAAATAAGGACCGTAAAGAGCTCCAGCCTTCCGGCCAGCATCAGGAAGGCACACCACCACTTCCCTATTGCCGGCAGGCTGTTGAAATTGCTCAGGGGGTTCAGGGTTCCAAAGGCAGGGCCCACATTGCCCAGCGAAGAAGCCGCCCCGCCTATGGCCGAGACAAAATCGAGCCCGAGCAGCCCCAGCACCAGCGCCCCAATGATAAAAAGGAGCATGTAGAGGACGAAGAAGGCGATGATGTTGTACACAATGTGCTCGGTAACCGTTTTGTGGTTGTACCGCACCGGGATGATGGCGCTCGGGTGGAGGGTCCGCTTAAATTCCAGCAGGCCGTTTTTGATGATCAGGATGTGCCGCATCACCTTGATGCCCCCCGCAGTAGACCCTGCCGAGCCCCCGGCAAACATGAGGCCGAAGAAGAACACCGTCAGGAAGGGGGTCCATGCTGTAAAATCGGCAGTAACAAACCCGGTAGTGGTCACCACGGCCAGCACCTGGAACAGGGCATGCCTGAAGGCGCTCTCGGCCGGCCCCAGTACCATGGGATGGTAATCCGAAACCGGCACATCGGCCCTGAAATAGACCACCACGGCCACCAAAACGGCGAAAATAGCCAAAAACGCCGCGTAGAATTTAAATTCCTCATCCCTGAGCACCTTTTGCACCTTCCCCTTGAATGCGAAATAGCTCAGTACGAAATTGGCGCCGGCCAGGAACATAAAGAGGATGATGATGTATTGGATCAGGGGCTGGTCATTCCAGTAGGCGATACTGGCGTTTTTGGTAGAAAAGCCCCCGGTGGACAAGGTGGCCAGGGCGTGGTTCAGGGCATCGAAAAACGACATGCCGGCCAGCTTCAGCAGCAGGGTTTCCGCCGCGGTATAGCCCACATAGATAAACCAGAGCCGCTTGGCCGTATCCGTAATCCTCGGGTGGAGCTTGTCCCCTGCCGGGCCCGGGGCTTCAGCCGCAAAGAGCTGCATGCCGCCAATCCCGAGTAGCGGGAGGATGGCAATGGCCAGTACGATAATCCCCATTCCCCCGATCCAGTGGGTCATGCTCCTCCAGAAGAGGATGCCTTCGGGAAGGCTTTCGATGTCGTCCAGGATGGAAGCCCCGGTAGTGGTGTACCCCGACATGGTCTCGAAGAAGGCATTGGTCAGTCCCGGGATGGCCCCGGTGAGGATATAGGGCAAAACGCCCGAGGCCGACATGACGATCCAGCCGAAGGTTACGATAATGTAGCCCTCCTTTCGCTTGACCTCCTTCTTGTGGCCCCGGGTAAGGAACATCGCCACAAACCCCACGAAAAGGGTGATCAGGGCGGCAAGGCCGATTCCATAGGTAGCGCCGTCTGCATAAAGGCCGCTCACCAGGGTGGCCAGCAGCATGAACCCGCCATTGAAAAGCAGGAGCAGGCCCATCAGATGGATGATTATTCTGGAGTTCAGCGCCATCCTATAAAAATAGCTTTTCTACCCGTTTAATGGCGCTGGGCAGGCAGCAGACCACCACGCGGTCGCCTTCGAGGATGGTAAAATCGCCCAGGGCTATAATCCCTTTATTGTCACGGATCACCCCGCCGATGATGGCTTCCCTCGGAAAGTTCAACTCCCGGATCAGTTCCCCATTGACCTCTGAGGTGGGCTTTACCACAAATTCCAGGATTTCTGCATTCAGGTTGTTCAGGCGGGTGAGGGCCACCACCTCCCCCCTGCGGATATAGCGGAAGATGTTGTTGGCGGCCAGCAGTTTCTTGTTGATCAGGGTGTCCACGCCGATCGACTGGGATATCTGGAAGTAGTCCATATTTTCCACCAGGGCGATCGTCTTTTTTACCTGCCTGGACTTGGCCACCAGGCACGACATAATGTTGGTCTCGGAATTCCCGGTTACAGCGATAAAGGCGTCCATGGATTCGAGGTTTTCCTCCTCAAGGACTTCCACGTTGCGACAATCGCCATTGATAACCAACGCATTGGGCAGCATTTCAGCGATTTCAAACGCCTTGTTTTTATCCTTTTCGATGATCTTTACGTTAAAACGCAACTCGCAAAGATCCCTCGCCGCTTTGGTGCCCACCTTGCTCCCGCCCAGGATCATCACGTTGCGGATCTGCTCCTTTTTCTTCCCGGTGAGCTTGTAAAGTTCTTCCATCCCCTCTGCGTCGGTGATGAAGTAAACCTGGTCTTCCTCTTTGAACGGGGTATCGCCCCGGGGGATAATGGTATATTGGGTGCCCCTGCGCTGCATGGCCACGGGCATGAAGTGGAGCCCCGGAAAAACCTCGGCAGCCTCGCGCACCAGTTTCCCCACAAAAGGCGCCCCCTTGGGGAGGGACACCCCCACCATGATCAGGCGCCCGCCTTCAAACTCGTAGGTGTCGTTAAAGGCCGATTGCCCCAGGAGCAGCTTGATTTCCGTGGCGGCCAGCTCTTCCGGTGAAATCAGTTCGTCAATCCCCAGTTCATGGAACTTGATCACCTCACGGTGCTCCACAAATTCGGTATTTGAAATCCGCGCGATGGTCCGTTTGGACCCCAGTTGCTTGGCCAGCAGGCAAAGGGTGATGTTGGTGGTTTCGGAAGAGGTGACCCCAATGACCAGGTCGGAGTTGGCCACCCGTGCTTCCTTCAACAGGGAAATGCTTGTGGCATCGCCCCGGAGGACCCGGATGTCGAGGTGGCTTTCCGCATAGGACAGGCTCTCTTTATTGGTATCGATCAGGGTAATGTCCTGGGATTCGTAGGACAGCAGTTTGGCCAGGTGAAACCCAACCTCCCCTGCCCCGGCAATGATGATTTTCATGCAGCATTTAGTTGTTTCGGGGCATCGAAGACCGATCCTTTTCGCGGTTTCCCGCAGACATTCCCCGGTTGCCGCCCGCCACGGGCGGCGCGACAAAATTACGGAAATTTATGCTTCATTGGGTCCGGGGCCCCCAAATAGCAAAAACCCTGAAACACCCCCCCTTCGCTTTGGCTGTGAAAGTGTTATCTTTGCGCCTTAATCCAAAGCCCCATGGACAGGGAGGTGCTTCCTTATAAAGACTCAACGCTGAACAAAAAAGCCCAGGTGCGGCAGATGTTTGACTCCATCTCCGGGCGGTACGACGGGCTGAACCGGGTCATCACCCTGGGGGCTGACCTGCGGTGGCGCAAACGGTTGATCCGCCTGGTTTCGGCACGGAAACCCGAATCCATCCTGGATATCGCCACCGGCACCGGGGACCTCGCCCTCGCCTTTGCCCGGACCCCTGCCCAAAGGATCGTGGGCCTGGACCTCTCCCCCGGCATGCTGGAAGTCGGGCGGCGCAAGGTGGCCCAACAGGGATGGGAGGGAAAAATCGAAATGGTGGAAGGAGACAGCGAGGCGCTACAATTCCCGGATGGCAGTTTCGACGCCGTTACCGTGGCCTTCGGGGTGCGGAACTTCGAGCACCTGGAACAAGGGCTCTCGGAGATCTACCGGGTGCTCAAACCCGGGGGGGTGCTGGCGATCCTGGAAACCTCTGTCCCGGGGAAACAACCCTTCAAATGGGGGTACCACCTTTATGGGAAATACCTCCTCCCGATGCTGGGGAAGGTATTTTCAAAAGAGGCGTCGGCCTATGCCTACCTCTCCGAATCGGCGGCGGCCTTTCCGTATGGGGAGCGTTTCAACAATATTTTGGGCAAAATCGGGTTTATAGGTATGGAACACAAACCCCAGACATTCGGGGTGGCCACCATTTATACCGCCACAAAATAGGCCTATGAGACAGTTCTGGTTGCTTTGTATCGCCCTGGTCGTGGCATATTCCGGGCTGGCCCAG
The DNA here is from genome assembly GCA_964539905.1 of uncultured Robiginitalea sp. Classification (GTDB taxonomy): domain Bacteria; phylum Bacteroidota; class Bacteroidia; order Flavobacteriales; family Flavobacteriaceae; genus Robiginitalea. Next base: position 25,744 of record CAZIJW010000005.1, read on the forward strand.
TTCAATGAAAAGCCCGTCCTGAACCTGCAGACCGAAGACCAGAAACTCCTGAACTGGGGATACTTCCTTGGTTTTAACCAGTACGATTTCAAGTTCGAATACAAGAACGACCTCCCTGATGTGTTGGTCAGCAAGTCCTTTGGGTTCAATGTGGGCCTGATCGGGGAGTTGCGCCTCAACGAATTCCTCGACCTTCGGTTCGAACCCGGCCTGTTCTACACCGGGCGCGAACTGGGGTTCCCCGGTTTCGCCACGGAAAACGAGGCCATACGGGAAGTCCGATCCACGTATATCAGTTTTCCCCTGCTCCTGAAGGTGAGTGCGCGCCGCCTGGGCAACTGGAAGCCGTATGTCATTGGGGGGGCGGGGATGGCCCTGAACCTGGGTAGCAACGAAAATTCCCCGGATGACAACAGCAGCGGCACCTTCCGCATGAAACGCCAGGTTTACAACTACGAGGTGGGCTTCGGCATCGATTTCTACCTGGAATATTTTAAATTTTCGCCCTCCATCCGCGGGGTTTTCGCCCTGACCGATGAACTGGTGGCCGATGAGGATCCTGCAAGCCCCTGGACCAGCAATATCGCCTCGATGAAAACCCGGGGGATCTTCGTGAACTTCACTTTTGAATAGGCGGGGCGAAAGCCCCCCTACGGATTTCGTACAGGAAAATACCGGCCGCAGTGCCCACGTTCAGGCTCTCTGCGCCCACATCCCCCCAATTCGGAATCGCCAGAGTGGCCTGCAGGGACGCCCGTATCGCCGGGGAAACCCCGTGGGATTCGCTGCCCAGCACCAGGACCCCTTCGGAGGGAAGGCCTGACCCCGGGAGGGGCCGCCCTTCCATGCTCGCCCCGTAAACGGGTAACCCACACCCGGGAAGGACCGCTTCAAGGGGCAGGTAATGCACCCGTACCCTGGCGATGGAGCCCATGGTAGCCATCAGGGCCTTGGGGTTATAGCAATCGACCGTGTCGGGGGAACAAAGCAGGTCCGTGACCCCGAACCAGTCGCAGAGCCTGATGATGGTGCCCAGGTTCCCGGGGTCCCTGACCCCGTCCAGGGCCAGCAGCCAGCCTTCGAACCGGGGCGGGGCGGCCTCCGGCACCTCAAAAACCCCCAGCACCTTGTTGGGTTGCACCAGGGTACTCACCTGTTGCAGTGCCTCAGGGGAGATGGGTACAGCCTGCCGCCCAACGGCCCCCGGGTCGGTGCTGTAAAGGCTGTGTACGCGGAAACCCGCTTCGAGGAGTTCCCCGACAAGCTTCACCCCCTCGGCCAGGAACAACCCGTGCCGGGCCCGGTTCTTTTTTTGGTGCAGGCTTTTTATAAATTTTAAATCTTTTTTAGCAACCATCCAAATAGTGTAATTTTGAGCCTTATGAAGGCCCGAAGGCACGTTTTGCAACTCCCCGCAAAAATAGGATTATTCCTGGTGGGGCTCAGTTTTTTCTCCTGCAACGTGCTGAAACGGGTGGAACCGGACCAGCTATTGCTCACCGATTTCGAGGTGCTTGCAGACAGCGTAGCGGTTTCCGACGAAACCCTCAACAGCCTGATCCTCCAAAAACCCAACAGCAAGCTCCTGGGCATCCCCCTGAGGCTGCACCTCTACAACCTGGCCAAACCCGATCCCGAAGCTGCCTACCAGGACTGGCTGTATCGAAAAGAAGGCCGGTATGAGCGCCTGGAGGCCCTGCTATCGGACAAACAGGTCTCCCGCCTTGGGGAATCCTTCCTGGTGGCGGGCCTGAGCAACTGGCTCAAAAAAGCCGGGGAAGCCCCGGTCGTCATCGACAGCGCCCGGCAGGAAAAATCTTTGGAGCGGCTGCAGGCTTATTACAAAACCAAGGGATACTTCAACAATACCGGGGCCTACCACATCGATTCCACCGGAAAACAGCGGGCAGCGGTCCGCTATTCCCTGGATTTGGGGGAACCCTACCTCATCGACACGCTCACCTTCGAGATCGCCTCCCCTGAAATCGACTCAATCCTGAAGCTCCACCGCAAGGAATCCCTGGTGCACCAGGGCGACCAGTTCGACCTGGAGCGCTTTACCAGCGAACGGGAACGCCTCACCGAACTCTTCCGCAATTCGGGGATCTGGAATTTCCAGGAAAGCTCCATTACCTACGACATCCTCAGGGATACGCTCCCCTCTCACGACGACCAGCGGATGGACGTGGAGCTCAACATCGACAACCCCCGCAGCCGCGCCGAGGGAGAACAGGACCGGCCCTACCGGGTACACCGCCTCGATTCGGTGAACATCTTTGCCGGGATCAGCCCGGGCACGCCCGCGGAGGAACTGGAAAAAATTTCCTATGAAGACTTTACCATTTTTTACCGGGGCACCCTGGATTATAAACCCAAGGCCCTGACCGATGCCGTCTTCCTGAGGAAGGGCAACGTCTACCGCGACCTGGACCGGATCAGGACCTACCGGCAAATCAATAACCTCAATACCTTCCGGTACCCGAACATCCAGCTGGTGGAAACGGGGGAAGACCAGTTGGTGTCGAACATTTACCTCTCCTCCAGGCCGAGCAACTCCCTGAACCTGGACTTCGACGTGACCCACTCCAACATCCAGCGGATAGGGATCGGTATGGGGGCCTCCCTCATTACCCGGAACGTGTTCGGGGGGGCGGAAACCCTGAGCCTTTCGGGACGGGGCACCTTCGGCCTGCTGAGCGACGAGTCGCTCCCGGAGGATTTCTTCACCGAAATCACCGCAGACATCAACCTGACGTTTCCCCGGATTTGGGGCCTTCCTTTTGTAAATAACCAGAAGATCATCCCGAATTACATGCTGCCCCAAACCCGGGTGTCCCTGGGGACAAGCTTCCAGAAAAACATCGGGCTCGACAAACAAACCTTCAACTCCATCCTTTCCTATAACTGGACGCCCAACGATTTTTCCAGGAATATCCTGGAACTGCTCAATGTGCAGTTTGTCAGGAACCTGAATCCGGACCGGTATTACAACGTATACCAGAGCTCTTACGAGCAGCTTGACGAGCAGGCCGACCCCTTCCAGGAAGACCCGGCCCTGCAGGAGTTTTTCCAGTCCACCGACGACCCCGACGACCCTTTGCGACTGTTGATCCCTGAGGGGACCGCCGGGTTTACGGAAGCCGTGCTCACCGGGGGGCTCGTCCCCCAGGATTCCGATACCTTTACCCAGGTATTCCGGATCGAGGAGCGGCGGCAACGGCTCACGGAAAACGACCTGATTTTCGCAACCAATTATACCTTCCTGGAAAACAACAAGGAAAACATCAACGACAACAATTTCCACCAGTTCCGCCTGAGGGTGGAGAGTGCGGGGAACATCCTGTCCCTGGTTTCCCGGGTGATCCCCTTCATCGAAAATGAGCGCGGGCAGGGGTTGGTGTTCGGTGTCCCTTATTCCCAGTATGTCAAATCGGAAGTGGAATACATCAAGCACTGGCAACTGCCTGGCTCCAATGTGCTCGCCTTCCGCTCTTTTGTCGGGATTGCGGTACCCTATGGCAACGCCGATAACATCCCTTTCGTTCGTAGCTATTTTGCCGGAGGGGCCAACGACAACCGGGCCTGGTTCCCCTATTCACTGGGGCCCGGGAGTACCCGGAACGTGAACGACTTCAACGAGGCCAACTTCAAACTCGCCTTCAACCTGGAGCACCGGTTCCCGCTCTTCGGGGACCTCCGGGGCGCCCTCTTTGCCGATGTGGGCAATATCTGGAACGTCTGGGACCGGGAAACCGACCCCGACGCCATCTTCCAGGGGTTCCGGTCCCTGGAGGACCTCGCCCTCGGGACGGGGTTTGGCCTGCGGTACGATTTCTCCTTTTTCGTCTTCCGGGCCGACCTGGGATTCAAGACCTACAACCCCGCCGAAATCCCCGGAAAAAGATGGTTCCGCGACTTCAATTTCGCGGGTTCCGTGCTGCAGATCGGGATAAATTATCCGTTTTAACGGGGATTATTTATTACTTTTGCCTCAACCATTCATCAACTCAAACCATCGTACCTATGGCCCATTCAATCAAACCGGGGGTTGCTACCGCGGATGAAGTACAGGAAATATTCAGGCATGCCAAACAACACGGTTTTGCCCTGCCGGCGGTAAACGTAATCGGTTCAAACAGCATCAATGCCGTCCTGGAAACCGCCGCTTCCCTGAAAGCACCCGTGATTGTGCAATTCTCGAACGGAGGGGCACATTTTAACGCGGGCAAGGGCCTGTCCAATGAAGGACAACGGGCGGCCATCGCAGGGGCCATCGCAGGGGCCAAACACGTCCACCAGCTGGCTGCGGCCTATGGGGCCACGGTCATCCTGCACACCGACCATTGCGCCAAGAAACTCCTCCCCTGGATTGACGGCTTGCTGGAAGCCAGCGAAGCCCACTACAGGGAACACGGGAAATCGCTGTTCAGCTCGCACATGATCGACCTTTCGGAAGAACCCCTTGAAGAGAATATCGAAATCTGCAAACAGTATATGGAGCGGATGCACCGCATGGGGATGACCCTGGAGATCGAACTGGGCATCACCGGCGGGGAAGAAGACGGGGTCGACAATACGGATGTGGATGATTCCCGCCTGTACACCCAGCCAGAGGAAGTGGCCTACGCCTATGAGGAACTCTCCAAAGTAAGCCACCGGTTTACCATCGCGGCGGCCTTCGGGAACGTCCACGGGGTCTATAAACCCGGGAATGTGAAGCTCACCCCGAAGATCCTGAAAAACTCGCAGGAATTTGTCAGCCGCAAATTCGGCCTGGGGGCAAACCCCATCGACTTTGTCTTCCACGGGGGATCGGGTTCCACAGTGGAGGAAATCCGGGAGGCCATCGGCTACGGCGTTATCAAGATGAATATCGATACCGACCTGCAATACGCTTTTATGGAAGGGGTTCGCGATTATATCCAACAGAAGGGGCCTTACCTGCAGTCGCAGATCGGGAACCCCGAAGGGGACGACCAGCCCAACAAAAAACATTACGACCCGCGGGTATGGCTGCGGGAAGGCGAAAAAACCTTCATCCAAAGGCTTACCAAGGCCTTTGAGGACCTCAACAACGTGAACACGTTATAGCCCGCCCCGGTTTGAACAATCCTAACCCCAACAGTATGTCTTCCTGGTTCAAAAGAAAAGAGAAGGGAATCCAGACCGCTACCGAACAGAAAAAGGACACCCCGAAAGGACTATGGTATAAGTCGCCCACGGGAAAAATCGTGGAATCCGAGGAACTGGCCCGGAACTACTGGGTGAGCCCGGAAGACGATTACCACGTCCGCATCGGGAGCAAGGAATACTTCCAGATCCTGTTCGACGGAAACCAGTTCAGGGAACTGGACGCGAACCTTACTTCCCGGGACCCCCTGAAGTTTACAGACACCAAAAAATACACCGACCGGCTGAAGGAGGCAGAGAAAAAGACCGGCCTGAAAGATGCCGTTCGCACCGCCGTGGGCCCCTCCATGGGAAAAGACGTGGTGATCGCCTGCATGGATTTTGCCTTTATCGGGGGGTCCATGGGAAGCGTGGTCGGGGAAAAAATCGCCCGGGCCATCGATTACGCTATCAGCAAGAAGCTCCCCTTTGTGATGATCTCCAAGTCGGGGGGCGCGCGGATGATGGAAGCGGCCCTGTCGCTGATGCAACTGGCCAAGACTTCGGCAAAACTGGCCCAGCTGGCAGAGGCCAAACTGCCCTACATCTCCCTTTGCACCGACCCCACCACCGGCGGGACGACCGCTTCCTATGCCATGCTGGGGGACATCAATATTGCCGAACCAGGCGCCCTGATCGGGTTTGCGGGGCCACGGGTGGTGAAGGAAGCCACCGGAAAGGACCTCCCCCCCGATTTCCAGACTTCCGAGTTCGTGCTGGAGCACGGGTTCCTGGATTTTATCGTCCACCGGAGCGAATTGAAGAAAAAAATCAACCTGTATCTCGACCTGATCCAGAACCAACCCCTTCGCAGGGAAACCGGGGGTTGAAGCTTCCTGGGGAAGGGTTTTGGGCGGCATTGGCCGGGAGGATAGGCGTGTTTGCCCCCACAGGCTTTTGCTCGCGGAATAAATCGCGAGGCTGGTGCCAAATGGAAAAATAATTCCTATCTTTGCGCCCTGGTTGAAAACCAACCGGATACATAAAAATCATTTACAACAATATTGGCATGTATTTAACCAAAGAAATCAAGACCGAGCTCTTCAAGAAGCACGGCGGCTCGGAAACGAACACCGGGTCCACAGAAGGGCAGATTGCGCTCTTCACCCACAGGATCAACCACCTGACCGGGCACCTGAAAAACAATCACAAAGATTACAACACAGAGCGCTCCCTGGTGAAACTCGTAGGTAAGCGGCGCAGCCTGCTGGACTACCTTAAAAAGAAGGATATCGAAAAATATCGTAGTCTGATTAAAGAACTCAACATCAGAAAGTAATGCATTCAGGGGAGCTCAGCTCCCCTGTTTTTATATAACCCGGCCTGGCCGGGACACCTAAAAAGCCCCTGCCCCGGCAGGGCAACATAAAAAGCTCACTTCCGGTTTTTCATTGGTCGACCTGCACAACAACACAACCCAGACCGCCCAGCCGGGCGGCCGACCATTGTTTAATCCCCTGCCCCTGGCAGGTTCTAATTCCATTGTATGATTCCAAAGACTTTTAAAGAGGTCATCGACCTCGGTGACGGTAGGCAGATTTCTATCGAAACGGGTAAACTGGCAAAACAAGCCCATGGTTCCGTAGTGGTCCAATCGGGCAAATGCATGCTGCTGTGCACCGTAGTTTCCAACTACAAGGCCAGCGATGTGGATTTCCTTCCCCTCACGGTCGATTACCGTGAAAAATTTGCCGCTTCGGGGCGTTACCCCGGCGGGTTTTTTAAAAGGGAAGCGCGCCCCAGCGACGGGGAAGTCCTGACCATGAGGCTGGTAGACCGGGTTTTGCGCCCGCTCTTCCCAAAAGACTACCATTGCGAGACCCAGGTGATGATCCAGCTGATGTCGCATGACGAAAATGTGATGCCCGATGCCATGGCAGGCCTTGCGGCTTCTGCAGCCATCCAACTGTCGGACTTCCCCTTTGAGTGCCCCATTTCCGAGGTACGCGTGGGAAGGGTCGACGGGGAATTCATCATCAACCCGACCCGCAGCCAGCTGGGGGAATCCGATATCGACATGGTCGTAGGGGCCTCAGCGGACTCCGTGATGATGGTTGAAGGGGAAATGGGCGAAATCTCGGAGGAAGAAATGGCCGATGCCATCCGCTTTGCCCATGAAGCCATCAAGGACCAGATCGCTGCCCAGAACCGCCTGGCCGATGCGGTGGGCCGCAAGCCGGTAAGGGAATACGAAACGGCCCCGTCCGACCCGGACCTGGAACAAAAAGTGCGCGACATGGCCTACGATAAAGTGTATGCCATCGCCCGGGCCGGTTCGTCCAAACAGGAACGCAGCGAAGCCTTTTCCGCCCTGAAGGAGGAAATCCTCGCGTCTTTTGGCGAGGAAGAACTGGCTGAAAAGTCAGACCTGATCAAATCCTATTACTACAAGGCCGAAAAAGACGCCGTTCGCAACCTGATCCTGGATGAAGGATTGCGCCTCGATGGCCGCAAGACCGATGAGATCCGCCCGATCTGGTGCGAGGTGGAGTACCTACCTTCCACCCACGGCTCCGCCCTTTTCACCCGCGGGGAAACCCAGGCCCTGGCCACGGTGACCCTGGGAACGTCGAGGGAAGCCAACATCATCGACATGCCCTCCTTTGAAGGGGAGGAAACCTTTTACCTCCACTATAACTTCCCGCCCTTTTCCACCGGGGAGGCGCGCCCGATCCGGGGTACCTCCCGCCGGGAAATCGGACACGGAAACCTGGCGCAACGCGCCCTGAAACGGATGATCCCCAGTGACTGGCCGTACACCATCCGGGTGGTGTCCGAGGTACTGGAAAGCAACGGGTCCTCTTCCATGGCTACCGTCTGCGCCGGGACCATGGCCCTGATGGACGCCGGGGTAACCCTGAAAAAACCCGTTTCCGGGATCGCCATGGGGCTGATCACCGATACGGAGACCGGCAAATTTGCCGTCCTTTCGGATATCCTGGGCGACGAAGACCACCTGGGCGACATGGACTTCAAGGTAACGGGTACCGCAGACGGGATTACCGCCTGCCAGATGGACATCAAGGTAAAAGGGCTTTCCTATGAAATCCTGGTGAAAGCCCTGCAACAAGCCCGTGCAGGAAGGTTGCATATCCTCGGCAAACTGACCGAGACCATCCCGGCGCCGAACCCGGATGTAAAACCCCATGCGCCGAAAATGGTCAACGCCGTGATCCCGAACGAATTTATCGGGGCGCTGATCGGGCCGGGCGGAAAAGTGATCCAGGAACTCCAGAAGGAAACCAAGACGACCATTGTCATCAACGAAGACCCCGTAACCGGGGAAGGCATCGTGGAAATCCTCGGTACCGACCAGGAAGGGATCGACAAGGTGTTGCGCAAGATCGATTCCATAACCTTCAAACCGGAGGAAGGAAACATCTATGAAGTAAAGGTGATCAAGATCCTGGAATTCGGGGCCGTGGTAGAATACCTGGACGCCCCCGGAAACGAAGTGCTCCTCCATATCTCGGAGTTGGCCTGGGAACGGACCGACCAGGTGACCGATGTGGTCAAAATGGGCGATGTGTTCGAGGTGAAATACATAGGGGTGGACCCGCGCACGCGGAAAGACAAGGTCTCCCGCAGGGCCCTGATCCCAAAACCGGAAGGGTATGTGGAACGTCCTCCGAGGAGGAGGGACGACGGCAATGGCCGGGGTCGTGACCGCGACCGCGACCGGGGCCGTGACCGTGACCGCGACCGGAGACCCCCACGGCGCGATCGTGACTAATTTCGCACTACAATGTAGGAAAAACCCCTGTTTCAGGGGTTTTTTTATGCATTTTAACCAAAAGGAAGACTTTTTTTAACCCCTATGTAACTTTTCCCCGAATCCTACGTATAACTAAAGGCAGTGCCCAATCTGCCATAACTTAATATGAGGAAAGGAAATCAATGAGACAGTTAAAAATCACCAAACAGGTAACCAACCGGGAAACCGCATCCCTGGACAAATACCTCCAGGAAATCGGCAAGGTGGACCTGATTACTGCAGACGAGGAAGTGGAACTCGCCCAGCGGATTAAAGCCGGAGACCAGGCAGCCCTGGAGAAACTGACCAAAGCCAACCTGCGCTTTGTGGTTTCTGTGGCCAAACAGTACCAGAACCAGGGGCTTAGCCTGCCCGACCTGATCAACGAGGGGAACCTTGGCCTGATCAAGGCCGCCCAGCGCTTTGATGAAACCCGGGGGTTTAAGTTCATTTCCTATGCCGTGTGGTGGATCCGGCAATCCATCCTGCAGGCCCTGGCGGAACAGTCGCGTATCGTGCGCCTGCCCCTGAATAAAATCGGATCCATCAACAAGATCAACAAGACCTTTGCCTACCTGGAACAGGCCCATGAAAGGGTCCCCTCGGCGGAAGAAATCGCCCAGGAGCTCGACATGACCGTGGAGGATGTAAAGCAGTCGCTGAAAAACTCCGGGCGCCACGTTTCCATGGATGCCCCCCTGATCGACGGGGAGGATTCCAACCTGTACGATGTGCTTCGCAGCGGGGAATCGCCTAACCCTGACAAAGACCTGCTCCACGAATCCCTCCGGACGGAAATCGAACGCGCCCTGGAAACCCTGACCCCGAGGGAAGCCGATGTGATCCGGTTGTATTTCGGGTTGGCCGGGCAGCATTCCATGACCCTGGAAGAAATAGGCGAAACCTTCGACCTGACCCGGGAACGGGTGCGGCAGATTAAGGAAAAAGCCATCCGCAGGCTGAAGCATACCTCCCGGAGCAAAATCCTGAAGACGTACCTGGGGTAAGCCCGGGGCGCAGCTGTGGATTTTGGTATTGGAATTATGGTATACTTATTGTATATTGTCCCCTGACAACAGTTATCATGACTGTTCGTTTTTTGATTGATGAATAAACTCCGGCTGATTACCGGAGTTTTTTCATTTTACATACCCCGTTGATCCCCCGGTTGGGGTGCATTTCCTACCTTTGCGTTACCAAAAGTCTCCTGCCATGCGAACCGCGAAAATTGCCCCCTCCCTGCTCTCCGCTGATTTCGGAAATTTGCAGAGGGATGTCGAAATGGTCGAAAACAGCCAGGCCGCCTGGCACCACCTCGACGTGATGGACGGGGTATTCGTCCCGAACATTTCCTATGGGATGCCTGTGATCAGGGCGATACGAAAGCATGCCAGCAAACCCCTGGACGTACACCTGATGATCGTGGACCCTGACCGGTACATCGAGGCTTTTGCGGAATTGGGCTGCGACCGCCTGACGGTACATCTGGAAGCCTGTACCCACCTGCACCGTTCCCTGCAGACCATCCGGGGCTGCGGCATGAAGTCCGGGGTGGCGCTGAACCCGCATTCCCCCGTATCCCTGCTGGAAGATTGCCTCGACATGGCAGACCTGGTTTGCCTGATGGGGGTCAACCCGGGGTTTGGCGGGCAGCACTTCATACGCAATACCTATAAAAAAATACGGGAACTCCGTACCCAGATCGACTCCCGCGGCCTGGAAACGCTTATTGAAGTAGACGGGGGCGTAAACCTCGACAATACGGCTCACCTCCTGGAAGCCGGGGCCGATGTCCTGGTAGCCGGGAGTTTTGTCTTCGGGTCGGAAGACCCCGCCGCAACCATTGCCCGACTGGCGTCGGTCGAGGCCTGCTAATACTGGCTGAGGAGGTACCGGATCAGGTCCGTAGTGGTGACAATCCCCACCAGGTCGCCCTCTTCTACAACGGGCAGGGCGTGGAATTCTTCTTTAGACAGCAGCTCAGCCACCTCCCGGATCGTGGTTTTCGGGGAAACCGATTTGACATTTTTGGCCATCACCTGGGGGAGGGTAAACATATCGTAGACCACAGTTTCGATCTCCTCCTCGTCCTCGTAGGCCCCGTCGGCGAAACTGATGCGCAACAGGTCCGTCAGGCTGAGCATCCCCACGATTTTTTTATTCCTTTCAATCACCGGGATATGCCGGATGCGGTGCTTTTTGAATAACCGTTCTGCCTTCTCCAGGCCATCGGTCGTGTTGAGTACTACCAACTGGGTGCTCATAATGGTGGATACGGGGATGTTCTCGGGGAGGTTCATGGCTCGGCGTATTAGAAATTCTCAGGATTAAAGTTCCCGATTCCCCCGGCGAAAAAGTATGATATATATCATTCTGCAGCCAGATCCTTTACCCCACCGGCACCGTGGTTTAGGGATTATTGGCTAGTTTTGCAGCAAAGGCGGAAGATGCAAACCGAAACGAGCATGGAATTGATGATCATCGGGGGAGGACCCATAGGGATCGCCTGTGGCCTGGAAGCCAAAAAGAAGGGGATTTCGTACCTGATCCTGGAAAAGGGCCCGATTGTGAATTCGCTTTACAACTACCCCGTCAACATGCAGTTTTTTTCCTCTTCCGAGCGCCTGGAAATAGACGGGATCCCCTTTATCAGCAAAGAGGCCAAGCCCAAACGGGATGAGGCCCTGGAATATTACCGCCGGATTGTGACCTCCAACCAGCTCAACATCCACCTGTTCGAGAAGGTAACCTCTGTAAGGAGGGAAGGGGAAGGATTTACCGTGGAAACGGACAAGGGTCGTTACCACCCCGGCAATGTGGTTATCGCCACAGGGTTTTACGACCTGCCCAACCGGTTGGGCGTGCCCGGGGAAGACCTCCCCTGGGTATCGCATTACTACAAGGACCCGCACTATTACGCCTGCCGCAGGGTGGCCGTGGTGGGCGCCAGCAACTCGGCGGTGGATGCCGCCCTGGAGTGCTGGCGGAAAGGGGCTGAAGTGACCCTTGTGGTGCGGGGGCCTGAAGTCGGGCAGCGGGTAAAGTACTGGGTGCGGCCCGACGTCCTGAACCGGATCGAAGAAGGCAGTATCCGGGCCTTTTTCAATACTACGGTAAAGGAAATACGGGAAGGGGAAATTGTGCTGGAGACCCCGGAAGGTCCCCGGGTGCTCCCCAACGATTTCGTGCTGGCCCTCACCGGTTACCGGCCGAATTTTGATTTTCTGGAAGCCGCGGGAATTTCCCTTTCGGAAGATGAAAAACGGCTGCCCGCCTATGACCCGGAAACCATGGAAACCAACGTCCCCGGCCTGTACCTGGCAGGGGTGATCTGCGGGGGTATGGAAACCCACAAATGGTTTATCGAAAATTCCAGGGAACATGCCCGACTCATTATCGCCGACCTGCTGAGGAAGAAACAGGAAGGCCCCATCCAAAACAAGGCCCGATGAATCCCAAAGACAACCCCCACAAGTCCCTGTTCCAGGGGCAACTCGAGCGGTACCCGGAGATCGGGCAACAGGACCGCAAGCAGCGGCTGGCCAAACTCAGCGCCCTGGAAAAGGCCCTCGAACACGACTACCGGCAGGCCCTGAGGGAAGCCCTGTATGCGGATTTCAAAAAACCTTTCCTGGAAACCGACCTGACGGAGATTTACCCGGTGCTGGCCGAAATAAAACACGTCCGGCGGAACCTGCGCGACTGGATGCGCCCAAAACGCGTGGGAAGCCCCCTGCCCCTGCTGGGTTCCCGATCGTACATCCGGTATGAATCCAAGGGGGTCTGCCTGATCCTCTCCCCCTGGAACTTCCCGGTCAACCTCACCTTCGGCCCCCTGGTCTCAGCCATTGCCGCCGGGAACTGCTGTATCCTGAAACCCTCGGAACACACCCCGGCTACCAGCCAGCTGATGCAGGAAATCGTGGAAACCCTGTTCGACCCTTCGGAGGTGGCCCTGGTACAGGGGGAGGCAGAAACGGCCCGGGCTTTGCTGGAACTCCCGTTCCACCATATTTTTTTCACGGGTTCCCCCGCGGTGGGCAAAATCGTCATGAAGGCCGCTGCCCAAAACCTCAGCACCATTACGCTGGAGCTCGGGGGGAAATCGCCTGCCTTTGTGGACGGGACAGCCTCCGTGGAACGCGCTGCCCGCAGGATAGCCTGGGGCAAGTGCACCAATGCAGGCCAGGTATGCGTGGCCCCCGATTACCTCCTGGTCACCCGGGAGGCCCGCACCCCCCTTGTGGAAGCCCTCAAAAAACAATTCAACGCCTTTTATCCCGGGGGGGCTGAAACCTCCCAAAGTTTTGCCCGGATCATTAACGACCGCCACCTGGAGCGCCTGCAGTCGGCCCTGGAGGAAGCCACCTCGCGCGGGGCCACAATCCTGCATGGAGGCAGGTGTGTGGCGGGGGACCGCTTTCTGGAACCCACGCTGATTGAAGGGGTACCCGAAGACGCCCGCCTGTTGCAGGAGGAAATTTTTGGCCCGGTGCTCCCCCTGGTTACCGTTGCCGATGCCGGGGAGGCTATCGCCTTCATCAACCGGAGGGAACGGCCTTTAGCCCTCTACGTCTACAGCAGCAGCCGGAAGCACATCCGGCAAATCACCGCTGCCACCCGGGCCGGGAGCAGTTGCATCAACCACAACGTGGTCCAGTACTCGAACCACCACCTCCCCTTCGGTGGCATAAACCACAGTGGTACCGGCCAATCCCACGGGCACTATGGGTTTTTGGAATTCTCGAACCAGCGGGCCATGCTCCGGCAGTATACCCCGAGCAGCATAGAACTCCTCCTTCCCCCCTACACCGGCCTGAAACAGAAAATGGTAGACGCCACCCTGCGCTGGTTTAAGTAGTCCCTCTCTGCAGCGGGGACGGTGGTTGCCCGTTTAATTTTGTTTAATCTTTAACACTTGTTGTTAAACATTATTCCTACTTTCGTCGGAAACAAAACGGGTACCTCGATGTTCGGAATCTTCAGGAAAAAAACGCAGGCAGAAAAACTACAGGCACAGTACGAGAAATTGATGGGGGAAGCCCACAAGCTTTCACAGGTGAACCGGTCCGCGGGGGATGCCAAATACGCAGAGGCCCAGGCCGTTCTCGACCAGCTCGAATCGCTGAGCGACAAGTCCTGAAGCCTGGCAACGCCAGGAATTACCCACCCATTTAAATCCCATAGCATGATCGATAACCTATTAAAGCAAACCCAAAAGACAAACGGATACCACCACGAGGAGTTCGGGGACGACCACCTGCTCACAGGTATGGAGACCCCGCTTCGGGAGGACGCTTTCGAGATGGGGGACTCCGAGAAAAAAGCCCTGATTGCCCACCATTTTGGGAAAATCATGGAAGTCCTTGGCCTCGACCTCTCCGATGATTCACTGA
>CAZIJW010000005.1:40072-165201 GCA_964539905.1 uncultured Robiginitalea sp.
CGAGAAATTGATGGGGGAAGCCCACAAGCTTTCACAGGTCAACCGCGCTGCAGGGGACGCCAAATACGCCGAGGCACAGGATGTCCTGGACCAGCTGGAATCGCTAAGCGACCGTAGCTAACAGAGCCTGTGCTTACAGACTTTACCCACCCATTAAAAGACTTTAGCATGATCGACAACCTATTGAAGGAAACCAAAAAAACCAACGGATACCACCACGACGAGCTTGGAGACGACCACCTGCTTACGGGGATGGAAACCCCGCTGCGGGAGGACGCCTTCGACATGGACGACACAGAAAAAAAAGCCCTGATTGCCCACCATTTTGGGAAAATCATGGAAGTCCTGGGCCTCGACCTCACCGATGATTCCCTGAAGGGAACCCCCATGCGCGTGGCAAAAATGTATGTGGAGGAGATCTTCTCGGGCCTGAAACCCGCCAACAAGCCAAGGGCCACCCTGTTTGAAAACAAGTACCGGTACAACCAAATGCTGGTGGAGAAAAATATCACGTTCTACTCCAACTGCGAGCACCACTTTGTCCCGATCTTCGGGAAGGCCCACGTGGCCTATATTTCCTCGGGGAACGTCATCGGCCTCTCCAAATTAAACCGCATTGTCCAGTATTACGCCCGTCGCCCGCAGGTACAGGAGCGGCTGACCAACCAGATCGGGACGGAATTGCAGCGCGTGTTGCAGACTGAGGATGTGGCCGTGATCCTGGATGCCAAACACCTTTGCGTCTGTTCCCGGGGCATACAGGACGATACTTCTGCCACGGTGACCGCCTTTTACGGGGGGGCCTTTGACCATCCGCAAAAAATAGCGGAATTGCACAATTACCTGCAGGGTTAAGCGGGAGGCGTACCATTAAGGCCCGGTAATGTCCAGAATGCACGATTTCTTCCTGCTCGCAGATGCGGTAATGTTGGGGATCATTTGGGCGGTTCAGCTGCTGGTCTACCCTGGTTTTGCGCATTATACCCGGGAAGGACTGCAACGGTGGCACCGGGCGTACACCCGCAGGATCTCCTTCCTGGTGGCCCCCCTGATGCTCGCCCAACTCGGGTTTGGGGTTTTCTGGGCCTGGTCAGCTCCCGGAGGTGCTTCCCTGGGTTATGTTGTAGTGGTGGGCCTGCTCTGGGCCATCACCTTCCGCGCCTTTGTCCCGATACACCACCGGATTGGACGGGGAAACGCCACACCTTCTGAACTCGCCCGCCTGGTTTCCCTCAACCGCATACGCACCTTCCTCTGGACCTTCCTTTTTCTTTGGCACTTCGGTTTTGAAGGGCTCCATGCGCCCTGATCGCAGCAGGATCCACCTCGGGGGGATCCAAAAATTCAAGGCCCTGAAAAGGCGAAAACCGGTTTTTTTTCGTTAAACAGGCATAAAGAATTGCCTTATGAAACGATTATTATGGGCCCTGGCCTTTGCGCTCCTCACTTTTGGGGTGCAGGCACAACAAGGTTTTAAAATAGGCCTGCACGGGGGCATCCCCATACAGGGGGAGGTCAACGAAGTGGTCAGCCTGGTGGCCGGGGCAGATCTGGGTTACCTTTTCGCTTTGGGCGAAGTGGTGGATGCCGGGATCATGACCGGATTTATAAACGGGTTTCCTGAAAAATTCGATGCAGGGGGGGCAGACCTTCCCCATGTTCAATTCGTCCCGGTGGCCGGTTCCTTTCGCATCTGGCCGTCGAACTCCTTTTCTTTCGGGGCGGATGTGGGATATGCCCTGGGTCTCAACGCAGGCAATGACGGGGGGTTGTATTACAGGCCCGTTCTCGGCTACCTGATGGGACCCCGTACCGAGGTCAACCTTTCCTACACCGGGATTGACACCCCCGGACAGCCCTGGGCAACCGTGACCCTGGGGTTCCTGTACACGTTTACAAAAAACCTGAGGCGGTAAAAAAACAGGTACTCCGGTAGGGTATTTGGAAACTCAGTTGTTTTATAGCCAAATCAAAGAAAATACATGAACCCAAAAATCAAATTCACTATGTCCCATTCACTGAAATCATTTGCCCTGGCATTGCTTACCCTGGCCCTGGGTACAAGTTGTACCGACGACCAGGACGACAACCCGAATGGCCAGTTGCGCCTTAGCGCTAAAGCGACCTTCACTTCAGGCAGTGCGTCCAAAACGCCCTCCTCCGGAAAAACGATCAATGCAGACCTGGAAGTTTCTGAATTCCTGGTCAACCTCAAGGAATTTGAACTGGAACTCGACGATGACGACTTCGAATTTGACGATGATGATTTTGAGGGCGACGACGACCTGTGGGATGACGACGGCTACCTGGACTACGACGACGAAATAGAACTGGAAGGCCCCTTTGAGCTGGACCTGATGGACGGACAGGTAACCTTCATCAATACCCCCCTGCCCAACGGGAGGTTCGAAGAGCTGGAATTCAAATTTGACCGCAGCGACGACCCTCAAAGCGAACTTTTTGGGAAATCGGTGTTGATCCGGGGCACGATTGCCGGGACCCCTTTTGAGTTCTGGCATGATTTTGAAGATGAGGTAGAGCTGGATTTCGACGACCCCAGTTTTGACATCGTCATCAGTACAGGCACGGAAAGCCTTATCCTGGACTTTGACCTAAGCCTGCTGTTCAATTCGATTTCCGGGATCGACCTCAGCGAAGCCGCAGATGGCAATGAAGACGGGGTAATTGAAATCAGCCCCACCGACGCGGACGGCAACAATGCCCTGGCGAACAGGATCCGCGACCGGATGAAGGCCCTGATCGACCTCCTGGACGATTAAGGGAAGGGCCTCAGCCCCACTCCACCCTACAATGCGCGGCCCCGGCCGCGCATTTTGTTTAGGGGGGGTACGCAGCCACCGTTCCGTGGCGGAAGCGATGCGTCTTTGAACCCTTCCCCGGGAACGGGAAATTCCCTACATTTAGGGAAGCGTTCAGGCCCGGGGCAAAATAAGCTCCAGGGGCCTGCCTGGACCCGACTTCCCTCACCATGAGAGTAGCCTATCTGATCCTTCTGGGAATCCACACCATCATTCACGTGCTTTGGTTTGCCCATGCATTCGGGTGGGTGGAGCTGGAGTATTTTACAAAGGAAATCCCCGGGACGGTCGGGGCCAGCTGGCTCCTTACCGCCCTGATCTTCTTATGGTCGGCCATAGCCCTGGGGCGCAAAAAGCCCTTGTGGTTCCTGCCGGCCGTGTTGGGGATTTTGCTCTCGCAGCTATGGATTTTTTCTGCATGGGAGGACACCAAATTCGGGAGCCTTGCCAATTTGCTCCTGCTGCCGGGAATCCTTGTGGGATATGCCCGATGGGAATTCGAGACCCGCTTCAGGGATGAGGTCAATCAGATCTTCTATGTGCTTTCCGGAGCGGATTCCATCCTCGGGGAAGCGGACCTTAAAGACCTGCCTGAGCTGGTGGCCCGGTATATCCGCAACAGCGGGGCAGTGGGGAAGCCCAGGGTCCGGAACTTCCACCTGGAATTTGAAGGGGAAATGCGGGAGAAGGGCAAAGCCTGGTTTCCCTTTACCTCCGAGCAGTATACGTTCATCCCCGTACCTTCCCGACTGTTTTTTATGAAGGCGCGCATTAAGGGGGTTTCCGTCTGGGGGTACCATTCTTACCGCCCGCAAAAGGCCAAAATACTTATAAAGCTCCTCTCCCTGATCCCCGTGGTACGGGTGGAGACCCCGGAGCTCTATCCCACGGAAACGGTAACGTTTTTTAACGACGTTTGCCTTTTCGCCCCCGGCGCCCTGGCTGATCCCCGAATCCGTTGGGAGCCGCTGGACCATAGCAGCGTAAAAGCCACGTTGTCCGTTGGCGAGCTATCGGTCTCCGCCCAATTGTACTTTGACGCGGAGGGCAACCTGGTGAATTTCCGGTCGGAGGACCGAAGGGACATTACGGACATGCGGTCCATGCCCTTTACGACCCCGGTGGGGCCGTACCGGGACTATGGGGAGTATCGCCTTCCCTCCGGGGGGGAAGCCATATGGCATTACCCGGATGGGGCGTTTACCTACGGGAAGTTCCGGTTGAAATCCATTGCCTACAACCTGGAGGATTTGATGCCTGCTTCGCGTTAAATCCAATCTGGTCAAATTGTTTCTACTGCCAGGGGGCCCAAGGCAAATTTTACGATCCAGAGGTGCAAAGGACCGCCGAAACGGCTTTCATTTATAAGACGCTACCGGGGTGGCCCCCATCTTCAAGATACGCCTGACCCCTGCAGAACCCTTGCAATCAGAGGACCCGCCGTTAATTCAAGGCCAAACCTCGCTTTGGGGCCGGAAGGGTTTATGCCTTTGCCGCCAAGCGGGTTTCAGGCCGGCTTACCTCCATAATACCTCCCCCGGAGCCAAAAAGAGACCCTGACCAGCAGGATCAGGGCTGGCACTTCCACCAGGGGGCCAATCACCCCGGCAAAGGCCTGCCCGGAATTGAGGCCGAACACGGCGATGGCCACGGCGATGGCCAGTTCAAAATTGTTGCCCGCCGCCGTAAAGGCAATGGAAGCGTTTTTAGCGTAATCGGCCCCCATCGCCTTGCTGAGGAAGAACCCGATCAAAAACATGGCTGTAAAATACAGCAAAAGCGGGATGGCAATCCGCACCACATCCATGGGGATCTGGACGATCAATTCGCCTTTCAGGGAAAACATCACCACAATGGTAAAGAGCAGGGCGATAAGGGTGATTGGCGAGATTGCGGGGATGAATTTGGTCCGGTACCATTCCTCCCCCCGGAGCCGGACCAAAACCACCCGGCTCAAGAGGCCGGCCATAAAGGGAATGCCCAGGTAGATGGCCACGCTTTCGGCAATCGTCGCTATGGAAATATCCACAATGGCCCCCTGGAAACCGAACAGGGGGGGAAGCTTAGTGATAAACAGCCAGGCATAGAAGCTATAGGCAAACACCTGGAAAATACTGTTGAGCGCGACCAGCCCCGCCCCGTACTCGCTGCTCCCTTCAGCCAAATCATTCCACACCAGCACCATGGCAATACAGCGCGCCAGGCCTATGAGGATGAGGCCTACCATGTATTCGGGATAGTCCTGTAGAAAGGCCAGGGCCAAAACAAACATGAGCAGCGGCCCGATTACCCAGTTCAGCAACAGGGACAGGGACAACACCCTGACATTCCTGAAAACCGCAGGCAGCAATTTGTAGTCGACCTTGGCCAAAGGAGGGTACATCATCAGGATCAGCCCGATGGCAATAGGGATGTTGGTGCTTCCCCGGCTGAAGGAATCGATAAAGGCTGAGCTCGAGGGGAAAAAATAGCCGATTCCGACCCCCAGGGCCATGGCCAGGAAGATCCAGAGGGTAAGGTTCCTGTCGAGGAAACCGAGTTTTTTGGGTTGGGAAGCCATCAGGTCCTTTTGATTTTGGAAAACACGTAAAACAGTTCAGAGGAAATCTGCAGGGAGCGCTCATCGTATTTGGCAGCCTCCTGCGGAAGGCCATCGAATTCTTTGGGGTCTTCGTACCGCACGGGGATACGGATTTCGGCCCCGGGGATAAACGGGCAGTTCTCATCGGCATGGGAACAGGTCATTACCGCGGCAAAAAGGCCCGACCCGTTTTCCGGGTCGTCGAATAGCTTGGAGAAGGCCCGTATGGGTTGATGGCCTCCTTCCGAATGGGAAACCTCCACCAGCGGGTTAGCGCCATCGCTCGCCACCACCCGGAACCCGGCCCGTTTCAGAGCAGCCACGGCCCGTTCATTGAAGGCGGTTACTTCCACCCCCCCGGAATAACATTGTACCGGGATCCCAAAATAGGCCGCGGCGGTGTGTGCCCAAACCTGGGAGAACTGGCTGCGGCGGGAATTATGGGTACAGATGAAATTCAGGCGGGCCACTTCGCCTTTGTCCACTTTATCCTGAATGTAGTCGATTAAGGGGGCCAGCACCGCTTTCCGGTCTTCCGGCACTTCGAGTTGCCTGGCCCGGGCGACAGTTTTCAGGAGAGGCGGATACAGGCTGGTCTGGGGTTGCGTAGGTTCCATGACAAAGGACATTAACAACAACCGGTACCCGGTTCACAATCCGCTTTCCCTAAAGATGAAAGTTGGGCCTTTTGCTTTGCCGCCTTCCCGCCGGGCTTTTCCGCATACACGGTGACGCTGAAAATCCCCGTCCCGCCCGAGTTAAAGGCTACCGCCTCAGCCGGGGGCAGGTATTTAGACAGGATATCTTCAGGGATATGGATCGGTTTTTCCTTTTGCAGGGTGATCTGTGTAAAGCCCGCCCGCCGGATAAAATCGAGGTAGGTCGCTTTCTGTATGGCCCCGGCCACACATCCCGCGTACATCTCCGCGTCCTCCCGAAGGGCTTCGGGCAGGTCGCCCACCAGTACGATATCGGAGATACTGAAATGGCCACCAGGCTTGAGCACCCTGAAAATTTCGCCCAGGACCTTTTGCTTGTCGGGCACCAGGTTGAGCACGCAATTGCTCACCACCACGTCGGCTACCCCGTCGCTGACCGGCATGTCGTCAATGTCCCCTTCCCGGAACTCCACATTGTTATAACCCAGGTTCTCGGCATTCAGCCGGGCTTTGCGGATCATGGCCGGGGTAAAATCGATGCCGATCACCTTCCCTTCGGGCCCCGCTTCATGGCGGGCCACAAAGCAGTCATTCCCGGCCCCGGATCCCAGGTCGATGACCGTGTCCCCGGGTTGTATCCGGGCAAAATGCGTGGGCAACCCGCAGCCCAGGCCCAGGTCGGCGTCTTCCACATACCCCCGGGTTTCGGAATAGTCATCCATCATGATGTTGTACACCTTGTTGGAAGGGGTCGTGGCCCCGCAGCAGGAGGCGGCATTTTCGGCCCGGCCCTGTTCGGCGATCCGGGAGTACCGGTCGCGGACGACATTTTTAAGTTCCTGTTCGTTCTTCATCGAATGTTTTTGTGTTTGTCTGTGGTTGTGTGCGCTTCATTAGCAGCATTCCCCGGGCGACCCGGGAAGGTACTGGTCGAATACCCCGAGGAACAGGGCCCGGACCTCCTCCCACCGGGCAGGGTTGATACAATAATTCATGCGAGACCCCTCTATGGTCCCCTGGATGATCCCTATATCCTTGAGTTCCCGAAGGTGCTGGCTGATCGTTGCCTGGGCCAGCCCAAGTTCCTGTACCAGGTCGCTGTTGATGCATGCATTGGTCTTCAGGATGTAGTGCAGGATGGCCACCCGGGCCGGATGGGCAAAGGCTTTGGCGGCGAGGGCAATTTGGTTGTCGACCTCTGAAAAAAGTTCCGTCTTGGTAATTCCCATGAAATCAAAATGTGTTATTGCAATATTACGATGTATTCGAATACAAACCCGGTTTGTTCCGAATTTTTTTCCCCCGGTTATAAAAGTACCGCGGCATCCTGAAAAATCACGGCAGGATCATAAACCCCAGTCCCCCTGCTGGGTGGGCCATCGACTTAAAGGGGGCCGAAAATTTACTGGCCCAGCTGGCTGCGGACCAGGGCGGCGATCAGCTTACCATCGGCCCTTCCGGCCAGTTTCCGGGTCACTTCCCCCATTACCCTGCCCATGTCTTTCAGGTCTTTTGCCCCGAGGGAGGCAATGGTTTTGGCGACCTCCTCCCCTACCTCGGCCTCTGAAAGCTGCTCCGGGAGGAAACGCTCCAAAACGGCGATCTGCTCCAGCTCTGCATCCGCCAGGTCTGCCCGGCCCTGCTCCTGGTAAATCGCGGCGCTTTCCCGGCGCTGCTTGACCAGTTTTTGCACCAAAGCCATCTCCTCGGCCTCCGTGAGGGCTTTAGCCCCCCCTTTGTCGGTTTGCAATAGCAGGAGCGCAGATTTTATCGCCCTCAGGGATTCCAGGGAAACGGTATCCCTGGCCTTCATAGCGGCTTTCATCTGTTCCATCACCTGTTCCTGTAAGCTCATTTTTCACATGGATTGGTTGTCGGGTCAAAGATAAAAAAATAAACCCGGCAGGCAGGTGGCTTACCGGGTTTCCATAGGTTTGGGGCTGCGTGTTCCCTCTTCTAATCCACGTTGTCGTGGAGGAAGGAATTGTTTGACCGCAGGCGCAGCTCTTCATTGCTGTCCTCGCTTAGCGTGGTACGGGACACCTTGCCGCCTTTCGCATCTGAAGGGTTCAGGTCGACCCCCTGCCGCCTGTAGGCAGGTTCCTTTTCGATTTCCTCAATGCTGGAGCGATTATGCTGGAACTTGTAATTGAAGTCCTTCAGCTTGCGGCGACGCTCATCGGCCCGCTCCCTGAGGATTTCCTCGATAGGCCTGTCGGTAGGGTCCTCGGTTTCCGGTGCCGTGGCAGTATCCGTAGCCGTTTCGGTTACCGGCACCACCCGCTTTTCGAAAACCAGCTCATCGCCCGATAATTTGGGCTCGTAATGCTCCGCGCGGGAAGTGGCCCCAGTTAGTTTTCGCTCCAGTTCCATATATTCATCCAGGCTGTAACGGGTTTCCCCTTCCTTGCGAAATTCGAGGATGGGGGTGATTTCCACGTGCTCCTTGACCTCCATGTCCCGGATGTCCTCGTCCAGGTCGAAAGTGATTACATGCTGTTGTTCTTCGTCCCCGGGGACCTCTTCCCTGCCCGTCTCTTTCAGGGGCATGTCAAAGGCCAGGGAGAATTGGTCTTCCCGGGCTGTGGGCGATACCACCTGGGGATCGACCACCTCGATTTCATTGAGCAGCTGGCGGGAATCCACAATGACAAACTCCTCCTCCAGGGGCTCGGCAACCACTTCCTCATAAAACACATTAAAGCTCCGGATGTAATGGGTCGTGGCGACCAGGTCCATCTCCGGGCCGGGGTTGGATGCCGCTTCAGGCTCCTCCAGGTCGAGGGTATGCACTATAGAAGGCTCGCTCAGATCGAGCGAGTGCACCACCGAAGGCTCGCTCAGGTCATGCTGTGCCTTTTGTTCGTCTTCAAGGGTATGGATAATCTTTTTGGATTCAGTGTTCACGATTTCATCCTGCTGGTCCACATTGAATCCCGTGGCAATCACGGTAACGGCAATGGCTTCCCCGAGGCTTTCGTCTTCCCCGACCCCCATGATGATATTCGCGCTGTGGCCGGCCTCGACCTGGATATGGTCGTTGATCTCCCCGATCTCGTCAATGGTGATCTCCTGGGTGCCGGAAACGATGAGCAACAGGACATTCTTGGCCCCGGTAATCTTGTTGTCGTTCAGCAGGGGCGAGTCCAGGGCCTTCATGATGGCCTCATGGGCACGGGCGGAACCGGTGGACATGGCCGACCCCATAATGGCCGTCCCGCTGTTGGACAGCACGGTCTTGGCGTCCCGAAGGTCGATGTTCTGGGTGTAGTGGTGGGTGATGACCTCTGCGATCCCGCGCGCTGCCGTGGCCAGGACCTCATCGGCTTTGGAGAATCCCGCCTTGAAGCCGAGGTTCCCGTATACCTCCCTGAGCTTGTTGTTGTTGATCACTATGAGGGAGTCCACATTGCCCCGCAATTTTTCAATCCCGCGCTGTGCCTGCTGGCACCGCGTTTTGCCTTCAAACTGGAAGGGGATGGTTACGATTCCCACCGTAAGGATATCGAGCTCCTTGGCCTGCCTGGCAATAATAGGGGCGGCCCCGGTGCCGGTACCCCCTCCCATTCCTGCAGTGATGAAAACCATCTTGGTATTGGTGGAGAGCATGCGCTTGATCTCCTCCATGCTCTCCAGGGCTGCCTGTTCCCCAACCTCGGGGTTTGCCCCGGCGCCCAGCCCTTCCGTCAGGGAAACACCCAATTGGATTTTATTGGGGACCGCGCTGTTCTGCAGTGCCTGCGCATCCGTGTTGCAGATTACAAAATCCACGCCGTTGATCCCGGCCTGGAACATGTAGTTGATCGCGTTGCTTCCCCCGCCCCCGACACCGATGACCTTAATCACGTTGCTCTGGTTTTTGGGTAGGTCGAAGGTGATGTTATCCATTTCCATGTGTTCGCTCGTTTTTGTTCTTTTTTTGATTGATTATGGGTATCCCCTATTCCGCGTTATCCAAAAATTCTTTCAGTTTGTCCGCCCAGCGGTCAAAAACCGACTTGCGTTCCTTCTGCCGGGAGGTTTCCCCCTCCTGGCGCCCGACTTCCTCCAAAACCATCTCCCCGGCGGCAGCGGCTTCTTCCTGCGCCTGCCTGGCCCTGGGCATCCTGTGGCTATTCTCCACCGCATTCATCAGCAACCCGACAGCCGTGGCGTAGGTGGGGCTGGCGATCTCGGCATCGGAATCCCCGGCCAGGTGCTCATTCGGGTACCCGATGCGCGTATCCATTCCCGTGATGTACTCCACCAGCTGTTTGAGGTGCTTCAGCTGGCTGCCGCCCCCGGTCAGGACTATACCGCCGATCAATTTCTTCTTCTGCTCTTCGTGCCCGTAATTCTTGATCTCCAAATAAACCTGTTCGATAATTTCCACCACCCGGGCATGGATGATCTTGGAGAGATTTTTCAAGGTGATTTCCTTGGGTTCCCTCCCCCTGAGCCCCGGGATGGAAACGATCTCGTTGTCCTTGTTCTCCCCGGGCCAGGCAGAACCGAACTTGATCTTGAGCAGCTCGGCCTGCTTTTCGATGATGGAACACCCTTCCTTGATGTCCTCGGTAATCACGTTCCCCCCAAAGGGGATCACCGCGGTATGCCGGATGATGCCGTCCTTGAAAATGGCCAGGTCCGTGGTCCCGCCCCCGATGTCGATCAGGGCCACCCCGGCTTCCTTCTCCTCCTGGCTGAGGACTGCATTGGCCGATGCCAGGGGTTCCAGGGTTATGTTGTCGAGGTTCAGGCCCGCGCTTTTGATGCACCGGCCGATGTTCTTGATAGACGAGACCTGCCCGACCACAACATGGAAGTTGGCCTCCAGCCGGCCCCCGTACATGCCGATGGGCTGCTTGACTTCGGCCTGCCCGTCTACCCGGTACTCCTGGGGCAATACGTGGATGATTTCCTCCCCCGGCAACATGACCAGCTTGTAGACCTGGTTACAGAGTGTCTCAAGGTCCCCGTCCCCGATCACCTCTTCGGAATTCGGACGGGTGATATAGTCGCTGTGCTGCAGGGAACGGATATGCTGC
The DNA here is from genome assembly GCA_964539905.1 of uncultured Robiginitalea sp. Taxonomy (GTDB): domain Bacteria; phylum Bacteroidota; class Bacteroidia; order Flavobacteriales; family Flavobacteriaceae; genus Robiginitalea. Next base: position 51,159 of record CAZIJW010000005.1, read on the forward strand.
CCTGCAATCCCCACGGTCACCGAACCGATTTTGAGGCCCGAATTGGCCTCAGCCTGTTCCACAGCCTGCTGGATGGACTGTATGGTTTGGGTAATGTTGTTCACCACCCCCCGGTGCACCCCCAGGCTCCTGGACCTGCCAATCCCGAGGACCTCGATTTTACCATACTCGTTTTCCTTTCCGATAATGGCGACGATCTTTGTGGTACCGATGTCAAGACCTACTGAATATTTCGTTTGTTCCATGCTGGATTAAATTTTAGTACACACTACCTGGTTTTTGAATTCCAGGCTTACCACCTGGTACGACAACAGGGTTTTATCCTGTAATGCTTTGGCGTAAAACGCCTTGAAATTCCTGAATTTCGATTCAAGGTCCTCCACATCCCCAAGCCGCACCACAAAGTGTTCCAACCGGAATTTCAGGTGGTAATCGGAGGGGCCTTCGATATGGATCCCGATCACATTCCTGCTCAGGAACGGATCCTGGTTGATGAATTTCAGGATCACATAGGTATCCTCCAGGGTTTCCCCCGTAATTTTGCCCGTAATGATGGGAACCCGCGCCGAATGGTTGGGGGATAGGGGCATTTTAAGGCCCTGGTCGTCCAGATAAAACGAACGTTCGCCCCCTACACGTCCAATGGGTTGCCGCTGCGCAATTGTTGTATTGAGTTCTCCGTCAACAGTGAGATAAACCTGCGCATCTTTCACCATATCATGGGCCTGCAGGACCGATTCCATAGCATTCAAAACTACCTTATCCCGTGGCAAATTCCGGAGCGGCCCATAATTTTGTATTAACAATTTATTAACCATGTCTTCGGTTAAAAAGTGGTTTTCGCCTTCCTGAAAATGGATCCGGACCTCCCGGATCCGGCGCAGGGAACTGCGGGCATCCGCAAAGGCGTAAAGCCCTGCTATGCAGCATCCCAATACAACCAGCTTAACCGTATTTCTATTCAATTTCATGGCATAAAGCGTTTTCGATGGGCCCGGCCTGCAAGCCGATATCCCCGGCCCCCAGGGTAAGCAACACCTGGGGCCTGGCCCTTATTATTTCTTCAATCAGCCGCTCCCCGGAAATCCATTTTTTTCGGGGGTTGTCAATCTGCTCCAGCAGCCAGTGGGAATCGATCCCCTCAAGGGGCTGCTCCCGGGCCGGATAGATGTCGAGCAGCCATACCGCATCAAACCTCGAGAGGCTTTGGGCGAACTCTTTTCCAAAGTCGCGGGTCCTGGAGAACAGGTGGGGCTGGAACACTGCAAGGATCTCGCGCCCCGGATGCATTTCCCGCACCGCCTGGCAGACCGCATCGATCTCGGCCGGGTGGTGGGCATAATCGTCGATATAGACCACGTTTTCGGTGTTTACCCGGTAGGTAAACCGCCGCTGTACCCCTTTGAAAGAAGCCAGGGCGTCAGCCAGCCGCTGCGATGGGGGCACCACCTGAATGGCCATGGCAAAGGCCGCCAGCCCGTTGAGCAGGTTATGGTGTCCGGGCTTGCAGAACCGAAGCCCCTCGAACACCTGCCCCGGGGCAACAATGTCAAAATGGTAGCACCCCCCCTCCACTTTGAGGTTCCGGATGGAGTAGGTCGCCCCTTCCTCCCCGATACCGTAGGTCAGGCCCGGCAGGTTCAGGCCGTGCCGGACCAGCAGGGTGCCCCCCGGTCGAAGCTTGCCGGCGAAATCGCGGAAAGATTCTACCAGGGCCTCCCCGGTCCCGTAAATGTCGAGGTGGTCTGCGTCCATGGAGGTGATGCAGGCCACCTCGGGGCGTAACCAGAGGAAGGACCGGTCGAACTCGTCGGCCTCCACCACGGTAAATTCATCCCCTTCCATGAGGAAGTTGCTCTCAAAATCCTCCGACACCCCACCCAGGAAGGCGGTAATCTTGTGGCCTGCCTCCCGAAGCAAATGGGCAAGGATACAGGAGGTGGTGGTTTTCCCATGGGTCCCCGCCACGGCCAGGCACCTGCCAGAGGCGCTGAGGATACCGAGTACCTCGGCCCGTTTTTTTATGGTGAAGCCCTGTTCGCGGAAATAGGCCAGTTCCTTATGGCCGGCCCCCACGGCCGGGGTGTAGATAACAAGGGTGTTCGCAGGGTTTCGGAAATCCGATGGGATGTCTTCGACCGCCTCCCGGAAATGGAGGTCAGCCCCTTCCTGCTGCAAGGCCAGGGTCAGGGGGGTGGGCGTGCGGTCGTAGCCGGCCACCGGTTTGCCCAGGCGGAGGAAATAGCGCACCAGGGCAGCCATGCCTATGCCGCCGGCCCCGATGAAATATACCCGGTGTATCTGCTCAGCTTCCATACGTTTCCTTCAGCACCTGTTCAAGTTCATCGACGATCTGCCGGGTGGCCTCGGGCCGGGCCAGGGCCTTCATGTTCGCGCCCAACCGCTGCATGCGCCCGGGATCGGAGACCAGCCCGGTGAAGGTGGCTTCAAAGGCCCCTTCCAGTCCATCTTCTGTAAGCATTACGGCGGCATGCTGGTGGGCAATGGCTTCCGCATTCTTCCGTTGGTGGTCCTCCGCCACGTTCGGGGAAGGGATAAAAAGCACCGGCTTGCCCACCAGGCACAGTTCGGATACCGATCCGGCACCTGCCCGGGAGATAATGAGGTCAGCGGCAGCGTAGGCCGCCCCCATTTCGCTGATAAAGGGCAGTACCCTGACCCCTTCGGAAGCCTGGCCCCCGTACTGGTCGATGTAGCCCCTGCCGCATTGCCAAAGGACCTGGAACCCCTGCTCCCGGAAAAAGCCCAGCTCCCTTGCTACCAACTGGTTGATCCGCCGCGCCCCCTGGCTACCCCCCAGCACCAGCAGGGTCGGGCGACCGGGCTCCAACCCGAAGGCCTCCCGGGCCTGTCCAGGTTCCGGAAGCCCCTCCATAAGGGTGGAGCGCACGGGATTCCCGGTAAGGCGCAGGGCCTTTTCGGGAAAGAACTGTTCCATGCCTTCATAGGCGACAAAGATGCGCCTGGCGTACCGGGCCAGCCATTTGTTGGTCTTTCCTGCAAAGGAATTCTGCTCCTGCAACACGCAGGGAATCCCCCGGGCGGCGGCAGCCCGCAAGGTGGGGCCACTGGCAAACCCCCCGGTACCGATGACCAGGTGCGGCCTGAATTTCCTAATTATGGTATTGGCCTTTACCAGACTGGAAAGCAGTTTTATGGGAAAAAGCAGGTTTTTCAGGCTGAGTTTCCGCTCAAGGCCACTGATCCACAACCCCCTGATGGCGTACCCTGCCTGGGGCACCTTTTCCATCTCCATCCGGTCGCGCGCCCCCACAAAAAGGAAGGCTGCATCCGGAAACCTCCGCTTCAGCTCATCCGCAATGGCCACTGCCGGGTAGATATGCCCCCCGGTACCGCCGCCTGACAATAAAAACCTATAGTTGTCCACTTAAGATCTCCAGAGGGTGTTCCTCCTTGTTTATATCCGTTTGTACTTCTTCTCTTGACGTTTTCCGGCTTGCGCTGAGCACCACCCCTATGGCCAGGCAGGTCATCCAGATGGAGGTCCCCCCGCTGCTGATCAGCGGCAGGGTCTGCCCGGTTACCGGGAACAATTCCACCGCCACCCCCATATTGATCAGGGCCTGAAAAACGATGGGCAGGCCCACCCCCATTACGAGCAATTTGCCAAAAACCGATTCGTTGGCGTTGGCCACCACCACAATGCGGAACAGCAGCAGCAAATAGCAAAACATCAGCAAAAAGCCGCCTACCAGGCCGTACTCCTCGATGATGATGGCGTAGATGAAATCCGACGAGCTTTGGGGGAGGAAATGCTTCATCACGCTTTTCCCTGCCCCGTTGCCCACCAGGCCACCGCTGGCAATGGCGATCTTGGCTTTTTCGATCTGATAATCCCCCTCGCTGTCGGTCCGGTCCCAAAAATTTTCCACCCGGCTGATCCAGGTATCCACGCGGTTGGGGAACACCCCGGGCATGGCTTTGGCCAACAGCACAAAAAGCGCAAGGCCTGCCACGCCTGCCGCAACCATGCCCAGCAGGTATCTCAGGGGGTAGCCCCCCAGGAAACAAAGGAGCAGGACCATGGCAAACAAAATGGCCGCTGTGGAGAAGTTTGCGGGCAGGATCAGGACCACCACCAGGAAAACCGGCGCCCAGAGCGGGAGGATGCTCTCCGTAAACCGGATCTGGCGGTCTTTGATTTTGGACAGGTACCGGGCCGTATAGATCATCAGCACCACGGCAGCCAGGTTTGACGTTTGGAAGGTGATGCCCACAAAGGGCAGGCGGATCCAGCGACTTGCGTTGGCCCCGTCGATGGTGGTGCCCTGGGCGAGGGTATAGACCAGCAGTAAAATGACGCCCGGGAGGGCGATAATGGAAAGGCCCTTGAAGTAATGGGCCGGGATCCGGTGGACCCCATAGATGATGCCAAACCCCAGCAGGAGCAGCAGGCCATGCTTCAGCAGGTGGCCCATGGTGGTCCCGTTGCCCACTACATAGACCAGGTTGCTGCTGGCGCTGTACACCGGCAGGAAGGAAAACAGGCCCAGCAGGGCCACTACGGCCCATATGGTCTTGTCTCCTTCGAGGTTTTGCAAAATCTCCCTGACCTTCATAATGCCTGTACCGCTTCTTTGAACTGGTTGCCCCGGTCCTCGTAATTCCTGAACAGGTCAAAACTGGCGCAGGCCGGGGACAACAGCACGGTATCGCCGCGCTCTGCAATTTTATAGGCCACTTTAACAGCCTCCGACATGGCGTAGGTCTCCACGAGGAGGTCCACCACGTTGCCAAAGGCCTGCACAATCGGGGCATTGTCGACCCCAAGGCAGATGATGGCCTTGACTTTCTCGCGCACCAGGGGCAACAGGGTGCGGTAATCGTTCCCCTTGTCGACCCCGCCCACAATCCAGACGGTTGGGGCCTTCATGCTCTCCAGGGCGTAATAGGTGGCATTGACATTGGTGGCCTTGGAATCGTTGATATACTGCACATGGTGGATTTTCAACACCTTTTCCAGTCGGTGGGGGGCGCCCTGGAAATTCGCCACGCTTTCGCGTATGCTCTCCTTTCGGATGCCCAGGAGCCGGGCCACGGTAGCCGCTGCCATGGTATTCTTAATGTTGTGCCGCCCTTCCAGGGCCAGGGAATCCGTATTCATCTTTAGTTCGGTATTATCTATTTGTATACATAGTTCGTTTCCTTCCATAAACGCCCCTTTTTCCAGGGGTTTTTCAAGGGAAAAGGGCCAAACCTGCGGCCTGAGTTCCCCGGGCCTGATCCATTCCGCGAGCACCGGGTCGTCGAGGTCATAGAGGAAGTGGTCTTCTTCCCCCTGGTTTTCGAAAATGCGCAGCTTGGAACGGATATACCGTTCCATCTGGTACCCGTAGCGGTCGAGGTGGTCGGGGGTTATGTTGGTAATGACCCCGATGTGGGGCCTGAACGCCAAAATCCCGTCCAACTGGAAGCTGCTTACTTCCAGCACATATACCTCCCGCGGTTCCCTGGCCACCGCAAGCGCAAAACTGTCGCCGATATTGCCGGCCAGGCCTGCGTCGAGCCCCCCTTCCTTCAGGAGGTGGTGCGTCAGCAGGGCTGTGGTGGTTTTTCCGTTGCTCCCCGTGATGGCCACCAGGGTGGCCCCGGTAAACCAGCTGGCGAACTCGATTTCCGAGATCACCGGGATGCCCGCTTCGCGAAGGGCTACCACCAGGGGTGCCGTATCGGGGATGCCCGGGCTTTTCACACACAGGTCTGCGCCGAGGATGCGGGCGCTGGTGTGCCCTCCTTCCTCCCATTCGATTTCAGTCTCCTTAAGAACGTCCCTGTACGGTTGTTTTATCTGGCCCTGGTCCGACAGGAAGACCTCGTAGCCCTGTTTTTTTCCCAGCACGGCCGCCCCGACCCCGCTTTCGCCCCCGCCGAGGACCACCAGGACCCCGCCTTTTTTCAATTCCTCAACCGCCTCAACCGTAAATTCCCGCACAGCCATCTTCAGCGGATTTTCAGGGTTACGATGCTGACCACCGCCAGCAGGATGCCCACGATCCAGAAGCGCGTTACGATCTTGCTTTCATGGTACCCCTTTTTCTGGTAATGGTGGTGCAGGGGGGCCATCAGGAAAATGCGCTTCCCCTCCCCCAGCCGGCGACGGGTATATTTGAAATACCCCACCTGCAGCATCACCGAAAGGGACTCGGCAAAAAAGACCCCACACAGCAGGGGGATCAGCAATTCTTTCCTGACAATCAGGGCTATTACCGCAATGACCCCGCCTATGGTGAGGCTGCCGGTATCGCCCATAAATACCTGGGCCGGGTAGGCATTGTACCAGAGGAACCCCACCAGGGCGCCCACAAAAGCAGCGATAAACACAACCAGTTCCCCGGCCCTGGGGATAAAGAAAATATCCAGGTAATCGGAAAAAATCACATTCCCAGATACCCAGGCAAAAATGCCCAGGGTGAGCACGATTATAGCAGAACTGCCGGCTGCCAGCCCGTCGATCCCGTCGGTGAGGTTGGCCCCGTTGGAAACGGCCGTCACGATAAAGATGACGATCGGGATAAACAGGACCCAGGCGAACTTCTCGGCCCCCTCGCCCAGCCAACTGATCCATTGGGCATAATCGAGCTGGTTGTTTTTAAAGAAGGGCACATTGGTCATCAGGGACTTCATTTCCCGGCCTTCCTCCCGGGGTTCCCCCACGGCTTCGATAGCCACCCGGGCATTTGGTTCCTTGATGGTCACTTCAGGGTGAAAATACAGCGTGGCCCCCACGATCAGGCCCAGGACCACCTGCCCCAGGACCTTGAAACGCCCTTTGAGCCCCTGTTTGTTCTTTTTGAAAATCTTGATGTAGTCGTCGATAAAGCCTATGGCCCCCATCCACAGGGTGGTGGTGATCAGCAGGACGACATAGATATTGTCCAGACGGGCGAATAGTAGGGTGGGGATCAGGGTGGCCAGGATGATGATCAGCCCGCCCATGGTCGGGGTCCCCGCCTTTTGGTTTTGTCCCTCCAACCCGAGGTCGCGAATGGTTTCCCCTACCTGCCGGCGCTGCAACAACAGGATGATGCGCTTGCCGAAAACCGTGGCGATAAAAAGGGAAAGCAGCACCGCAACGGCCGCGCGGAAGGTCAGGAACTGGAACAGGGTCGCCCCCGGGAATTGAAATTCCCTTTCCAGATACTCAAACAGGTAATATAACATGCCGTGTCCGTGTTTGTCCCTTTCAGGGGTTTGCTTCCTGTTTTTCCAGTTCTTCCCGCACCCTTTCGAAATCGTCAAAATGCTTCCGCACCCCCTTGATTTCCTGATAGGTCTCGTGTCCCTTTCCGGCCACCAGGATGATGTCGCCCGGGGCGGCGAGCCTGCAGGCCGTGCGGATGGCCTGGGCCCTGTCTTCATTGGTGAGCACTTTGCGGCGGTTCTGGGGTTCCACCCCGGCTTCCATTTCCCGGATGATCTCCTCAGGCTCCTCCGATCGTGGGTTATCGGAGGTGAAAATCACGGTGGTGCTCAATTCGCTTGCGATATGCCCCATGACCGGACGCTTGGACTTGTCGCGATCACCACCACACCCCACTACGGTGATGACGCTTTCATTTCCAGTCCTCAATGCATTGATGGTTGTCAATACATTTTTCAGAGCGTCCGGCGTATGGGCATAATCAACTATTGCTGTAACTTTTTGCCCGGATATAAAATACTGGAACCTGCCGTCCACAGTGGTAAGGCCGCTGATCCCCCTGAGGATTTCAAGGGTTTCCAGGCCCAGCAGCTCCGCCACGGCATAGACCGCCAGGATATTATAGGCGTTGAATTCCCCGATCAGGGTGGTCCACACCTGTTGCCCGCCGATTTTGAGCAATTGCCCGTCGAGTTGCTGTTCCAGTACCTGGGCCCGGAAATCCGCATACGATTTCAGGGCGTAGGTATATTTGCGGGCCGGGGTATTCTGTATCATGACCAACCCGTTTTTGTCGTCGATGTTGGTCAGGGCAAAGGCAGTCTTGGGGAGCCCGTCAAAAAGTTTTTTCTTCGTATCGCGGTACTCGGCGAACGTCTTGTGATAATCGAGGTGGTCGTGGGTGAGGTTGGTAAACACCGCCCCGGAGAAATGCAACCCCTCGGCCCGCCTTTGGGCAATGCCGTGGGAGCTGACTTCCATGAAGCAAAACTCCACCCCGGCTTCGTTCATCAGTGCCAGGTACTTGTTTATGGTAAGGGCGTCGGGGGTGGTCAGGCGGGTCTCGTACTCGGTTTGGTCGACCAGGATCCTGATCGTAGACAGCAGCCCAACCTTATATCCGGCCTGCCGGAATAACTGGTAGAGCAGGGTAGTCACCGTTGTTTTGCCATTCGTTCCCGTAACCCCCACCAACCTGAGGTTTTGGGAGGGGTTTCCGTAATAGTTGGCTGCCATCACGGCCAGGGCCTTCTGGCTGTCGGCCACTTCGATATAGGTGACCCCGTCGCGAAGGGATTCCGGCAGGACCTCGCAGATAACCGCCAGGGCCCCCTGTGCCAGGGCGCCTTCAATAAAACGGTGCCCGTCAGCGTCCACCCCCCGGATGGCGATGAACACATCGCCGGGTTCCACCTTCCTGGAATCAAAGCACAGGCTCTTTGCCTGAAGGGAAGTAGTGCCACTTACCGCTTTCAGGGAGACCCCGTACAACAAATCCTTTAACAGCTTCATGAAAGTTCCAGGATGATTTTTTTGACGTTTTTCAGGTCAGTCCCTTTGGAAACCGATTGCCTGCGCACTTTTCCATTGCCCCGCACTTCCACCTGCACCCCGAGGTTCTCCAGGAGGGCCACAGCATCCATGCCGCTCATCCCTTCGAGGTCCGGTACCTGCCGGATGGTCTCGCGCACCATCCTGAAGTAGGCCTCATAATCGTCCTGGTAGCGGGAGGCATCTACCTCCAGGCTGGCGATATGCTCCACGACCGGCTTGTCGGAGATGATTTTCTGGGCCACCGAACGGAAGACGGGCCCGGCCACGTCGGCCCCGTAATACCCCACGCTTTTATCGGGCTCGTGGATGACCACAATACAGGAATACTGCGGGTCCTCGGCGGGGAAGTACCCGGCAAAGGTGGAGATATACCCCAATTTGTCAGGGTCACGGGAGGCATAGTTCTTTTGGGCCGTACCAGTCTTCCCGGCCAGGGACAGGTGTGGGGTTTCAAGGCGGTGCCCGGTACCGTGCTTTTTGGCCACGACGTTGCGGAGGAGTTGCTGGACTTTGGCCGCGGTTTCCGGGGAACAAATGGACGGGTTCAGGACCTCCTTTTCAAAGCGCTCCACGGTGCGGTCCCATTCGCGGACTTCCTTGATCAGGCGGGGGCGGAGTAGTTCCCCGTCATTCGCAATGGCGTTATAAAACGCCAGGGTCTGCAGGGGTGTAAGGGACACTTCATACCCATGCGACATCCAGGCGAGGGAAATCCCCGACCAGCCCTTTTCCCCGGGGCTGCGCAGCACCGGTTTTCCCTCTCCCTTGATGGGCATCCCGAGTTCCCGGTGCAGCCCCATCTTTTTAAGGCGGTCCACAAATTGTTCCGGACTTTCCTTATACTGCTCATGGATGGTCCTGGCAAAAGCCGTATTCGAAGATACCTCGAAGGCCTCCCCCATGCTGATCTTGCCATAGCCCCCGTGACGGGAATCCCGGACCACGCGGTCATAAACCCGCCATACCCCTTTTCCGGTATCCACTACCGTGCTGGTATCGACCACCCCATCTTCCAGGGCAGCCACCAGGGACATCAGTTTAAAGGTGGAACCCGGCTCATGGGACTCCCCGATAGCGTAATTCAGGCGTTCGTAATAGGTCCCGTCGGCGGTGCGCCCCAGGTTGCTGATGGCCTTGATCTCCCCGGTGCGGGTCTCCATCACGATCACGCATCCGTGTTCCGCCTTGTAGTGTTCCAATTGCCTCAAAAGGGCGTGGTGCGCGATATCCTGGATATTGATGTCGATGGTGGAAACCACATCGTAGCCATCCCGGGGCTCGATAATGTTATCCAGGCCAATGGGCTTCCACTGCCCCTTGGCGATCTTTTGTTTGAGGCGCTTCCCCTCCAGGCCCCTCAGGTAGCGGCTGAAGGCGCCTTCGAGCCCCACGCGGGTGGCATAGCCATTTTCATCGAACCGCTCGTACCCGACGCTCCTTTCGGCGATCTTGCCCAGGGGGTGCTCCCGAACCGTCTGTTGCTCCACGATGATCCCCCCCTTGTAGGGCCCCTTTTCAAATAAGGGAAACCCCTTAATAGCCATATACTGGGAATACTCCAGGTTGCGGGCGATCAGGGCATAGCGGTTCTTGTTGGCGCGGGCCTTCCGCAACAGGGTTTCATAATGGCCGGGGGTTCGGCCGAGCAATCCGGACAGGGCCCTGGAGAGGGCACCCACTTCAGCCTCGAAATCCCCGGAGGAAACGGTTTCCGCGTCAAACCGGATGGTGTATTTGGACACAGAGGTGGCCAGCAGGCTGCCATCGTCGGAATACAGGTTGCCCCGGTTGGGGGCAATGGTGAACATTTTTTCGGTGCGCTGCAGGGCGAGCTGCCGGTATTTGTCGCCATCTGTGGTCTGGATGTCGATCAGTTTGACCATTACCCCCAGGGCAAACAGGAACATCCCCCCCGCCACGAGGTAAAGCCTGATCAATATGTGCCTTTGGGTAATAGCCACCGTTATTCAACTAATTTTTCCACAATAATTTTCCGGGGCGGGGTTTCCGCCGGAAGCAACCCTGCTTCCGCAACCGCCTCCCTGATCGTCGATTCCAGCTTCAGCCGCTGCGCTTTTGAACGCATTTCCACAAATTCGCTCCGCAATTCCTTCACCTGCTCATTGAGGGCGGCAATTTCATGCACCTTGCGGTCTGCGGAATGCGAACTGGCAATCATGATGGTTGCCAAAACCGAGGCAAACACGATAAACAACCAGTTCCTTGGGGCATCCCCGCTAACCAGAAATTTTCCTTTTAACAAGGCCACCAAACCTTTCCTCATACCTTATTATATTATGCCGTTTTGGGCTCCACCCGCTCGGCCACCCTCAGGCGGGCACTCCGCGCCCTGGAGTTCTCCGCTATTTCCCCGGCTGACGGAACCACCAACTTGCCCACAGGCCTGAAAGGCGCCATGGGGTTCCCGAAAAAATCGGTTTCGACCTCGCCTTCGAACTTTCCCATACGCATGAAGCGCTTTACCAGCCGGTCTTCCAGGGAATGGTAGCTGATCAGGCTCAAACGCCCTCCTGGCCGAACCAACTCAACTGACTGCAACAGAAACTCCTTAAGGGCTTCCAGTTCCTGGTTGACCTCCATGCGCAGGGCCTGGTAGACCTGCGCCAGCCCTTTGTTTTCTTTTCCCCGCTGTAAAAATGGCCGAAGCACTTCGTTCAACTGCCCGGTGGTTTCTATGGGGGCCCTGTCGCGCGCCTTCGCAATGGCGCCGGCAATAGCGCCGGCCCTGCGGAGTTCCCCGTACTGGTGAAGGAGGAGCCTGAGCTGCTCTACCGGGTAGGCATTGACCACCTCCCGGGCCGTCAGGGGCTCCTTCCGGCTCATCCGCATGTCGAGCACAGCATCCAGCCGGGTTGAAAACCCCCGTTCCGCCTGGTCGAACTGATGCGAAGAAACCCCAAAGTCCCCGAGGATTCCATCAACTTTCAGAATGCCATAGAACTTCAAATACTGCTTTATAAACCTGAAGTTTGCGTTGACTACTTGCAGGCGCCCATCTTCGGGCCGGTTTTTCAGGGCTTCTTCATCCTGGTCAAAGGCGATCAACCTCCCCCCGGGGCCCAATCGCTCCAAAATCTCGCGGCTGTGACCGCCGCCGCCAAACGTAATGTCCACATAAACCCCGTCTTCGCGGACGGCCAGCCCGTCGACGGACTCCTTCAGCAAAACGGGCCTATGGTAACTCATCCCCATCTTCCCCCATCACCTCCTCGGCCAGGTTGGCAAAATCTGCCGCTGTTTCTTCCAGGACGCCTTCATAGGCCTCCTTGTCCCAGATCTCGATAATGTTGATGCCGGAGCTGAGCACTACCTCCCGGTTGATCCCGGCCACATCCATCAGGTTCCTGGGGATGAGCAACCTCCCGGTCGCATCGATTTCAACCAGCTTTACCCCCGCGGTAAAGCGGCGGATAAAATCGTTGTTCTTTTTCTTGAAGCGGTTTTTGCGGTTCATCTTTTCCATCAGTTGGTTCCATTCGGCCATGGGGTAGAGTTCCAGGCAGGAATGGAATACGGACCGCTTGATGACAAAACCCTGGCTCAGGATGGGAGCCATCTGGTTCTTCAGCGCAACAGGGAGCATGACACGACCCTTGGTATCGGCTTTACAGTCATATGTCCCAATGAAGGAAATCACAGAAAAGGCTGGTTGATTTAATTTATGAACTCAAATATATAGAAATTATTACCACATTTTACCACAAATTACCACATTGTTGATAATTTACGGTGATTTACGCCCCCTCCCGGCCCCGAAGGCGTCCGCGCGCGCGGAAGATCTGCAGGGAATGCTTTGGGTAAGGGCTGCAAAACCTGCGGAAAAACCCCGTCAGAACACCGCATTTCGGGGCCCTTGGTATTGGGGGGAAATACCTATATTTGCGAACTGTAAAGCAGCGAGAGGCAGAATGGAACACCAGATCATTGCGGACGGCGACTACCGTTATATCGAGAAAGGGGAGGGCACCCCGATGATCATTCTGCACGGATTGATGGGCGGGCTGAGCAACTTCCAGGGAGTCACCGATTACTTCCCCCGCAAGGGATACAAGGTACTGGTCCCTGAACTCCCCATCTACGACATGCCCCTGCTGAAGACCAACGTCAAGAATTTCGCCAAGTACCTCGAACGGTTTATCGAGTACAAGGGCCTGAAAGATGTCATCCTCCTGGGCAATTCCCTGGGGGGGCATATCGGGCTGTTGCACACCAAGCTTTACCCTGAAATGGTCAGGGCCCTGGTCATAACCGGGAGCTCGGGCCTGTATGAAAGCGCCATGGGCGACGGGTACCCCAAAAGGGGCGATTACGAGTTCATCAAAAAGAAGGCCCAGGATGTCTTCTACGACCCCAAAGTGGCTACCAGGGAAATCGTCGATGAAGTTTACGCCACGGTGAACGACCGGATGAAACTGGTCAAAACCCTTTCCATTGCCAAAAGCGCCATCCGGCATAACATGTCGAAAGACCTCCCCAACATGACCACCCCCACCTGCATTATCTGGGGGGAAAACGATACGGTGACCCCGCCCCGGGTGGCTGAGGAATTCCATGAGTTGCTCCCGGATTCCGAGTTATTCTGGATCCCAAAATGCGGCCATGCCCCCATGATGGAGCATCCCGATGATTTTAACACCATCCTGGAGTCCTGGCTGTTAAAAAGGGGGTTTTAAGCCCGCAAAGGAAAGTCCCCGGGCGCGAGACCGGGCAAAACACCCGACATGAAAATCACCTCAGCGGAATTCATCTGCAGCAATACGGAGGTGGGCCGTTGCCCGCAGGAACCCCTTCCGGAATACGCCTTTATCGGCCGTTCCAATGTGGGCAAGTCTTCCCTGATCAACATGCTCACCCAACGCAAAAGCCTGGCCAAGACCTCGGGCCGTCCCGGGAAAACCCAGCTCATCAACCATTTCAGGATCAACGGGGAGTGGTTCCTGGTGGACCTTCCCGGCTATGGGTACGCCCGGACCTCCAAGAAAGACAAGGCCCGCTTTCAAAAGCTCATCGAACACTATTTCACCCAACGGCAACACTTGCTGAATGCGTTTGTGCTCATCGACATCCGGCATGAACCCCAACCCATCGACCTGCATTTCATGGAATGGCTCACCGGGCACCAAATCCCGTTTTCCATTGTCTTTACAAAGGCCGACAAATTAAAGCCCGGGGCCCGTCAGCCGGCTGTGGAGGCCTACCTGGCCAAAATGGGGGAAGCGGGCTGGGTGGCCCCTCCCCCCTGCTTTATTACCTCAGCTTCCAAAGACCTTGGGAAAGAGGACGTGTTAGGCTACATCCAGCAGATCAACACGGCCTACAGGGCATCCCGGAAATAACCCGGGTACCCCGCAAAGCCGCTTACGGCCATTCCGGCAATGCGGGATGCCGTGCCCGGCAAACCTACCGGGCCCGGATTTCCTAAAGCACTTCCTCCGACCGGAAATCAAAGGGCTTTAACCTTTCCTTAAACCCCACATGTTGGCAGGGTCCGTAACTTGTACCCTCAAAACTGCATGACACCATGAAAAAAGTAGTCCACACGGCCAATAGCCGCGGATATGCCAACCATGGATGGCTGGAAAGCCACCACAGCTTCAGCTTCGCCGGATACCACAACCCTGAGCGGATGCAATTCGGAGCCCTCCGCGTCCTGAACGATGACCGGGTCGCCCCGGCAGGTGGCTTCGGAACCCACCCCCACCGCGATATGGAGATTATCTCCATCCCGCTGAAAGGCGCCCTGGAACACCGCGACAGCCTTGGGAATACCGCCATCATCAGGCAAGGGGATGTACAGGTCATGAGTGCGGGTACCGGGGTCCGCCACAGCGAATACAATCATTATCCGGACCGGGAGGTCGCCTTTTTGCAGATCTGGATCATACCCGACCAAGCCGGGGTGGCGCCCCGGTATGGCCAGGTAAGCATCGACCCCAAAAACACGGAAAACCAATGGCTTTCGGTAATTGGCCCGAGAGGAAAGCACGACGGCCTGTGGATCCACCAAAATGCCTGGCTTCACCTCGGGGGGTTTCAGAAAGGACAAAAAACCGCGTATTCCCTCAGAGAGCCCGGCAATGGGCTCTACGTCTTTGTCCTGGAGGGGAACCTGCGGGCTGCCGGGGAACAGCTGGATCGGAGGGATGCCCTGGGGGTATGGGAAACCGATGCCGTGGAATTTGAAATGGAGCAAGACAGCGAAGTGCTGTTGCTTGAAATTCCCATGGCCGGCTGATCCGGTTGCCCCCCAGGGAAAAAATCAATGAGGATTGTCATGAATTAATTGTCCGGGGGGTGTTAGTTTTATCCTTTCACTTACTATATTCGCCATAATGAGCAAGCTCGCTACCTATTGGGTCCCTTTTGACTTTTCTGAAGCCTCCCGGCGAGGCCTGGAGTATGCCATGGATTTCGCAGGCCCCAGGAAGGGGGTCCACCTTCGGATTTGTTTCATTTCGGAAAAGGAAACCGACTCGGCTCTGCAGGAGGCCTTTGACACCCTGAAGTCCCCACTGGGCAAAGGCTTCCGCGCCCAGCTTTCCTGGACCCGTATTTCCCCCCCTACCGTGGAAGGGCTGCTGGAAGCCTCGCGGGAAGGACAGCCCGATTTAGTAATTATAGGTACCTCGGGTTCCGACGATCCCGAAGGTACCACCAAGACCTCAAAATTGGTGCTGGCGGCCCCTTATCCCGTCCTTGTGGTTCCTTCCCATGCCGAACGGGAATTCCGGCTGAAGAAAATCGCCCTGGTGCTGGGGCCCCGGGAAATTGACGATCCCAATGACCTGGCTACCCTGTTGGCGGTAGCGCGGACCTACAACGCCCAGGTCACCGTCCTTACCATTGAAAACCGGCCCGTGACGTACGGGTATTCAGAGGAGGAAGAACGCAACGAACGCCTGCTTGAATACTATTTGGAATCCTTCTACTCCCACCATGCCTATATCCGCAATGAAGACGTGGTACAGGGAATCTTCGAGTATGTCGACCAGCACGAAATCGATATGATTGCCATCTTCCCCCGCAACCACAGCCGTACGGAAAACACCTCTGAAGGGCGTCTTACCCGAATCCTGGCCCTGCAATCGAGTACGCCCTTGCTGGCCATTGAATCGTGAGCCTGCAGGCTCCCTCCATTTGACGAAAGAAATTGCGGTTTAGGGTGCCCCTTGCCCCATGACTGGCGAAATATGCGTATTTTCGGCACTTATTTTTAACGCCACATCTTATGCATACGTCCAAATACGCCACCTGGCACCACCCCTATACCCCGGCAACCCAATTCAGCAAGCGGGTCGCCTATTTCAGTATGGAATTTGGGATCGTGCAGGGGCTGAAGATTTACTCGGGCGGGCTTGGCTTTCTGGCCGGGTCCCACCTGCGCTCTGCCCATGACCTGAAACAGAACATGATCGGGGTGGGCATGCTTTGGAAATACGGGTACTACGACCAGGAAAGGGCCGAGGACCGGACCATGAGGGTACAGCGTATCGAAAAGCGCTATAATTTCCTGGAAGATACCGGCATCGAAGTCAAAGTCACCATCAATGACAACCCGGAGGTCCGCGTGCGGGCCTTTGTCCTGAAACCGGAAATTTTCGGCACGGTGCCCCTGTACCTGCTTACCACGGATGTAGAAGGTAACGATTACCTGTCCAGGACCATCACCGACCAGCTCTACGACGCCAATGAAGAAACCCGGATTTCCCAGAATATCGTGCTTGGGATCGGAGGGGCCAAGGTGGTACAGGCCCTTGGAGGGGCAGACCGCTACCACCTGAATGAAGGCCATGCGCTGCCGGCCTTCTATTACCTGAGGGACCAGGGGGTGGATTCCTCAAGAATGGTGTTCACCACCCATACCCCGGAGGCCGGGGGAAATGTGGTGCGCAACGGATACCATTTGAACCATCGCGGCTTCTTTGGCCGCCGTCTCGACGGCCCCGAATTGCAAAAAGAACTGGTCGGGGAAGACCTCAACTACACCGTGGCGGCACTGAGGCTTTGCAGGAAAGCCAACGCGGTCTCCCGCCTCCATGGCCATGTGGCCCGCGACATGTGGCGCCCGTTTGGCCTGGATGGGAAGATTACCCATATCACCAATGCCCAGCACCCGGGCTACTGGTCTGACCCCCTCCTTGAAAAATCCCTCGGCAAAAAAAACATTCGCGGTTTTCAAAAAAGGAAGGCCGAACTGAAAGACGCCCTTTTCCAGCGGGTGCTGGACCAGACGGGGAAACTATTTGACCCCGGGGTGCTTACCGTGGTATGGGCCAGGCGCTTTGCAGGCTACAAGCGGGCAGACCTGCTATTACGGGACTATCAGAGGTTCCGCGAACTCATTTCCCGCGCCGACAAGCCCATTCAGATTATTTGGGCCGGGAAGCCCTACCCCTCCGACTACCAGGCCATCAACACCTTCAACCGCCTGGTTTCCGCAAGCAGGGAATTCCCCAACCTGGCAGTGCTTACCGGTTATGAAATGGAGCTTTCCCGCCAGCTGAAGGCGGGGTCGGACATCTGGCTGAATACCCCCAGGATTACCCGGGAGGCTTCGGGCACCAGTGGCATGACGGCCGCCATGAACGGTTCGCTAAACCTGACGGCTAACGACGGGTGGATCCCTGAATTTGGCCGCCACGGGGAAAATGCCTTCGTGCTCCCGGAGGCCGACCCGAACCAACCCCTGCCAGTTCAGGATGAGCGCGACAGCCAGCACCTCTACAGGATGCTGGAGGAGGAAGTGATCCCCTGCTATTACGGGGACCGGGCCAAATGGATGGCCATGGTATTCCAGGCGTGGGAGGATGTGCTTCCGGCCTTTTCGAGCCACCGGATGGCCGTGGACTATTATGAAACCCTCTACAAGGGCTAACCCATAAGGAAGGGCTGTCCGGTGCTTTGCAGGGCGGCAAACCAGAATTCCCCTTCCAGGTCAATCTTTTTCCTGCGGTTCACCACCGAAGAAATCGGCAGGTATACCAACTGGTTGTGCAACAGGCCGACCACAAAACGGGTTTTTCCCGCCATGGCCCCGTGCACGGCCTGGTAGGCCAGGCGGTTGCAAAAGATGCTGTCGCTGGCATTGGCCGGGGCAGAGCGGATGATGTAACTGGGGTCGATGTACTTGATGGTCACCTCGGTACCCTGCTGCCTGAAATATTCTGCAATCCGGTCCTTCAGGAAGATGCCGATATCGCGGTGCTTGACGTTCCCGGAAGCATCCTGAATGGAGGAGGCTTCTTCGAATAAATGCTGCCCCGCCCCCTCGGCAACCACTATTACGGCGTGGCGTTTGGCCTTAAGCCGTTTTTCGAGCAGTTTCAAAAACCCCTTTTCCCCCTCCAGCTGGAAAGGGAGCTCCGGGACCAGCACAAAATTCACCACCGGCATCGACATGGCTGCCGAGGCGGCGATAAAGCCGCTGTCGCGGCCCATGAGTTTCACAATAGCAATCCCGTTAAAGGCGCCTGCCGCCTCGTTGTGGGCATCCCTTACAATGGGGGATGCCACGTCAAAGGAAGTTTCAAACCCAAAGGATTTATCAATGAGGTCGATGTCGTTGTCGATGGTCTTGGGGATGCCAATCACTGATATCTTAAGCCCGCGCTTCTCGATTTCCTTCCCGATGTCCTCAGCCCCTTTCAGGGTGCCGTCGCCCCCGATGGTAAAAAGCATATCCACCTCCAGGCGGACCAGGGTGTCGACCATATCGGATACTTTTTGGGCGCCCCGGGAAGACCCCAGGATGGTCCCCCCGAACTGGTGGATGTCCCTGACCTTTTCAGGGGTAAGGTAACGGTAGGGGTGGGGGTTGTCCGGGGCCAGGCCCTGGTAGCCGTAGGGGATCCCGATAATCTCCTTCACCCCGTAAAAATAATGCAGCCCCATGACCAGGCTGCGGATCACGTTGTTGATCCCGGGGCAGAGCCCCCCGCACGTCACGATAGCGGCGGTGGTTTCCTCGGGGTTGAAAAAAATATTCCGGCGCGGGCCGGCTTTTTCGACGGCCAGCAGCGACTCCCCTTCGGAGCGGCTTCGGGAATATTCCCCCAGGGAGGTGTTAAAGAGGATCTTCTCGGTGTCATCCACAAAATTGAACAACTGGTCTCCGTCCTCGCTGCTTAAAGGCAGGGGGGACGGACGGGTAACGGTTCCGAGTTTGCGAACTTCGAAAGGGTCTTGCAGGGGCATCATATGGGTTGTTTTACCGGGGCTGGGCCAACGCAGGGCGTAAGCCGTGCAGGGCTGTCAGGACCTGTTGCCCCGAAGGTCAAGTTTTTCCTCGAAATAATCGCAAAAATCCTTCATGGTATCCCGCATCTTTTCGTCCTGGGTGGCCCTGTAATACGTCTGGGTCAGGGCGACCAGGGTCTGGTGGAAAAATACCTTCATTTCGTCTACGGGCATGTCCTTGGTCCAGAGGTCGATTTTGAGGGATTCCTTGTTGTTGTGGTCCCAGACGGAAAGGAGCATCGCCCGGGCCTCTTCGTTTTCCACCCCCCCGTCCTCTGCAGACCAGTGGAGTTTCTCGGGGACCCGGTTTTCGTCCAGGGAAACCCGGAGCGTAATTTCGGAAGTATGCAGTTTTGACATGTTATTTCGGCGGTTTGTAATTTGCCCGGCGGAAGAGTTCCTCCCCCGGGGTGTTCAGCATTTCATCGAGCCCCACTTCATTGCGGTCCATAAAGGCCCTTACGACCTGCCAGCCCATATAACGCCCAATCCGGCCCGGGGATTCATTGTCGAGCTCCAGGCGGAATTTGCTGAAAGGGGCCGGGTCGAGGAACCTGGGGTCCAGTCCCTGGTCAGTGCTGTAAAGGAGTTCCCGCTCCACGAAATAGCGCCAAATTTGCCCTTCATTATCCAGGGCCCATTGCCACTGGTCTGCGCGGTACCCGATTTTTACCGAGTCCGGGGCCAGGGGTATCAGCAGGTCCTTCAGGTAAAGGGCCTTCCCGTAATAGACCATCCGGGAAATAAAACTCCGTTCCCCGGGCAGGGGCACGACCCTTTCGGCAAACTGCGCTGCCACGTCCCCCACCAGATAGCGCGGGTCGAGTTCCTGGGCCACATAGCGGGAAAAGTTGCCGTAAAACTCGTGTTCCGGCCCCAGGTAGCTGTCGAGCCCGACCAGCAGCAGGGTGTCGGTGAGGTAAACGCGCTTGCGGTAATCCACATTGTTGGTCAGGGTGATAACCTTTCCAGGGACCCGGCTTTGGGGAAAATAATACCGGATGTGTTTGAACAAAAGCTCCAGGTCTGCCTGGTACGGTCCGAAATCGGGAAAAGCCCTGCGGACCTCTGCCCTGAGCTGCTGCTGCAGGGTGTCGGTGAGCAGATGCACCCAGACGCTGTCGGGAAACTGCTCGGGGAAAAGGTAGGGGTAAGCGGCCTTAAGGCGGGGCAGGCCCTCCGGGTTGGCCTGGTCAAAGGCCAGGTCGAAGCGGTCGACTTCCAGGGATACGGGAAGGGCGAGGACCTCCGGCTTAACCCCGTTCGCGGGCTCCCCACAGCGGGCCAGTATGGCGAAGGCAGCCAGGGCAGTGAGGAATTTGGCGGCGGGGCGCATAAATCCGTTCAAGGTTTTGGGTGTTTTTGGGGTTTAGGTGCTATTTTTACCAGACAAAGGTATCCATTTTCCACGTCAAACCGAAGCCCGATGCACTCAGAAGAAGTAATTGACCATATTGTAGACTGGCTGCGCGACTATGCCACCGCTGCCGGAATGAAAGGCTTTGTGGTGGGGGTATCCGGGGGGATTGATTCCGCCCTGACCTCCACCCTCTGCGCCCTAACGGGAATGGAAGTGCTTTGCCTGGAAATGCCCATCCACCAGTCGAAAAGCCAGGTGACCCGCGCGGCGAACCATATTTTCTGGCTCAAGGAGCGGCATGGGAACGTGCGCTCGGAGTGGATTGACCTTACCCCTGTTTTCGACAGCCTGCTAGAAGTTTTGCCCCCGGTAACGCGGGAGGAGGACCGGATGATGTCCCTGGCCAATACCCGGGCCCGGCTCCGGATGACTTCCCTGTACTATTTTGCCGCCCTGCAGCAACTGCTGGTGGCCGGTACGGGAAACAAGGTGGAAGATTTTGGGGTCGGTTTCTATACCAAATATGGGGATGGGGGGGTGGACCTCAGCCCCATCGCCGACCTGCTGAAGACGGAGGTCTACCAGCTGGCCGCCACCCTGGGCATCAACCGGGATATCCTTGAAGCGGCCCCCACGGACGGCCTTTGGGGCGATGACCGCACCGATGAGGACCAGATCGGCGCATCCTACCCGGAACTGGAATGGGCCATGGCCATGGACCAGCAGGGGAAGGCCGAAGCGGATTTCAGCGGGCGCGAACGGGAAGTTTTCCGGATCTATAAACGGTTGAATGCCGTTAATCGGCATAAAATGCAGCCTATCCCGGTCTGTAGGATCCCCGAACACCTCAAACAGACCTCTCAGCTATAAATGAGGGCATTAGCTCGAAAAAAACAGCACCTCCATTCTACCTACCGAATTTTTGTGACATCTTTGTTGACACATTGACTGGATTAACCCTTACATAAAATGTAGGTTTTATTCTACTTGTTCGGGGGAATCAAAAAAACTAACCAGAGATGATCAAATTACTCATAGCGGACAACCACCCCATTGTCCGGCTTGGGATCAGTTGCCTGTTGCAGGAGCAGGAAGATTTCCAGGTCATGGGAGAAGTTGCCACTACCACTGAACTCTTCAAAAAACTGAACAGGGAATTGCCTGACGTGCTGATCCTCGAGATGGATATCCCGGAGATCAACGGGGTCGCCGCCCTGAGAAAGATCAAACAGGAATACCCGGAAGTAAAAGTGCTGATTTACAGCGGACAATCCGAAGACGTATACGCCCTGAGTACCATAAGGGCCGGGGCCAATGGCTACCTGTCCAAGGAAGCCCGCCTGGAAAACCTCCCGGAGGCGGCCAGGAAAGTGGGCCAGGGGGGCATGTACATCACCAACGAGCTGGCCCAGCGGCTGGCCTTCGATGAAGGCACCCAGAAACCGCGCCGCTTCTTCCGGAAGCTCTCCACCCGGGAGGTGGAAGTCCTGAAGATGCTGGCCAACGGAAAGCGAAACAAGGAAGTCGCCCAGGGGCTGAACCTGAATGAAAAGACCGTCAGTACCTATAAGGCCAGGCTGATGAAAAAACTCAATGTCGACAATATGGTGGACCTGCTTCAGCAGGCAAAGGCCCTGGAACTGTATTGATCCCGAAAGGCCTTACCTCGTAAATCCGCCCCGGCCGGGCGGATTTTTTTTGTGCCCTCAGGAAAGGACCCGGTTGAGCTTGGTGTTCAGCAATTTGTTCAGTTGCAGATAATTGACAATCTCCTCCAGGGTTTCCCGGTTGTCTGCGGCCCCCGAAGCCTCCGTTTGCTGCTGCAGGGCCAGGATTCGTTTTTTGATCAGGAAACACCGCAGGGAAAGGATCGTTTCGCTGACCAGTTGTGCCAGGGAGTGCTGTTTGGCCTTGGGGTAGATGTCCCTTCGCTCCCAATTGTGCAGCTGGTATTTTTCTTCATCCATCAAAATGGCAGACACCTCCTCCACCAGTTCCTGGTCCAGTTCGCTGAGCAGGTCCTGCACCCGAAACTCGGCTTCCCCGCTGAGCTTCTCGATCAGGGCATTGTAAATGCGCCGGAAATGCCCGTGGGTAAGCTCAATCTCGTCTTCCTGCAGGTCCAGGAACACCTTTTCGAAGACACGGGCCTGCACCCGTTCGGGTTCCAGCACCAGTTTCCCTTCTTCATTTTCCTTGAGCACCAGGTCTTCAAATTCCTGGCTTTCCTTCCCGTAAAGCAGCAGCATTTCGATGATCTTCCGCTCCAGTTCGTACTGCATGTCTACCCGGGCTTCTTCCGGGGCCGGCGGCACTACGGCCATCTGCCCTGCAGACGGCAGCCTTTCTGCGGCGTCCCGGGCCTGCTTCCGGCCCATCTGGGCCAGGGTGGAAAAAAGGACCCCTTCTGAAATCCCCATCAGGGAGGCGCATTCCTGTACGTATACCTCCCGTTTGATCCGGTCGGGGATGCGCGCAATACTGCTTACGATATCCCTGATGGTTTCCGCCTTACGGATGGGGTCGCTGGCCGCCTCCTCAGTGAGCAGGGCCGTTTTGAACTGGATAAAATCGCGGGCGTTTTCCTTCAGGTAGGCCTCAATGGCCTCCCGGGAATTTTTCCGGGCGAAACTGTCGGGGTCCTCCCCCGTGGGGAAGGTACATACCCTTACATTCATACCTTCCTCCAAAATGAGGTCTATTCCGCGGAGGGAGGCCCTGAGGCCTGCTGCGTCCCCGTCAAAAAGCACTACGATATTCTGGGTGAGGCGCCGCACCAGGCGGATCTGGTCCGGGGTCAGGGCGGTGCCGCTGGAGGCGACGACATTTTCAATACCGCTCTGGTGGAGCTGGATTACATCGGTATACCCTTCTACCAGGTAACAGGCATCCTCCCTGGCGATGGCCTGCTTGGCGTGGTAGATCCCATAGAGGACCTTGCTTTTATGGTAGATGTCGCTTTCCGGGGAATTCAGGTATTTCGCCTGTTTCTTATCGTGGCTCAGGGTACGGCCGCCAAAGCCGAGCACACGGCCGCTCATGGAATGGATGGGGAAGAGCACCCGCCCCTTGAACCGGTCAAAATGCTTCTCCTCCGCCCCTTCGCGGTCGGGCTTCTTCACAATGGTAAGCCCCGTTTTCTCAAGGAAGTCGAGCTGGTAGCCTTTTTCAAGGGCTGCCAGGGTAAAGGCGTCCCACTGGTCGGGGTTATAGCCCAGGCCAAAATGGCGGATGGTCGCTTCCGTAAACCCCCGCTCCTTGAAATACGTCAGGCCGATGGCCTTTCCCTTTTCAGTATTCCAAAGGCAATCGGAATAAAACTGGCTGGCGAACTCCGTAACCAGCAACAGGCTTTCCCTTTCGCTGGCCTTTTCCTTTTCCTCGCTCGTCTGCTGGGTTTCCTCAATCTCTATCTGGTATTTTTTGGCCAGGTACCGAATGGCTTCCGGGTAGGTAACGTGCTCGTGCTCCATGAGAAATGCCACCACATTGCCCCCTTTGCCACTGCTGAAATCTTTCCAGATCTGCTTTACCGGGGAAACCATAAAACTCGGGGTGCGCTCGTCGGTAAACGGGCTGAGGCCCTTGAAATTGGAACCGGATTTCTTCAGCTGTACAAAATCGCCGATGACCTCCTCCACGCGGGCGGCTTCGAATACTTTGTCGATGGTGCTTCTGGAAATCAAGACAAGCGTTTTAGGAAGGCTTAAAAATAAGAAAACCGATGCCAGGAAAAAGGAATCGGCCCGGGAATTTACCACGTCCGCCGAATTCCTACCTTTGGGGGACCAGAAACCGCCACTGCCATGTTCATCCTGTTTTTCGGCACCCGTGCCGGGAAGAAAAAAGAAAAGCCGCTGCCGGAAGTCCCCTGCCCGTTTTGCGGGCAGAAAGGGACCCTGCATGCGACCCTGGTCCCCTACTACGTACACCTGTTCTGGATCCCGGTCTGGTCGCTTCGCCCGCTGGCCCGGGTAGACTGCTCCCACTGCAGGAAGGCATACGAAGGGGAGTCGCTGACCCCGGAAATGCGGCGGGGCCTCGAAGCCCTCCGGGAGGCATAAAAAAGGGGGCTCCATGAGCCCCCATAACAGCTTGTTCAAGCCTTGTTACAAATCGAAGCGCAGGCCAAGGGAAATATTGCGTTGCTCCACCGCCGCATCCTGGAAGATCGGGTTCAGGTCATACTTCACATAGAGCAGGAAGCCATCCACCCCCATATAGGCGCTGAGGCCGTAGATCAGGTCGCTGGTATTGTAACCCCCCTTCAACTTGTCCTTTTTGCGGTCCCCGTCCACGGAGTATTTCAGTTTTTGGCGGGCCCCCAGGTTCACCCCGCCATACCCGCCTACGGCAAAACGGAACTGGTTCCTCAGGGAATACCGGATATGGTGCTCAGACTGCCTTTTCCGGGAAGGGCCGAATTCCAGGTGTACCGGAAAAACGAGGTTGTCGGTGCGGAACTTTGATTTCCTCAGGTCAAAGGGAAAGTCCTCCAGGGAGGTCTGCCCCCCGGCATCGGTGACAAAAATCTGGTTGCCTTCGGGCTTGAGACCGTTGAACTGGAAGGAAAACCCGTAATGGACCCTCATGAAATTCGAATGCCGGAATACCCGGGTACGCCACGCCCAGCCGATTTCAAAGAAGCGGCTGCCCCCCAGCCGGTATGGGGAATCCTCCAGGGACTGCCCTTCGATCAGGGCGTTGTTGAACCCAAAGGCAATTACAAGGTCTGAATAGGTCCGCCGGTCATAGGGCCGGGGGTGGTCGTCATCCCAAAAATAGCAATCGATGCCCAGCACCCTGCAGTCGTCATGCCAGGGCTCGTCCTGCCCCGGGTGCCGCGATGAATCCCCCAGGGGGTCCTCTCCCCCCATCCCGAATCCCCGGTTGCGTTCGAGCAGGGCAATCTCATTGTCGATCATTGCCAGCCGGTTCTCAATATTCAGGGCGTGTTTCCGGGCGGCCGCCTCCTTGAGTTCCCGGGCCTCGCCTACCGTGACCTCCCCCGCCTTAAGGCGTTCTTCGATGCGGAGGACCTCCTGTTTAAGGGCCTCTTTTTCCTCCTTTTCAACACGCTCCCTAAGGGCTTTCAGGTCGCGGATTTTTTGTTGGTAATCGTCCTGGGCCTCCAGGTGTTGCAGGCAGCCCATCAACAGGAACGGGATCAGAAATCGTAAAAACGTGTGCATGTTGGTTGATTTTGATGATTGATGAATAATTGATTTGATGATTGATGAATAAACTTCCCCCCTGCTCCCATCCCCAAATGGGGAACGGGGGCGGTTAACCGGTACTGAATCTTATTGATTGCGGTCTGCTACAGCGGTTCGCACCTTCCGGAACCCCGACCTGAGCTTCTCCAGAATCTGTTCGCGGAAGGAGCGGTCCAGTTCCTGCTCTGCCTCGCTCAGCAAGGCCATCGCATCGACCCCGGGTACCGTGTCTTGCCGGCTTTGTCGGGCAATGGCGAGCTGGGCCTGCCGAAGCAGGGAATCGATTTCGGTGTCTGTGACCGCTCCCCGGCCCTCCTCCATAATGGTCACCTGGGTAAACACACTGTCCAGATGCTGCGCGATCAGGTCCGAAAGCCCGGCCGTATCCCCTGCCTGGAGGAACGGCCCTTCGCCTGCCGCGGCCCAATTGCTTTCCAGGCCATCCCCTTCCGGTTCCACGGGGGCAACGCCGATAAGGGTGGCCTCCACAGGTTCCCGGGGTTGGTTTTCCCCATCAGGCCGGTCCTGTTGGGGGATTTCCACCCCCGGCGCCGATGCCGATGGAGAAAGCGCGGGCCGGGCCGGGGTATCCACGACGGGCTCCCCCACGGGCATGGCCTCCGGTGTGCTGAGGAACCATAAAGACCCTATCATCAGGGCCAGGGTAGCGGCCGCGGCCACCGGCCAGAGCCAGGCAGGCCTGCCGCGCCTCAGGGGTTCCGGCCCGAGGCGGGTTTCAATCGCCTCCCAGGCGGCCTCGCGGGGTTTCACCTCCTGCTCCCGGAGGCGCTTTTGCAAGGTTCTTTCAACGTCATCGAATGCCATAACTGCGGTATGAGGTTTCTTCCAGTTGTTCTTGTAATGCTTTGCGGGCCTTGAAAAGCTGGGATTTGGAAGTGCTTTCCGAAATACCCAGCAGGGTCGCAATCTCGTGGTGCCGGTATCCCTCCACCACGTAAAGGTTAAAGACGAGGCGGTATCCCTCGGGCAGGCCGTCGATCAGGAGTTCCAGCTGTTCCGCCCCGTAAGGGTCCGGCACCCCGTCGGGCAACTCCTGCCGGTGTTCCAGGAGGGTGTCGTCATAGACCACAAACTGCCTGCGGCGCAGGAAATCGATGGCTTCCCGGACCATGATCCGACGGACCCAGCCCTCAAAACTCCCCTGGAAGCGAAAGCCGTGGAGGTTCGCAAAAACCTTTACAAACCCCTCGATCATGACGTCCTCCGCAAAATGCGCATCCCTGACATAGCGCTGGCACAAGGCCAGCATCCGCGGGGCCAGGTTGCCGTAGATCGCCTTTTGGGCCCCACGGTCCCCCGAAGCCGCCTTTCGGACCAGGGAATTTTCGTCACGGAACAGGGAAATGATTTTCACTTTCATGCGTGCTTCTAACCTAAAGACGGGTGAAGTTCAAAAAAGGTTGCCCGGTTTGCCAAATATTTTTGGCCGGTGGGCGCAAAACCCATCAGATTTTGCGGTCTACCACATAATTGACCATCAATTCCAGGGCATCGCGGTAAGGCGACTGCGGATACCCCCGCAAGATTTGAAGGGCCCTGTCCCGGAATTCCAGCATCCGGCTTTCCGCGTACTCCAGCCCCCCGGATTCCTTTACATAGCGGATGACCTCCCGTACCCTGCCCCGGTCGGTATTGTGGTTCTTCACAGAAGTGACCAGCCACCTGCGTTGTTTTTCAGGGGCGTGGTTCAGGGCGTGGATCAGGGGAAGGGTCATCTTCTGCTCCCGGATGTCGATGCCCGTGGGCTTGCCGATACGGGCCTCCCCGTAGTCGAAAAGGTCATCCTTGATCTGAAAGGCCATGCCGCAGAGCTCCCCGAATTTGCGAAAGGTTTCCACCTCCTCGGAATCGGGCCTCACCGAGGCCGCCCCCAGGCTGCAGCAAGCCGCGATGAGGGTGGCGGTTTTCTGGCGGATTATTTCGTAATACACCGCCTCGGTAATGTCGAGGCGGCGCGCCTTTTCGATCTGCAGCAATTCCCCCTCGCTGATCTCCCGCATGGCCGTGGAGATGATCCGAAGCAGGTCGAAATCGCCGTGGTCCACCGAAAGCAGCATCCCGCGGGCCAGCAGGAAATCGCCCACCAGCACGGCAATTTTGTTTTTCCAAAGGGCATTGATCGAAAAAAACCCGCGCCTTTTATAGCTGTCGTCCACCACGTCGTCGTGGACGAGGCTGGCGGTATGGATCAGTTCAATCACGGAGGCGCCCCGGTACGTGCGTTCGTTGACTTCCCCCTGGTTCAGCAGCTTGGCCGTGAGGAAAACAAACATCGGGCGCATCTGTTTCCCCTTTCGGTTTACGATATAATAGGTAATCCGGTTCAGCAGGGGCACCTGGGAACGCATGGATTCGTGGAACTTCTTCTCGAAGAGTTCCATTTCCCGCTCGATGGGCTCCCGGATCTGTGCGCTGACTTTCAAGGGATGGGTTGTTTTGGATGCCGATGGCCGGTAAAATTAGCCAAAAAAAGCCGTAAAAAACGATTGTTTCCGGGCCAACTCAAAAGAGGGACGCCCCGGCGCCGGATCCCCCCTTCCTCCCGGGCTGCCCCCTGCATAGTTGAAACCCGGAGGGTTCCCGGCCTTTCCCGTATCTTTGCCTGAATCCCCGTCCAAGCCACATCCGATGTCAGAGGAAATAACAGCCATACGGACCACCTGGTTCAGCTTGCTGTCGAACATCCTGCTGGCCCTGATCAAGGGCCTTGCCGGATTTTTCGGCCATTCCTATGCCCTGATTGCCGATGCCATCGAATCCACCACGGATGTTTTTTCCTCCCTGCTGGTCCTGCTTGGGCTGACCTATGCGAGGAAGCCCGCGGATAAAAACCACCCCTACGGGCATGGCAAGATCGAACCGCTCATCACCTTCCTGGTGGTCGCTTTTTTGGTGAGCTCGGCCGTAGTGATCGTTTACGAAAGTATCCGGCATATCCGGACCCCCCATAAAACCCCGGAAGCCTGGACGCTTTTGGTGCTGGGGGGCATCATCCTTTGGAAGGAGGCCTCCTACCGGCTCGTCCTGAAAAAAAGCCGGGAAACGGGGAGTACGGCCCTGCGGGCGGATGCCTGGCACCACCGCAGCGACGCCGTTACCTCCGTGATGGCTTTTCTGGGAATCGCTATCGCCCTGATCTTCGGGGAAGGGTATGAGGCTGCCGACGACTGGGCCGCCATCTTCGCCTCGGGGTTCATCTTATATAACAGCTACCTGATTTTCCGCCCGGCACTGGGGGAGGTGATGGATGAACACCGGTACGATGACCTCGTGGAGCAGATCCGGGAAGAATCCCTGAAAGTCAGCGGCATCCGGGGAACCGAAAAGTGTTTTGTCCGCAAGGCAGGGCTGAAATACCACATCGACCTGCACGCCCAGGTGGATGGTGAAATCCCCGTTTACCAGGGGCATGACCTGGCACACCGCCTGAAAGACCACCTGCGCAGGGAAATCCCCCGCCTGGGGCATGTCCTGGTCCATGTTGAACCTTTCAGCCAGGGAGAACGCGAATCCCCGGGGCCGTCAAACCCCGGGAAACCTTAACCCTGTCCGAACCGAAAACCGCAAGCTAATATGCCCAAGAAAAAAGCCAAATTAAACCGCACCGACGCCCTGGCCATAGACCGGACCCGCCTGGCCAACGAACGCACCTTCCTGGCCTATTTCCGAACCTTTGTGGTGATCCTCAGTTCCGGGGTGGCCATCCTGAAGATGGAGATCCTGCAGGAAATCCGCGATCTGGGGTACTTTCTGAGCATCCTTTCACCCATCATCCTGGTCATTGGGCTCACCCGGTTTATCTATGTAAAATGGCACCTGGGGAAGTATTACCAGGAGCGGGAAGACGACCAGAAGTAAGGGAACCGCCTTACCCCGGATCCGAAGCCCGGGTTACCCCTGCAACCCCGAACTTTTATTGGCCAGTTGCCCGCAGGCAGCATCGATGTCCTTGCCCCTGGAGCGGCGCACGGTAACGGTTATGCCCGCCCCTTCCAGGGCCCTGACATACGCCTGGATCGCTGCTTCCGAAGCCTGCCGGAACCCGCCGTCGTCAATGGGGTTGTACTCAATCAGGTTGACCTTGCAGGGGGCCGCTTTGGAAAACTCGAGCAACGCCCTGATGTCTTCCGGCTGGTCATTGACCCCTTCCCAGACCACGTACTCATAGGTCACCCGGCTTTTGGTCGTCTGATACCAGTAGGAGATGGCTTCCCGCAATTCCTCCAGGGGCATTTTTGCGTTAAAGGGCATGATGGCCGTACGGGTTTCGTCTACCGCCGAGTGCAGGGAAACGGCCAGGTTGCAGCGCAGGTTTTCGTCGGCCAGCCTGCGGATCATCTTGGGGACCCCGGATGTGGATACCGTAATGCGCCGGGGCGACATCCCCAGGCCTTCCTCAGAGGTAATCATCCCTATTGCCTTTACCACATTGGGGTAGTTCATCAAAGGCTCGCCCATCCCCATAAAAACGATATTGCTCAACGGGCGGCCAAAATACAGGCGGCTCTGCCGGTCGATCACCATCACCTGGTCATAGATTTCATCGGCATTCAGGTTGCGCATCCGCTTCAGGCGGGCCGTGGCGCAAAAGGTGCAGTTCAGGCTGCACCCCACCTGGCTGGAAACACAGGCCGTGGTTCGGGTTTTGGCGGGGATCAGCACCGATTCCACGACCAGGCCGTCGTGCAGGCGCACGGCGTTTTTGATGGTGCCATCCTTGCTGCGCTGCATCTGGTCGACAGCGATGTGGTTTATGGTAAAGTGCTCCTCCAGCGTCTGCCGCAAATCGAGGGAAAGGTTGGTCATTTCCTCAAAGGAATGGGCCCCTTTCTTCCACAGCCATTCGTACACCTGGTTGCCCCGAAACACCCGCTCGCCTGCCGCCTCAAAAAAGGTGCGCAGTTCTTCTCTCGTCAGGGCCCGGATATCTCTCTTTTCGGCCATTTCCATACAGGTGGTTTTTCTTGGGCCGGCACCCCGGCGTGGTTTGCTGCCTACAGGATCAGCATGGCATCCCCGTAGGAATAAAAGCGGTACTGCTCCAGGATGGCTTCCTTATAGGCGCGCTTCATCAGGTCGTGGCCCATGAAAGCGGAGACCATCATCAGCAGGGTGGACTTGGGCAGGTGGAAATTGGTGATCATGGCATTGGCGATGCTGAAGTCGTAGGGTGGGAAGATGAATTTGTTGGTCCAGCCCTCAAACGTATTCAGCAACTGCTCTGAGGAAACGGCGCTTTCCAGGCCGCGCATTACCGTGGTACCTACAGCGCATACCCTCTTTTTGTTGCGTTTGGCCTTGTTTACTACCTCGGTGGCCCGCTCGTCGATGATGAGTTCCTCACTATCCATTTTGTGTTTGGAAAGGTCTTCGACCTCCACCGGGTTAAACGTGCCCAGGCCCACGTGGAGGGTGAGTTCTGAGAATTCCACCCCTTTTATTTCCAGTTTTTTAAGCAGGTGCTTCGAAAAATGCAACCCTGCCGTAGGGGCGGCTACGGCCCCTTCATATTTGGCATAAATCGTCTGGTAGCGCTCTTCGTCTTCCGGTTCCACCTCGCGCTTGATGTATTTCGGCAGGGGGGTCTGCCCAAGCTCGCGGAGCTTGCGGCGGAAGTCGGGATACGACCCGTCGTAGAGGAACCTCAGGGTCCGGCCCCGGGAAGTGGTGTTGTCGATGACTTCGGCCACCAGGGATTCATCGTCCCCGAAGTACAATTTGTTCCCGATGCGGATCTTGCGCGCGGGGTCCACCAGCACGTCCCAGAGGCGCTGTTCCTGGTTCAGTTCCCTTAAAAGGAATACCTCGATGCGGGCCCCGGTTTTTTCCTTATTCCCGTAGAGTCGGGCGGGGAACACCTTGGTATTGTTCAGCACCATCACATCCCCCTCGTCGAAGTACTCGATCAGGTCTTTGAACAACCGGTGCTCGATCTTGCCGGTATCGCGGTGGATGACCATGAGTTTGGCTTCATCCCGGTGGTCAGCGGGATATTCGGCAAGCAATTCTTTGGGCAATTCAAAGTTGAAATGTGAAAGCTTCATAACATGCTGGGAGTTTTCAGTTTTGAAGCTGCAAATATACGACCCCTTCAAAGGGGATGTCAAGGAAATGCCCCATTATATTCCCCCGGCCGGGGTTAGTGGGGTGCCTTTACAGGGATTCGGGCGCATGCGCGGGCCGTTTTGCGCCTCAGGCTTCCCTGACCTTAAACCCGAGCTTTTCAAGGTCCTCCCAGAATCCGGGGTACGACTTGGACACGACCCCAGCATCTTCAATCGAAAGGCCTGTTTTCAGGGCGAGGGGGGCGAAGGCCATGGCCATGCGGTGGTCGTTATAGGTGGCCACCACCTGCCCTTCCCTGAAGGCGCCCCCGGCCTGCAAATGCAGCGATTCCCCGGTGACCTGTACATCGGCCCCCAGTTTGGAGAGCTCGGCCTGCAGAGCCAGTAGCCGGTCGGTCTCCTTGATTTTCAAGGTATGCAAGCCAGTGAGGTCGCAGGAAATACCCAACCCGAAACAACAGACCGCTAAGGTTTGGGCCAGGTCGGGCGCTTCCATCAGGTCGAGTTCCAGGTGGTCGATCGGGGGGGCTTCTGTCCGCCGTAGCACGAGCCGGTCTCCTTCAAAGGTCGACTCCACCCCCAACTTTGGAAAAAGGTGCTGCAGGACGCTATCCCCCTGCAGGGAATCGGGGCGGTAAGACCCCAGGGAAACCCGGCTCCCGGGGTTGGAAAGGGCAAGTATACTGTAGTAATACGATGCCGAGCTCCAGTCCGATTCCACGGTGCATCCCTGCTCCGAAAGGGTCTCCCTGGGAAACACCCTGATGCGGTTGCCTTCCATTTCACTGGCCACCCCCAGGCGGCCGAGCAAGCCCAGGGTCATCCGGATATAGGGCAGGGAAGTCACCGTACCCTCCAGCCGGAGGTCAAGGCCCTGCGGGAGGGATGGGGCAACCAGGAGCAGGGCGGAAATGTACTGGCTGCTCACGTCGGCCGGAAGGGTGACCTTCTTTTCCTGAAGCCGGCGGCCCCGGATCTGCAGCGGAGGGAATCCGGGATTTTCGAGGTATTCGATCTCGGCCCCCAGGGCCCGAAGCGCATCTACCAAAATGCCGATGGGCCGCTGCTTCATCCGGTCAGACCCGGTAAGGATGGCCTCGCGGCCCTCGGCGGCCGCATAGTAAGCTGTCAAAAACCGCATGGCGGTACCCGCGTGGTGGATATCGATGGTCCCCCCTCCTGCGTCCAGCCCCTGCTGCATGGCCCGGGCATCATCGGAATTCGACAGGTTTTCCACGCGGATCCCGGGGTAGAGGGCCTGTAGCAAGAGCAGGCGGTTCGATTCGCTTTTGGAGCCGGTAATGTCTATGGCACCCCGTATGGTGGACCCTGCAGGGCCTGAAAGTTGTATGGTCAAAGCCGGGACATTTAAAGTGAACGCCGTATGGCAGGGTTATTTGAGCTTCTCATTGTCCTGGTGCCGCTGGTGGTCCCGGCGGGCCTTCAGGTCGAGCTTGCGCTCGAAGGCGGCCTGCAGGTCGATCCCGGTCTGGTTGGCCAGGCAGAGAACCACAAAGACCACATCGGCGAGTTCCTCGCCCAGGTCCTTTTCCCGGTCCGATTCCTTTTCGCTCTGTTCCCCGTACCTGCGGGCAATGATCCGGGCCACTTCCCCCACCTCCTCGGTGAGCTGGGCCATGTTGGTGAGTTCATTGAAATAGCGGACCCCATGGTCCCTGATCCAGTCGTCGACCGCCTGTTGTGCGTTCTCAATATTCATCGGATACGGATTTTTTCAAAACTACGCAATCGGCCTGCGGGGCGCAAACTTTGGTTATTCCCGGTTTTTCGTATCGATCCAGAGGGTTACCGGGCCATCATTGAGCAGGGCGACTTTCATATCGGCCCCAAAGATACCGGTTCCCACTTTTTTCCCAAGGAAGGCCTCCATTTGCCTGACAAAGGTTTCGTACAGGGGCACCGCCGTTTCCGGCCGGGCCGCGCGGATATACGACGGGCGGTTGCCCTTTTTGGTCTGCGCCAGCAGGGTAAACTGGCTCACCACCATCACTTCGCCCCCCGTCTCAAGCACCGAGCAGTTCATGACCCCGGACGCATCACCGAAAATCCTGAGGTTTCCAATTTTGGGCACCAACCAGTCGACATCTTCCGGGGTATCGGTTTCGGCGATCCCCAGGAGCACCAGCAACCCGTTCCCTATTTCGGAAACGACCGTGCCCTCCACGGTCACGCTGGCTTCCCGGACCCTTTGGATTACGGCCCTCATGATCCTTCCTTTGGTCCCATGCGGTAGGTGTCGTCGTCCCCGGTAACCATCTGCACATAGGAACGGTAGCGGCTTAAGGCCACCTTTCCTTCTTCCAGCGCCTGTTTCACCGCACAGCCCGGTTCATCGAGGTGTAGGCAGTTGTGGAACCGGCACCCGGATTTGAGGGCAAAGAATTCAGGGAAGTAATCCCCGATCTCCTCCTTTTCCATATCTACCAGCCCAAACCCTTTAATTCCCGGGGTATCAATGATCCGGGCGCCGAAGGGGAGGTCGTACATCTCGGCAAAGGTGGTGGTGTGCTGCCCCTGTTTATGCTGTTCGGAGGTCTCGGAGGTTTTCAGGGCCAGGTCGGGTGCTATCCGGTTGATCAGGGTCGATTTCCCCACCCCGGAATGGCCGGTAAAAATGCAGGTATTCCCGTTCATCAGGGCGATTACCTGTTCCACGTTTTTACCGGTGGTAGCGGAAATCCCGATGCAGGTGTACCCGATATCGCGGTACAGGGCCGCCATGTATTTGGTTTCGTCGCGCAGGTGCTCGCTGAGCGTATCGACCTTGTTGAACAACAAGACGCAGGGGACCCCGTAGGCTTCCGTCGTGGCGAGGAAACGGTCGATGAACTCCGGGTAGGTGCGGGGGTTCTCCAGGGTGATCAAAAGGAAGACCAGGTCCACGTTGGCCGCAATCATGTGCACCTGCTTGGAAAGCTTTACCGACTTGCGCACCAGGTAATTCCGACGGGGGAGGATTTCGTGGATCTGGCCCACGGTTTCGTCGCCCTCGCGGGACACCTGGAAAAGGACTTCATCGCCCACCGCCACCGGGTTCGTGCTTTTGATCCCCTCGATGCGGAAGCGGCCCTTGATCCGGCAATCGTAGAACGAACCGTCTTCGGATTTTACCCGGTACCAGCTTCCGGTCGATTTGTAGACGGTTCCCTTCATTATTTTTGCTCAGGCGCCCTGCAAAATAACAATATTCCCTTTACATTGCAGGGGTAAAACCATCAACACCATGAAACCAGGCATCCTGAAAACAGCCCTCCTGACCGTTTTTGTGCTACCCGTATTCCTGTGGGACCTCTCCGCGCAGCAGTATAAGGTGGTTACCAGTGTGGAATCCATTGTATCCAGCGGGCTGGGGCGCTCGCGAATCGTCAATGCGCAGGAAGAACGCGACTACCGCGAATTCACCTCCCTGCAGACCGAGGAAGACAATTCCCGGAACAAATCGGACCGGGGGGAAATCCGCATCAAGGAATTTGAAGAAACCAAATTGCTGAACTTCTTCAACATTGGCGGGATCCGATTCCAGAACATCGCCGCAAATGACGCCGTGATCAGCTCCATGATCAATGACATGGTCTCGGCGGGGTGGGAACTCGTCTTTGTGACCAGCGCCGTGGAGAGCGATGCCGGGAAAGAAGACGGGCAGGGGATCTTCATCACCCGGTATATCTTCCGCAAATAGCCGGTTGCAAAAACTAAAATCCCCCCGGCGGTCCCGGGACCGCCGGGGGGATTATTGCCTGTTCCCTCAGGCAGGGGTCTAGTCCCTGATAATGATACGCCCCCCGGCCAGGGTTTCCCTGTTGACCCGGGCAGGGTTGCCGTACACGATAACATCGCCCCCTGCGCGGATTTGGATATCCACTTCGTCGCTGGCGTAAAGTTCCGCTTCGCCCCCGGCGGAAATTTTGATGCTGCTGTATCCGGTTTTCAGGTCGCGGCCTTCAAAAATCCCTCCTGTATTGAGTACGATCACCTGGTTGGTGGCCAGGCCGGAGGCCCGGATAATGCCCCCGGTCACGGCGCGGATCTGCGCATCGCGGACCTTCATGCCCAGTTCGATCTGCGCCCCTTCCTGGGCGCGTAGCTCAATGCGGTCCTGTTCGAGCTGTTCATTGAGGACAATGCGGGACCCTTCGTTGGCGTCGATGGTTTTCAGGTCTGTATAATACACCTCGATGAAGGTGTCCTCGCCCCGGAATTTCTTTTCCAGGGGCATCCGTAATTTCAGGACCCCGTCCCGGTTCACAAAGTTGATATCCCCGGTGTTTTTTCCCTTGATCAGGATTCGGTTTTCGTCGGAGCGGATGAGGTTGACCTCAATCAGGTCGTAGACCTTGATCTCATGGAATTCCCCTACTTCCCGGTCAATAGTCCCCTGGGCAGAGAGTGTGGAGGCGGCCAGGAAAAGGAATAATGCTACTCTTTTTTTCATGTTTTTTTCTTTTGCGCTTCCCAAAAGAGGGGCGAATCGGCCAATTGTTACAGTAGCCGGGGATTTTTTTTCTTTTCCACACCGAAAGGCGTTCAGGCATTGATGATTTTCTCCTGGTGGTTGATCGATTCCTGGTGGATGGCCTTGAACATCTTCAGCACGAACTCCTCGCTCAGGCCATGGCCTTCCCCTTCCAGGATCATCTTGCCCAGGATCTCATTCCAGCGACTGGTCTGGAGCACGGCAACATTTCGCTGCTTTTTGAGCCCCCCTATGGCGTCGGCGACTTTCATGCGTTTGCCAAGGATTTCGATCAGCTGGTTATCGATCACGTCGATCTGGGCCCTCAGGTTGTTCAGTTTGCTGTTGTACTCAGCTTCCTGGTCGGTTTCCTTTCGGATCCGAAGGTCCTTCATGATCTGCACCAGGCGCCCGGGGGTCACCTGCTGGGCCGCATCGCTCCAGGCGTTGTCGGGGTCGGTATGGGTCTCGATCATCAGCCCGTCAAAATTCAGGTCCAGGGCCGTCTGGGAGACGTCGAAAATCAGGTCCCTCCGCCCCGAAATATGCGAGGGATCATTGATCAGCGGCAAGTCGGGGAATCTGGTCTGCAACTCAATGGCCAGCTGCCACTCGGGGATATTGCGGTACTTGGTCTTCTCGTAGGTGGAAAACCCGCGATGGATGACCCCAAGTTTTTTAATCCCTGCACTATGAAGGCGCTCCACCGCCCCCAGCCAGAGCGAAAGGTCGGGGTTTACGGGGTTTTTTACCAGTACAACCCGGTCCGTCCCCTGCAGGGCATCGGCGATTTCCTGAACGATAAACGGACTCACCGTGGAACGGGCCCCGATCCAGAGCAGGTCCACATCGTGTTCCAAAGCCAGTTCCACATGGGCGCGGTTGGCCACCTCCGTAGCCGTCTTGAGGCCCGTCTGTTGTTGTACCTTCTGCAACCACTTCAGGCCTATGGCGCCCACCCCTTCGAAATTGCCCGGGCGGGTGCGGGGCTTCCAGATCCCGGCCCGGAAGTAGTTCACATCGGTATCCTTGAGTTCATGTGCGATTTTCAGTACCTGGTCCTCCGTTTCGGCACTGCAGGGGCCTGCGATGACCAGGGGGTGCGGCAGGGCCATCTCATCGAGCCAGTTGCGTAAGTCTGTTGAATTTTCCATTGTTGTCTTTTCAGTTTTTAGGGGTGGGAATCCCACGTAAAATATCTTTTATACGGTTGGTTTGTTCCATGGCTTCAAATACGCCCCGGAAATCGCCCTCTTTTAGCAAAGCCCTGAACCCCTGAAGGTTGGCAATATATTCGTCGAGGGTTTCCATCACGTTTTCCCGGTTTTGTTCAAAGATGGGCGTCCACATGGCCGGGGAACTTTTCGCCAGGCGGACGGTGCTTTCGAACCCGCTGCCAGCCAAATCGAAGATGTCCCGCTCATTGCGCTCTTTTTCGATGACCGTTTTGCCCAGCATAAAGGAACTGATGTGGGAAAGGTGCGATACATAAGCGATATGGCGGTCGTGGGCCTCAGGGTTCATATACCGGATCCTCATGCCGAGTTTCTGGAAAACCTCCAGGGCCCGTTCCTGTATCCGGAAAGCGGTGCGTTCCACTTCGCAAATAATATTGGTCTTCCCGTCAAAAAGCCCTTCTACCGCTGCCTTAGGCCCGGCAAACTCGGTCCCCGCAATGGGGTGGCAGGCCAGAAAGTTCCTTCGCCTCGGGTGCCCGGCCACGGCCTGGCAGATCAGGGATTTCGTGGACCCGGCGTCAAAGACCAGGGTTTCTTCCCCCACCCGCGACAGGATGCCGGGCAATTCCAGGGCCAGGCTGTTCACCGGGATGCAGAGCAAAACCATGTCGGCTTCGCCCAGGTCGCCCGGGGTAGCCGGGCCCCGGACCAGCCCGAGCGCCATGGCCTGTTCCACGTGGCCCGGGTCCTGGTCCATCGCCAGGAGTTCCGCCCCGGGAAATACCCGTTGCAGGTCCCTGGCAAAAGAACCCCCGATCAGGCCAATACCTACGATGACGATTTTCATGGCTGAGGGTATTTTAAAGTGCCCCGGTCGTCCCGAACCGGTTCCAGCCGGCCCAGGGCCTCCCTGATTTTATGCTCGGGCACGCATAGGGAAAAGCGGATGTAGCCTTCCCCCTGGGAGCCGAAGATGGTCCCCGGCGCCACGAAGAGGTGCTTTTCTTGCAGTAACCGATCCACAAAGGTTTCGGAATCCGGGCTGCCCTCCGGCAGGCGCGCCCAGACGAACATCCCCACCGCCCTGTGGTCATAGGTACACCCCAGGCGGTCGGCCAGCTGGAAGACCCCGGCACGGCGGCGGCGGTAGGTGGCGTCGAGGTGGTCAAACCAGGAAGGACCGCTCTTCAGGGCGGCAACGGCACCCTTCTGTATGCCGTAAAACATCCCGGAATCCATATTGCTCTTGACTTTGAGCACGCTCTGCAGCAGGGGCCCGGCCCCGAGCAGCATCCCCACGCGCCAGCCGGCCATGTTAAAGGTTTTGCTCAGGGAATTCAACTCCAGCACGTGTCCGTGGGCCCCCGGGGTAGCCAAAATACTGAGCGGCCTGCGGCTTAGCACAAAACTATACGGGTTATCGTTTACCAGCAAGATGTCGTGCTCCCTGGCAAAATCGACCAGTTCCCTGAACTGGTCTCCGCTGGCCGTGGCTCCCGTGGGCATATGCGGGTAGCTTACCCACATGAGCCGGACCCCTTCCAGGCCCCCGGCCCTTAGGGCATCGAGGTCCGGGAACCACCCCCTGGCTTCGGTCAGGGGGTAACTCACCGGCTCCCCCCCGACCAGGCGGGTGACTGAGGCGTAGGTCGGGTATCCGGGGTTGGGGATCAGGGCCTTGTCCCCGGGGTTTAAAAACGCCATGCTGATGTGCATAATCCCTTCCTTGGAACCCATCAGCGGGAGGACCTCGGTAGCCGCATCTAAGGAGACCCCGAATTTTTGCTGGTAAAACCCTGCAATCGTTTCCCGGAGTTCCGGCAACCCCTGGTAACTCTGGTACTGATGCGCCCCGGAATCTTCGACAGCGCTGATCAGGGTCTGCAGCACCTCAGCCGCCGGGGCAAGGTCCGGGCTGCCAATCCCCATGTTGATGATGGGCTTGCCCTCAGCCGCCATTTGGCGGACTTCCCGGAGTTTACGGGAAAAATAATACTCCGATACCTGTTGCAATCGTTGGGCTTCCTGGATCATAGGCGGGCGTTTTGATATTCCCCCAAAACACGGAAATCTTCCGTCATGAGGGAAAGCAGGGATTTGGCTTTTTCGAAATGGGCGTACTGGTCAAAGGTGACATCCACAAAAAAGGAATACTTCCACGGGGTATCGATAACCGGCAGGGACTGTATTTTGGTGAGGTTCAGGTTGCAATCGCTCATCACATTGAGCACCGTGGCCAGGCTGCCCCTTTTGTGGTCCGTAAGGAACCGCACGGAGGCCTTGTTGATCCGTTCCCGGGGCCATTCCTTGTTGGTGGTTTTCACCACAATAAAGCGGGTGGCATTGTTCTTTATGGTCTGTATCTCCCTGGCCAGGATCTGCAGCCCGTAAAGGTCTGCCGCCATGGCCGGGGCAATGGCTGCGACCCCCTCCAGCTGCCTGTCGCGGATGCTCCGGGCCGTTTCCGCAGTGTCCACGTCTTCCACCATCTTGATGTGGGGGTACCTCTTGAGGAACTCCCTGCATTGCAGCAAGGCCATCGGGTGGCTGCGCACTTCGCGGATATCCGGGAGGTCCTGCCCGTCCAGGGCCATCAGGTGGTGGTGGATGTTCAGGTAGTGTTCCCCGATGATGTGCAGGCCGTTCTCGCAAACCAGGGCATAGTTGGGGATAATGGACCCCGCAATGGAATTTTCTATGGCCATGACCCCTTTGTCGGCCTGGCCGGCGAGCAGGGAGTCAACCAGCCCATGGAAGGAAAGGCATTCCTCCAGTTCAATCCCGGGGCCAAAATATTCCATGGCCACCTGGTGGTGGTTGGAACCTTGTATGCCCTGTATCGCTATCCTCAGTGGCTTCATTTTTTCCGGTGGCCGCAGGGGCCAAAAAAAAGTCCCGCTCTAGACGGGACCTGTTGTTGTTTTATAGCTTGAACGTATCCTACAACGGTCCCGTACCCCTTTGGTAAAAGAAGTAAAAGTAAAATCCGTTCCAGAAGTACGCAGTCATCCTCTTCGCAATATGGCGGCTAAGGTAGCCATTAATTTTAAATCCCGACTTTACCCGCCTATTTTTTGGGATTTTTAAGGAAACCGTGGCAAATTCTGCAAAATAAACAATAGAAAACTCGGCTTTGATGCAGAATGATCAATCCAGACCTGCGCCCCTGGACCCTCCCGGCCCCGGTTTGCCCTGGGGCAGGAAGGCCTTGCAGGCTTCCTTTAAAAATCAGGGAATGTCTCGGGCTTTATGTATTTTTACCGGAAATTTGGCAAGGCCCCATGTCCATCTCCGTTCAACATATCCGCAAAAGTTTTGGGACCCAGCAAGCCCTGGACGACATCAGCTTTTCCATCCGCAAGGGCGAAATCGTGGGGTTCCTGGGGCCGAATGGGGCCGGCAAGTCTACCCTGATGAAAATCCTGACCACCTATTACCGGGCCGATTCCGGGTCGGCATCGGTAAACGGGTACGACGTGGCCAGCCAGCCACGGGAGGTGCAGCGCAGCCTGGGGTACCTGCCGGAACACAACCCGCTGTACCTTGAATTGTATGTCAGGGAATACCTGGCGTTCAATGCCTCGGTCTACGGCGTGG
The DNA here is from genome assembly GCA_964539905.1 of uncultured Robiginitalea sp. Lineage (GTDB taxonomy): Bacteria > Bacteroidota > Bacteroidia > Flavobacteriales > Flavobacteriaceae > Robiginitalea. Next base: position 92,064 of record CAZIJW010000005.1, read on the forward strand.
GAAAAAAACGGATCGCCGAGGTCGTTGAACAAACCGGCCTCTCGCCCGAGGCCCATAAAAAGATCGGGCAGCTTTCAAAAGGGTACCGGCAACGGGTAGGCCTGGCGGCAGCGCTCCTCCACCAGCCGGAAGTCCTTATCCTGGACGAACCCACCACCGGGCTGGACCCCAACCAGCTCCTGGAGATCCGCAAGCTCATACGGGAGGTAGGCGAGCAGAAGACCATCCTGCTCTCCACCCACATCATGAAAGAGGTTGAAGCCGTTTGCGACCGCGTCCTGATTATTGACAGGGGCCACCTGGTAGCCGACCGGACCATGGAGGACCTGCGAAGGGATGAACACCAGGTAATTGAAGTGGAGTTCGACTACCGGGTGGAGGAAGTACTTCTGCAGCGCCTGCCCCATGTGGCCAGCGTGCGCAATACCGGTGGTTTTGTCTACGAAATCCATTTTTCCACCAGCACCGACATGCGGGGGGTGGTCTTCGATTTTGCCCACGACAACCAGTTAAAAACCCTGCAGCTCAGCCGCAAGACCAAAAACCTCGAGCTCCTTTTTACAGAATTGACCGGCGCGGGAAAGGGTTAATCCTCCAGTTGAAAATCAAAGGTGGAAACCACCCGGACCTTTTTGATCTGGGGGGTATTGGCATCGCGGTCTGAAATGCTGAAAAGGCCCTGTTGAGCCGTGCGGATCCCCCCTACCTTGGAATTGGAATCCCGGGCGAACTTTTCGGCAACCTCCCGGGCATTGCGCGTGGCTTCCTCGATCATTTCGGGTTTAAGGCTGTTCAGGCCGGTGAAGATATACTCGATGGGCTGCCACTCGTTTTTGGAACCCATCACAATCCCCTGGGAGAGCAATTCCAGGGATTCGGTCAGGGCCTTCTGCAATTTGGGGATGTCGCGGGTGCGGACCGTAAATTCGGATTTGGCCAGGTACCGGTTGGGGTTCTGGTACGCCTGGGTATTATAGGGGTTTGCGGTTACATCGCTGATGTTGGCTGCCCCGCGGGTAACCTCATCTTCCGAGAAACCCTGGCGCATGAAGAACTGGTAGACCGCTTCATTCTGGATTTGGATCTGCCTCCTAAGGACCTGCAGGTCGTTGCCAGTAAGGGCAATATTGATGGGCCAAACGGCCAGGTCGGCCTCCACTTCCCTCTCGGAAAGCCCTTTTACGGTAACATAACGATCGAACTTCTTGCCGTTCACCTGCAGGTTACCGACAAAGTAACCGGCCAGGACCAGGGCGATGGAAAGCAACAGGGCGGGGATCCAGTGGGTGGGTTTCATACGCAGGAAATTGTGAAGGTTGGAGCGAGGGCTAACGTGCCAGGCCTTACCCGAATATACGAAGAAAATACCTCCGGGGGATGTTTGGTCCGGAACGCTATTTTTTCAAAAGGCGGCCTTCCCCGGCCCCGGATCCTGCAATTCCGGATAGACGACTTCCCGGCTGATTTCCGGTACATTCCCCTGATATTCCCTTCCGCGGAGGCGACCTACGGTATGGGCCCGAAGCTCCGTTTCGGGGTAGGGCTGCATCAATTCCTGCAAAGCTTCCTGGTCCAGGGGGTCCCGCACGGGTCGCAGCCACTGGTCGGCCAGGGCATCGGGAAGGATCAGCGGCATCCGCGGGCCGTTTACTTTGGGGTTGTTGTGGATTTTTGCCATCAGGGGGTTGCCCACAGTGGTCACAATGCTGAAGGTGGTCCACAGCTCCCCCGTTTCCGGGTCGGCCCAGTCGCTGTAGAGGCAGGCCAGGGCCATGGGCTGGCCATCGCTGCGGCTCACGAAAAAGGGATAGGTTTTCCCCCGGTAATGGTGGTGTTCATAAAATCCGTCGAGGTATAGCAAACATCGATGGTCCCTGGCTGCGTCCCGGAAAGCCGGTTTCTCAAAAACGGTTTCCGACCGGGCATTCAGGGTCTGGTTCCAAAGTCGTTTTTGTTGCTCCCGACTGCGGACCCAGTGGGGCACCAGGCCCCATGCAGCCACGCTGGGGTAATCGGGACTCGCATCGGTATAGACCAGCAGGCGGGGGTGGCTAAAGCCTGATGCATGGTATAGCGGGAGGTCCGTGAGGGGCAGGAGGTGCTCCCTGACCTGATGGGCGGCCTGCTCATCGCCCCGGCGCAGGGCCCTTTTTAACTGGGCCTCCAGGCTGGCTTTGATGTCGTAACACATACGCTTTTCTTGCTGCGGGGGCCCTCCCCCCCTACTCCAAGATATCTTTTTATCCTGCAACCCCCCGGCATGTACCGGTTTTTGTTAAAAAATGGCTCAAGGCATTCCCTTTTGGGACAACCCTGAGGCGCTCCACATTCCCCAAGGTAATATACCCTGCAGCCTTGCTGAAATCCCGCCCTGACGGCGGCCGAGGATTGCCTACTCCAGGAGGAATTTCACCTCCACGCTGGCCTCCACCCGGATTTTTTCAAAATCCACGGGCAGGGGTTCCGGCGCCATTTGCGCATCCCCAAAAGCAGTCATGACCATCCGGCCGCGTTCCTGCATTTTATTGAGGAAACTAAATCCGCTATCGGAAATGAATACGGCTTTTCCGAGGGGTTGTTCCAGGGCTTCTGCCATCACCCCTGCCTGTGTGCGCGCTTTGCGTACCGCGCGGGCCACCAGGGTATGGCGCAACGCGTCCATTTCCGCATACTCCGTTTTCAGCAAGGTTACGTTGGAAATGCCAATCCCTTCGAGGGCGGCCAGCACCTGGCCAGCCGAGGGGGCATCGTAAACCAGTAGTTGGAAGGCCTTTTGTTTTTGGATGTCCTGCCCGCGCAGGAAGTATTTGCGGAACTCGCTCGACAGGTCGGAGACCGTCAGTTGTTCCTCCAAATCAATCCCAAGGCTTTTCAGCCGCGACCCCATCCGCTGCTCCAGTGCTTCGAGGGAAACTTTTCCTTTGGAATCGCTCTCCTGCAAAACGATTTGAAGGTAAATGCGATCGGGGGTTACCAGGGTATCGGCCCGGGCAGCCGTTTCCAGATAGGGTTGATCCAGGAAATTTTTAGACTGGGCCTGCCCGGAGCGGGTCATGGCCAGCAGGGCCAGGGAGGCCAGGATAAACGTTTTCATAGGTGCCGCGTGTTTTTTGGTTCGCTTGGGGAAGGCCCCCGCATACTCCTATCAAAGATGGTGCAAAAGTGGAAAATAACCTGAAAAAAAAGGAGACCTCCCGGGGAGCACTGCTTTATTTTTTTGGCTTAACCCGGGAGGAGGGTAGTTCCCCCGTCCCTAGCGGAAGGCGTAATCAGCCTGCCCTACACAAGCTTCTGTGCCGGTTGCCTGAACGGTGGCGGCCTCCTCCGCCTGGCAACGGGAATTCCAAAGCAGTGCGATCAGGCAAATGCCCACCAAAACACTCTTATGTGATATTTCGAGCCGGATGCTGGCCATCGATATTGGTTTTAGGATACATGGGCCGGACAGCCCTGTACTTATAAAGACGCTTTCAATGGCATTTTGTTACAGGGGCTGCATCGGATCGCGGTATCCCCAAAACTGTCCATGCCTCGGATACCCCAGGCGGGTTAAGGTCCCGACATGGAACACCGGGTTGCCCGCCATTCGCAAAAGGCCAAGCACCTGTTCGCTTAATTCGGCATAAGGGGCCTTGAGCCCCTTCGGGGGATTCCCCCAGCCAATAATACAGGGGCCGCCTGTGGAAGCAAAGCCGGCAATTGCGGTCAGGTTCCCGGGGTCGGCCAACTCCTGCCCGATCCGGGTAAGGTTTTCGGAATACGTTTCGTACCAGGGGATAAGGTTCAGGAAAACCACCCTTCCAATGTTGCGCAGCCATGGAATCTGCCCGCGGTGGTAGTGGAGGTAGCGCAGCACCCGGTTTACCGTATGGTCCGAAACCTGGGCATCCGCCCTGCTGGGGTTTTTCTGGATCACCAGCAGCGGGTCATCCGCCTGGCCATCGAGTGCAATTTCCAGGCTATACCGTTTGCCTTCCGTTTGATCGATGGAAATTACCCTGGCGAAATCCGGATATCTATGGGGCATGGGTGTGTTTTGGCAAAGGTACCGAATCCCTGTCATCAGGCAGGCGCCTTCGGCCGGGAGTCTTTGGTTCCGGATGCTTAAAATCTACTTGTGAACATCTCGTACCTTCATATTTAAAAGGGTCTGATCGACGAACGACACACTTTTTTTTGTATCTTCACAGGAATCTTTAATCCTTAAGACGATGAGAAAACTATTCCTGACTATTCTTGCTGTATGTACCCTGGGGGCAGTACAGGCCCAGGGCAATTTCGAGGTTGGGGCCTCCGTGGGTATCCCTATCGCGGATGCCGCTGACATCTCCGATTTCATGATCGGTATTGATGCCTATTACATGTTTAAACAGGAGGATGCCTTCATCAACCTCGGGCCTACTGTTGGTTTCCGCAATTTCTTTGTGGATTTCGGCGACCTCGACAACGGGATGTTCCTCCCGGTTGGGGCAGCCGGCCGGTTGACCCTCTTCGGGACCCTTAGGGGGGGAGCCGATGTGGGTTATGCCATAGGACTGTCGGACTACCTCGACGGGGGCTTTTATTTCCGCCCGATTATTGGGGTCGACCTCCTCGACACCCTCGAACTCAACGCCTCCTGGGAGAACATCTGGGATGAGGCCACCTGGGGAAGTATACAGGTCGGGGCCAAGCTGGAATTCTAGGTTCCTGATCCCTGGTTTTAGAAAGGGGGGCCGGTTGCCCCCCTTTTTTATGCCCCCTGCTCCCGCATGCGGGCTTCGAACTTGTTGTGGATCAGCAGCATCAGCCAGCCAAAGAAAATAGCCGCCACAATAAGGATGGTGTTCAACGCCCCTTCAACGGAAAAGGAGAGCCGGATCAGGATGGTGGAAATCACAAAACCGGAATTCCGGATCACCTTGTGAAACTGGTCGGAATAGTAAAAAGAGGCCAGCAGCAAGATCACATCGACGACGATGAGGATGGTGAAAAACTCATCAAAAAAAACGCTGTTGATGTTTTTGAAAGAGATTCCTGCCGGGTCCGTAATCCCCAGGGAGGCCAGGCCCCACTGCAGGAACAGGTAAACCGCCGTCCCGAAGAAGACCGGCACCAGCAGGGTGGCGACCCCCTTTTTGAGGTTGATAAACCGCTGGATGCCCGACGCGGCATCCCCGCCCGGCGCGAGCAATTGCCGGCGCCTGAGGCTCTGCACATAAAATAGGTAGATCAGGAAAAACAGGATCACGGAAGCCACCAGGTCGTAGGTAAACTGAAGGTCGTCCTGCAGGTCAAACCAGTTAGAAGAAAGCTTCAGGTTGGCCAGGTCTTTGAAGAGCCGCCTGATAATAATCAGGGTGATGATCTCGTATTGCTTGCCGATGTAGGTGGTGATGGATTTTGGCAGGTAAAAGATCAACAGGTACACCTCATAGATCAGGATGAAGGAGAACGGGGTATAGATGGCTGCAATCGGGCTGTCGAGCAGATCGCTTTTCGCGGACCATACCCCCAGGTCCACCAGCAGGATCAACCCCAGGTGGCAGATAAAACTCAGGATGGCAATACTGAGGATAACGCGCTCCGTCTGCCGTTTGGTCCGTTCGGAGAGCAGGGTATCAAAGGCCTTTTCCAGGTATCTCATAAGCATTCGGCTTTGCGTTTCACCGGGTTGCTACTTTTCTTCATCCCCCTTTTGTCCCGCAGAGTTCACTTCTTTTTTGGAATCCATTTCCAGTATCGGGATCCTGACGATTTCCACCGTAGCGGAGGCCAGTTGTACCTTCCCGTTTGTTTTTTCCACCTCCTGCAGGATCCGGTGGCTGAGGAGGTCTTTGGTTAGCCTGCGCCGCTTGTAGTCCACGATATACCTGAGGTTAAACCGGATCCAGTTGTCGGTCAGGGTAATGGCCAGGGAAGGTTCCACTCGGGCGTCTTCGGTGTAATAGCGGCCTACTACGGACTTCCACTCCTCGTGAGATTCCCGCACATAGGCGGAAAGTTCCTCTGTGGCGACCCCGGTTACAATCTTTTTGGCCAGGTCCACATCGGAGCCGTATCGAATGGGCAGGTCAAATTCGTCCCAGATAAAGGGGAAGTCGCGGGAATAATTATACACCGGCCCCCTGAACACAAAAGCATTGCTGAGTTTTACAATGCGCCCGCTGTAGTTGTCGGAACTCACCCATTCCCCAATTTCCATCATGGTGGTGTAGATGCTGTCGATATCGATTACATCGCCTTTAATCTTGTTGATCTCGATCCGGTCCCCCGGCTTGTAGACCTTAACCAGGAAAATATAAACCGAACCTGCGATGCTCAGGATCAGTTCCTGCAGGGTAATCGTGATGCCTGCGGTGAACAGCCCCACAGCCAGGGCAATGTCCTTGATATTGCCCGTGAAATAGGAAACGGTAATCAGGATGAGCAACAGGTAGCCGAAGACCTCCACAGCCTTCTGCGACTTGTAGCGGGTATCCGAATCGGAGACCTTTTTGCGGATTACGCGTCGGAAGTAGGCGATCAGGCCCACCACCACGACCAGCCAGGCCAGGTATTTCAGCAGGATCTCTGCCGTTGGGTGTTCCCTGAGCCATTCCCAGAAAAAATCCAGTGATTCCATGGGGTGCGCCTTTAAAAGGTACCCTTGGGGGTACCCCGTTAAAGTACAAAATTCACGCCAATGCAAGGCCTGGTCAGGTGGGTTTTCCCGTTCACCCCAGCATGGCGAAAAGCGAATGGAGGAAGCCGGATGGCCAAAGGCTGCCTCCGATTCGGTTCAGGAGGGCCGCCGGGCCATGGCCCCCAGGAGTTCCTTCATCAGTTTGGCCCCCACATATGCCGTGGTTTCCCCAAGGTCCTGCAGCGGGTTGTATTCCACCAGGTCAGCACCCACAACCTCCCCCCTAAGGCCCTGGAGCAGGGCAATCACCTGGCGGGTGGTCATCCCCCCGGGTTCCCGGTGGGAAACCCCGGGGGCAAAGGCCGGGTCGAGGGCATCCATGTCCAGGGAAATGTAAACGGGGTTCGAAAAGGTCAGGGGTCCGAGCTGGTCCAGGGCATGCATCGGATAGCTTTCCACCCCGTATTTCAGGGCCTGGTCGCGCTGGTGGGGGTTCAGGGTGCGGACACCGACCTGGACAAGGCGTTCTGCCAGGCCTTCTTCCATGATCCTGGCGAAGGGGCAGGCATGGGAAAACGGGTCGCCTTCATACTGGTCGTACAGGTCGGGATGGGCATCGATATGCAAAATATCCAGCCTGGGGTATTTTGACCCCAGGGCCTTTACGATGGGATAGGTAATGGAATGGTCCCCGCCCAGGGTAAAAAGCCTTTTTCCTTCCTGCAGGTGCTGCAGGGTCAGGGCCTCGATCTCCGGGTACGCTTCCACCTGGAAATCGCCCACATCCTGGGCCGCAAGGTCCCCCAGGTCGGTGAGGTCCTCCGGAAACCAGTTCATGGAACCCGAATGCAGGGCCGCCCGGATCCCGGCCGGTCCCCCGGCAGTCCCCCTGAGAAAGGAAGACTTCGCATCATAACAGATCCCCCGGATCAGTACGCTTGTATCCATAGGCTATTATTTTGTACTTCCATCCCCTCCCCCGGGAAAGCCGCTACGGATTCAGGGTTTTGCTTTCCCGGTCAGGAATTCGCGGATATCCCGGGTGAGGCCGAGGAAATCCGGTTCGTGTATATACATCATGTGTCCCGCCTCATAATAGGTCATCCAAACCTTTTCGGGTTGGATCCCATGGCGGGCAAAGGTGTATTCCGCATCGAAGAAGGGGCAAACCAGGTCGTAATATCCGTTGGCCACCATCACCCGCATATCGGGGTTGCGCCTCATGGTCTCAGCAAGTTTTCTGGCCACATTTACCCGGGCGGGTTCCCAACCCTGCCCCTCGGGCACGGGCTTCCAGTTCCATTTGCCATAAATCTGAGGGTTGGAAATCAGGTACGGACGATCCATAACCACCGCCAGGGTCGTCCTCAGGTAGTGGTTAATGGCCGCCGTGTACGCCCCGCTGATCTGGTAGCTCGCCGGGTCCCCCAGGTGTGGCCCGTCCGTAAAGGGATCGATCTCCGGCCCAAGGTAACGGCCGTCCAGCCGACCGAGGGCCACTCCCTTTTCCCGAAGGAGTTCCTTCTGGAAACGGGGTACCAGCACCCTGAGGTCAGAGTCCAGCAGGTACTCCCGGTCCAGCCCTGTAAACCGGGCCATTTCTTCCGCCACGGCTTCCTTTTCCCCCTTCCCCAGGGTGGCCCCCCGGTAGAGGGCAGGAACATAACGGCTATAGGTAAACTCGCGGCATTCCGCCAAAAATTCCTCCAGGGTTTTACCCTGCCCGGCTTTTTTGTGGTACCAGGCCGTGGCCGCCATGCTGGGCAAATAGGTAATGAAGGAGGCGATGTTGTCGTGCTCAGAGGTGGAACCCCCGTAATCCAGGGCCTGGGAGATCAGGATGAGCCCGTTGAGGGCCATATCCTGCCCTTCCCCTTCCAATTCGTGGGCCACCCCTACCGCCCGGGTGGTCCCAAAGCTCTCCCCCGCAATAAACTTGGGCGACATCCAGCGGTTGTGGGTGCTGACCCATTCCCTGATAAAGTGCGCTATGGAGGTGGCATCCTGCTTCAACCCCCAGAAATCCTCCACCTTCCCTTTCCCGATGACCTGGCTGAACCCAGTACCCACCGGGTCGATGAAAACCAGGTCCGTAAGGTCCAGCACGCCTTCGGTATTGGGTGCCAGGGGATATGGGGCGGCCCCGTCATCTTCCCGCGCATCGGAATCCACCTTCACCAGGCGGGGGCCCAGCAGCCCCATATGGAGCCAAACCGACGCGGAACCCGGTCCACCGTTGAAAACGAACGTGACCGGACGGCGGGCCGGATCGGGCCGGTCTTTTTCCTGTTTTTGGGTATAGGCCACCGACCAGATGGAAGCCACGGGCTCCCCGGAGGAATCCCTGAGGTAGGTCTCCGAGGCAGTGGCGGTGTAAACGACCTGCTTTCCCCCGTTTTGAATCTGGTGTTCGGTGACGAATCGCCGGGGTTCCGGGATGGGTTTGGATTCCGGGCCCTCCTTGTCGCCCTCCTGGGGCAGCGCGGTAGCAAAGGCGAATAGACTGCAAAGCAGCAACAAAACAGTTCTTTGGGGGTGTGGAAAAAACGGGTGTGGCATCGATTGAGGGCTTTAGGGAGGGTAAGGTAAAACTTTGCCGCAAATTAGCGGCAAGCCCTGTGGATTTCTTTACGGCAAAACAGGCCCGGTACCCCCGGCCTATGACACCGGGGGCACGCTTTGGTGCAAGGCCCCCACCACAGTGTCGAGGACGGGCTGTATTTCAGGCGCGGAACAATTAACCAAAACGCAGACCACCAATCCGCTTTCCGGATACACGTAAAAGTTGCTGTATCCCCCCACGGCATTGCCGATATGCCCAAAATAGGGTCGCCCCTCGCCGTCAAAACTCACCTGCCACCCCAGCCCGTAATAAGTAGGCGCGCCGCCAACCTGCTGTGTCGTCAGAAAGGGCTGCAGTACTTCCCGGGGGGCAACCCGCCCCTCGAGGTAGGCCTGCCCGAGCCGGCAAATATCGTATACCGTGGACAGGTAGCCCCCACCTGCAAGTTTGTACCGGGTATCCACCGGGGTGGCTGGCCTGAACGCTCCTGCCCGGCGGGTATAAAACTGCGCCTGCCCGGGCACCGGGGCCCCCGGGACCTCCATGTGGGTGTGGGCCATGCCAAGGGGCCCCAGCACGAGGGCTTCCACCAGTTCGTGGAAAGGCCTTCCCCCGGCGCGTTCCATGGCCAGCGACAAGAGGACCGAATCGAAACTGTTGTAGCCATACCCTTCCCCGGGTTTATATTCCAGGGGGTCTTCCACAAAAAGGGGCAGGCTGTCCGCTATGGTAAGGGGCAGGTTCAGGGCGGCTTCCTTGCCCCGGTAGGCCCGGAGCCCTGCCGTATGGGCTGCCAGTTGCCGAAGGCTTACCCGGCCGTGCCTTTCCGGGAACTCGGGCACCCAGGCCCGTAGGTCTTCGTCAAGATCCAGGGCGCCTTCGGAAACCATTCGGGCCAGGGCCGTGGCCGTGATGGGTTTGGAAATACTGGCCACCCGGAAGACCGTTGTTTCAGGCTCCACCGGGGTGGGTCCCCCCAGGTCGGCACTCCCATAGCCCGCCGTAAACCAGTCGGTTCCGCGGTACAGGGCGCGGATGGCCAGCCCGGGAACCCGCCTGTCGTCTACGAGGGCATGCAGCAGGGCATCGGCCCGTGCCAGGGGGTCCCCCGCCCGGGAGGCTGCCTCCCGGGCCCGGGGCCGTATCCATCGACTGAAGTATTGCCAGATCGACGCCATCTCAGTCCACATATACCAACCGGCCCCGGAACAGTTCTTCCACCGCTACCTCAGCAGGGCGGTTAAAGCTGAGCACATCCCCGTACCCGCGGATCACCCCCGCAATCCGGTTCAGGGGGGTCACCCGTACCTCATTGCTCCCCCGATGGTCGACCTGTACGGCACCTGCCTCGAGCCCTTCCGCCTCAACCCGGGCATCGCCCGCGGCAATGGTCACCACGAGGGACCCGGCCCGGCCCCTGAGTTTAAAAAAAGCGATGCCGTTGGCCACGATTTGCACGCGGCCGGCATCCAGCTCCAGGTCAAAAGAACCGTCGGTGGTGGCCGCTGCAGGGTCATTAAAGCTTTCCGAAATGAGCCGCAAATCGGAAAAAGGCAATACCCCTTCGCTCTCCACAGGCCATCCGGTACTGCTCCTGATCGCCTCCAGGTCGGGGGTGGTCACGTAAAAGGTGGTTTGTCCGTAAGGGCGGAACAGGTTGCATCCATTGCGGTCCCGCAACTCCAGGATGCCGTCGGTTACCCGGGCGGATACGTCAGGCCTAAGGTTCCGGCCGGTTTCCAAAACCACCTCCTGCCGCTCCCCGTGGCGAAGCACCAGCCGGATGTTTTCAAAAACGGTAATCCGCGTAAAGGCGGGTACTTCCAGGACCTCCCTTACCTGATCCCCGGACGCCTGGAAACAATCCGGGCCATCCTCCCCGCACCCAGCCATCAGCAGGGCCAGGAACGTCAGGAGCGTGATGCGCATGTGCCTTCTCATAGGTTTTTGCATTTCAGAGGCGTATCCCCAGGCCGAATTCTATGGCTTCTGCCTTGGCGCCGTGCGATTTGAGGCTCACCGCCCCGAACCACCGGTCGCCAAAGTACCGCTTGATCCCGATCCGGTTGTAGACCCGGCCCTCAAAATCGAAAGGGTAATAGAGGTAATACCCCAATTGGGTCAATACGCTTAATTTATTGATGAACAGTTCGTGGCCCAGCATGACCCCCACCCTTTTAAAATCGGTATCGGGAGCCACGCCCAGTTCCGGGAAGGAAGTGGACTGGAACCGGATAAGTTCCTTCAGGAAATTTGAAAAATAGACCTCCGCGCCCACATGGATGGCGCTCACCCGGGCCAGCCGCTTGTCGGCATAGGCCGAGAAAATATAGAACGGGAATTGCCCGGAGCCCACCACATCGCTTTCGTTCACCCCGGTTCTAAAGACCAGGTTCAGGCGTACCGGCTCCCTGAAGGGCGCTTTCTCCCAGCGCCTGAATTCCTGCGCGGGGTCGGGGTCCAGTTCATAGACCAGTCCTGCCGTCAGCCCCAGGGTATTGGTGGAGGTGTTCGGGGCGCGCACATTGGCGTTCGAATAATGCACCAGGGTAATGCCCGCCTGCAGCCCCAGGCGGTTCCAGAGGCGCTCCCTGCGGTATTGCAGCATCAGGTAGGTGGAGCTCATCAGGTCGCTGCCATAGGCGTTGTTCCGGAAGTTGTCCGCGGCGTCGTAGGGGTTGGTCGTGTAGGCGATCCCCTGGCCAATGCGCAACTGCATCTGCCTGCTGAGGAAATAGAAATTGTAATGCAGGTAGAGGCCGTAATTGTCGCCCAGGGTGGCCGTCCCCATGTCCTGGTAGATGAAGGAAACCCCCTGGTCGGGGTACCCGAAGCGCTCTTCCCAGGGTTCTGCCCCGAAAGTCCTGCGGTTAAGGGCCAGGATGACCCCGGCCGGGTGGGCCCGGATCAGGTGGGAGATGTCGGGGTTGTGCAACAGGACCGATCCGTAGAACGGGCTTACCTCCAGGTTGCGTGAACGCGGGGCCTCCTGTCCGAAAACGGGCAGCAGGCTGGCCAGCAGGCAAAGGAAGGCAGGGAACCCTTTTCTCATGGCCGGTAAAGGTAGGGTTTTTACCAATAGCCCTCCCCCGGCTGACCGGCGGGAACGCTCAGAAAACCGCTTCGGCAATGGTCTTGATATTGTCGGATTTTCCCATGGAATAATAATGGACAACCGGCACGCCGGCCGCCTTTAATTCCCTGGACTGGGAAATGGCCCATTCGATGCCCACCTGGCGCACGGCCTGGTTGTCGCGGCAGGCTTCCACGGCATCCACCAACGCATCCGGGAGTTCCGTGCGGAAGACCTGGGGGAGCAACTGCAGGTGCTTTTTGGTCGCAATCGGCTTGATTCCGGGGATGATGGGGACGGTAATCCCAATATTCCGGGCAGCTTCCACGAACTCGAAGTACCTGCGGTTGTCGAAGAACATCTGGGTGACGATGTAGTGGGCCCCCAGGTCTACTTTGTGTTTGAGCCATTTGAGGTCCGCTTTCAGGGAAGGGGCCTCCATGTGTTTTTCCGGGTATCCGGCCACCCCGATGCAGAAGTCGGCGCACTGGTCGGTTTCCACCACCTCGTGCAGGTAGGTGCCCGCATTCAGGTCCGCAATCTGGCGCACCAGTTCGGAGGCATAGGTATGCCCCCCCTCGGTGGGGGTAAAGTACTTTTCCTCCTTCATGGCATCGCCCCTGAGGGCCATGACGTTGTCGATCCCCAGGTACTGGCAATCGACCAGGAGGTATTCGGTTTCCTCCCGGGTAAACCCCCCGCACAACACATGGGGGATGGTATCCACGTCGTACTTGTGCATGATGGCGGCGCAAATGCCGAGGGTGCCGGGCCGCATCCGGGTCCGCCGTTTGTCAAGCAGGCCGTCGCGGTCGATGTAGACGTACTCCTCCCTGGAGGTGGTCACGTCGATGAACGGGGGTTTGAACTCCATCAGCGGGTCGATGTTGCGGTAGAGTTCCTCAATGTTCTTCCCCTTTACCGGGGGGATGACCTCAAACGAAAAAAGGGTCTGCCTGGCGTTGGCGATATGCTCGGTTACTTTCATGGTTCTTGTACTGCTGTAGCTTCCGGTTTTTATGGTGTAAGACGGGTAAGGGTTATCCTTCTTCGGCCAGGTTGGGGCCCAGCCATTTTTCTGCTTCCTGCAGGGAAATCCCCTTGCGGTTCGCATAATCGGCGAGCTGGTCCCTGCAGATTTTCCCCAACCCGAAATACCGCGCCTGCGGATGGGCAAAATAATAGCCGCTGACACTGGCTGCCGGCCACATGGCCAGGCTCTCCGTGAGGCTCACCCCAATGCGCTCCTCCACCCCGAGCAGGTCCCAGATGGTTTGTTTTTCGAGGTGGTCGGGGCAGGCGGGGTACCCGGGTGCAGGGCGGATGCCCTTGTAGGCTTCCCGGATCAGTGCGGCATTGTCGAGCTGTTCCTCCGGAGCATACCCCCAGTGGCGCACCCGCACCTCACGATGGAGGTATTCCGCAAAGGCTTCCGCCAGGCGGTCGGCCAGGGCCTTGACCATAATGCTCCCGTAATCGTCGAGCTGGTCTTCGTACTGCCTGGCGAGCACATCGGCCCCCAGCCCGGCCGTGACGCAGAAACACCCGATATAGTCCTGCAGGCCCGACTCCACCGGGGCGATGAAATCCGCCAGGGCCAGGTTGGGCACCCCTTCGCGTTTTTGGGACTGCTGCCGCAGGGTCCGGAAGACCACCTCCCCCTGGTCCGGGGTGGTCACCTCAATATCATCTTCCCGCGACCGTGCCGGGAACAGGCCAAACACCGCCCGGGCCCGGAGCAGCCCCTTCCTGGTGATCTCATCGAGCATCCGGCGCGCATCCGCGTAGAGGGAGCGGGCCTGTTCGCCCACCACGGCATCCTCCAGGATGTCGGGGTACCTCCCGTGCAGGTCCCAGGTGCGGAAAAAGGGCGACCAGTCGATATAGGGTACTAGCGTTCGCAGGTCCATAGCCGCTATTTGGCGGATGCCCAGCTCACGGGGCACGGAAATGTCTTCTTCCTTCCAGGACAGGCGCAGCCGGTTCTTGCGGGCCTCCTCCAGGCTGAGGTATGATTTCTGCCGGCCCCGGGCCAGGAACTTATCGCGGAAAACGGCGTATTCCGATTTCACGGCCCCTGCGTAGGCTTCGCCCCGCTCCTGCTGCAGCAAATCGCCCACTACCGTCACCGCCCTGCTCGCATCATTCACGTGCACTACGGCGGAATGGTACTCGGGGTCGATCTTTACCGCGGTGTGGGCCTTGCTGGTGGTGGCCCCCCCGATCAGCAGGGGGATGCGGAACCCCTGCCGCTGCATTTCCCTCGCGAGGAACACCATTTCGTCCAGGGAAGGGGTGATCAGCCCGCTGAGGCCAATGATGTCGACCTGGTGTTCGCGTGCCGCCTCCAGGATTTTTTCCGGGGGCACCATCACGCCCAGGTCCACGATCTGGTAATTGTTGCAGGCCAACACCACGCTTACGATGTTTTTTCCGATATCGTGCACATCGCCCTTAACCGTAGCCATCAACACTTTACCGGCCGGGCGCGCCCCGGGGCCGGACAGGTTTTCCTCTTCGATAAAGGGGGTCAGATAGGCCACGGCCCTTTTCATCACCCGGGCCGATTTTACGACCTGGGGCAGGAACATCTTCCCGCTTCCGAAAAGGTCACCCACCACGTTCATCCCCTCCATGAGGGGGCCCTCGATCACCTCTATGGTCCGGCCTGCCCCTTTGCGGGCTTCCTCCACATCGGCTTCGATATACTGGTCAATCCCCTTTACCAGGGCCCTGGTAATGCGCTCCTGCAGGGGGAGGTCCCGCCACGAGTCGTCTACCTGCCGTTTTTTGTGTTCCCCCTGCACGGTCTCCGCAAAGTCCAGCAACCTTTCGGTGGCATCTTCCCGGCGGTCGAGCAGTACGTCTTCCACCCGTTCCAGTAAATCGGCGGGGATATCGTCATACACTTCCAGCAGGGAGGGGTTTACGATCCCCATATTCATCCCGGCGCGGATGGCGTGGTACAGGAAGGCAGAGTGCATGGCTTCCCGTACCCCGGTATTCCCCCGGAAACTAAAGGAAACATTGCTCACCCCCCCGCTCACGCTGCAATGCGGCAGGTTTTGGCGCACCCAGCGCGTCGCCTCGATAAAGTCCACCGCATTGCGCCGGTGCTCGGCCATGCCCGTGGCCACAGGGAAAATATTCAGGTCGAAAATTAGATCCTCCGGGGGGAAGCCTGCCTTTTCCGTAAGCAGCCGGTAGGACCGCTCCGCAATTTCCACCCGCCTCTCGTAGGTATCCGCCTGCCCCTTTTCATCAAAAGCCATCACAATCACGGCCGCCCCGTAACGGAGGATTTGCCGGGCCTGCCACAGGAAGGTTTCCTCCCCTTCTTTCAGGCTGATGGAATTGACCACACATTTCCCCTGTACTACCTGCAGGCCGGCCTCGATGATTTCCCAGCGGGAACTATCGATCATGACCGGTATGCGTGCAATGTCGGGCTCTGCCATGACCAGGTTAAGGAAGCGGACCATGGCGTCCACCCCGTCGATCAGCCCGTCATCCATGTTCACGTCCAGGATCTGGGCGCCCCCTTCGACCTGCTCCCGGGCGATGTCGAGGGCCTGTTCAAAATCCTGCTCCTTGATCAGCCGCAAAAACCGGCGCGAGCCCGCCACGTTGGTGCGCTCCCCCACATTCACGAAATTGCTTTCCGGGGTAACGACCAGGGGTTCCAGGCCCGACAGCTTCAAATACCTCAGCTTGGGTTCCTTCATTGCCGTACCTTTTCTGGAATTTCCCTGGGTTTATATCCCTTCACGAGTTCCACCAGGGCACTAATATGGTCCGGGGTGGTCCCGCAACAGCCCCCCACGATATTTACCAGTCCCTTTTCCAGGTATTCCGTTATCTGTGATGCCATCTCTTCAGGGCCCTGGTCGTAGGCCCCGAAAGCATTCGGGAGGCCCGCGTTCGGGTGGGCCGACACGGCAACCTCTGCGCGGTCCGAAAGCACCTGCAGGTAAGGGGTCAGCTGGCTCGCCCCCAGGGCACAATTCAGGCCGACCGACAACAGCGGGGCATGGGAAACGGAAATCAGGAAGGCCTCCGCGGTCTGGCCCGAAAGGGTGCGGCCGGACGCATCGGTTATGGTGCCGCTGATCATCACGGGCACTTTGGTGCCCAGGTGCTCCTGAGCTTCCTCAATGGCGAAGAGGGCCGCTTTGGCATTCAGGGTGTCGAACACGGTTTCCACCAGCAGGAGGTCCACCCCCCCTTCCAGCAAACCCTCGGCCTGTTCCCGGTACGCCTCCTTCAGGGCCTGAAAGGTGATCGCCCGGAAGCCCGGGTTGTTGACGTCCGGCGACATGCTTGCCGTTTTGTTGGTCGGGCCCATGCTGCCGGCCACAAATCGGGGTTTTGCCGGGTTGGCCCGGGTAAATTCGTCGGCCGCTTCCCTTGCAATACGGGCCGATTCGCGGTTCATTTCCCTGACGAGGGTTTCCATTCCGTAATCGGCCATGGCCACGGAGGTGGCCGAAAAGGTGTTGGTTTCCAGGATGTCGGCCCCGGCCTCGAGGTACTTTCGGTGTACTTCGGCAATGGCCCATGGTTGGGTAAGCGACAACAGGTCGTTATTGCCCTGAAGGGGTTTTGGCCAGTCCCTGAAGCGATCGCCCCGGAAATCTTCCTCCGTAAAGCGGTAACGCTGCAACATGGTGCCCATGGCCCCGTCGAGCACCAGGATGCGTTGTTTGAGCAAGTCTTCTATCTTCGGCATTGTCATATCAATTATACGCCCGCAACTACAATGGCTGCAGCGGTTTGGGGTGACCGGGAAAAGAAAGGGTGAGGCTCCGGGAAACCCGGAATGCGACGTTATCTTTCCTTCAGGGGGTATTCCGGCCCTGGGGCCGCCCCTGTATAAGGTTAGAATGTAGCACCTTCTCCGCCCGGAACGGGCAAAGGGTTGCTAAGGCTTCACCGGGTCTAATCCCTCCACCTTTCTCAATAACAGGTCAGTTTGGCAATGAACAGGTGCAAAGTAAGGGCACCGCGAGGTCTTACGCAAATAACCCCGAAAGTTTTTCAGGACGCTTCCCCTGAAGGCTCAAATAAGGTCCGCCAGGGAAGTGGAGCGATACACCTCCAGGGTGCTGTCGCGCACCTGCAACATGAGCTTGTGGACCGAACAGCTGGCCTCATCCGGGCAGTCGGCACAGGGTTCGTAGAAATTCAGGCTTACGCAGGAAACCAGGGCAATGGGCCCTTCCAGCACCCGCATCACCGTTTCCATCGGGATTTGTGCGGGCTCTTTGATCAGGTAGTACCCCCCGCCCTTGCCCTTTCGGGAGCCCAGGAACCCGTTCCGCCTGAGGGTAAGCAGGATGCTTTCCAGGAATTTCTGGGAAATATTTTCCTCCCGGGCGATCTCGGCGATGGGCACCGGCCCGCGGTCTTTCTTCCTGGCCAGGTAGGTGAGGGCCTTCAGGCCGTATTTGGTTTTCCTCGAAAGCACGGGGTGAAGATACGGAAATAAGCCCAACGCTAGGGAATGGCCCGCAGGGCCTGGTCCAGGTCTGCCTTAATGTCTTCAGGGTGCTCAAGGCCCACGGAGATCCGCACCATGCCATCGGTAATGCCGCTTTCCAGCCGCTCTTCGGCGCTCAGCTTGCTATGCGTGGTAGAGGCCGGGTGGGTAACAATGGTACGGGTATCGCCCAGGTTGGCCGACAGGGAAAGCAAGCCGATGCGGTCAAAGAACGCCCGGCCCCCATCGACGCCGCCGCGCACTTCAAAGGCGACCACACATCCCCCGGCCTTCATCTGCTTTTTGGCCAGGGCATACTGCGGGTGGCTTGGCAGGAACGGGTATTTTACCCAGTTTACCGCAGGGTGGCTTTCCAGGAACCGGGCCACCTCCAGGGCATTCTCGCAGTGGCGGTCTACCCGTACGGGAAGGGTTTCCAGGCTTTTGGAAAGCACCCAGGCATTAAAGGGAGACAGGGCGGGCCCGGTGATGCGCGCAAACCGGTAAATGCGGTCGATCAGGGCCTCCGGGCCCACGGCCAACCCGGCCAGTACGCGGCCCTGCCCGTCCATGAGCTTGGTGCCAGAGTGAATGACCACATCGGCCCCGAACCGGATGGGTTGCTGCAGGTAGGGGGTCGCAAAGCAATTGTCGATCACCAGCAACAGCCCGTACTTTTTCGCAATCTTCCCAAGGGCCTCCAGGTCCAGCACGTCCACCCCGGGGTTGGTCGGCGATTCCGCGTAGAGGATGCGCGTATTGGGGCGGACCAGGGATTCGATGGATTCCAGGTCGTCGAACCGGAAATAGGAATGGGAGATGTTCCAGCGGGGGAAAATCTGGGTAAACAGGGTATGGGTGGAGCCGAATACCGAGCGGGAAGCCACGATATGGTCGCCGCTGTCGAGCAGGGCCGCAAAGGTGGAAAAGACCGCGGCCATGCCCGAGGCAAAGGCAAACCCCCGCTCGGCCCCCTCCATCAGGCAGACCTTGCGGATCAGTTCATCGGTGTTGGGGTTCGAGTAGCGGGAATACAGGGTGCGCTCCTTTTCTTCGGCAAAGGAAGCCCGCATATCCTCGGCGTCCTCAAAGACAAAGCTGGAGGTGAGGTACAGGGGGGCGGAGTGCTCCTGGAAAGGGCTCCTGGGGATCTGGGTCCGTATGGCCTGGGTTTCGGTGCGATGTTTTTCCACTTTAGTTTTTTTTTAGGTTTCGAAATTAGTTTGAATCGCCCTTTTCGGCGATGCGGAGGATGTCCCCAAAGACCCCCCGGGCGGTGACCGCGGCCCCGGCACCGGCCCCCTGGATCACCAGGGGGTGTTCCCCGTAGGATTCGGTATAAATCTCGATGAGGGAATCGGCGCCCCGCACCCGGCCCAGGGGGCTCCCTTCCGGCACGGCCACCAGCTTCACCTCCATGGCGCCTTTCTCCTGTTGCAGGTCGCCGGAAAGCTGCCCCACGTAGCGCAGCACCTGGCCTTCGGGAAGCTGTTGCAACAGGGCTTGAAAGTGCGCATCCAGTTCCCGGGTACGCTCCAGGAAGGCCTCCAGGGATCCCCCCTGCAAGGGTTCCGGGATAAGGTTTTCGATGCGGATATCCGCGAATTCATTGCGCAGGTCTAGCTCGCGGGCCAGGATCAGCAATTTGCGGCCCACGTCGCTGCCCGAGAGGTCTTCCCTCGGGTCGGGTTCGGTATACCCCGAAGCCATCGCCTCGCGGAGGATTTCGGAGAACGGCCGTTTCCCTTCGGAAAATTCATTAAAGATAAAACTCAGGGACCCGGAGAAGACCCCGCGAATGCCGGTGATGTTTTCCCCGGAGAGGTGCAGGAGCTTAATGGTGTCGATCAGGGGCAACCCTGCACCCACGTTGGTCTCGTAGAGGTATTGCTTCTGGTGGGCGCGCAACCGGTCCCTCAGGGCCCTGTAGGAGGCATAGGGGAGGGTATTGGCGATCTTATTGGAGGAAACCAGGTCGAAGCCCCGGGCTACCAGCTCGGGGTAGTGGGCGGTAAAGGGTTCGCTGGCCGTATTGTCGACGGCAATGAGGTTCTCCAGGTGGCGGGCATCCGCAAAGCTGTAGAGGTCCTCCAGGGAATACCCCGTGGGCGCGGCTTCCAGGCGTTGCCTCCAGTCCCTGCCGATCCCGGCAGGGTCGAGCAGCATCCGGCTGGAATTGGCCATGGCGACGATACGGAGCCGGATGCCCTTCCGGGCTTCGATCTGGTCTGCGGAATCGAGGAGCTGGCCCACCAGGGTGCCCCCCACCTTCCCCAGGCCAAACAGGGCCAGGTTTATTTTTTTGCTGATGCCGAAGATCTGCCCGTGTACCACATTGAGGGCCTTTAGCATATCCTCTTTGCGGACCACCAGGCTGACGTTCCTCCCGGTTACCGCGTTGTTAAACAGCAACGGAACCACCTGGTTGCGGATCAGGGCGTTGTAGGGTTTATGGAAGCTGCTGAGGTCCTGGCCCACGATGGAAATTACGGCAACGTCGGGGGTGACGAAGATCCGGCTGATGTCGCGCGATTTCAGGTCGTCTGCAAACTCAGCCTCCAGGGAGGCCTGTGCCCTGGCCGCATCCGCGGCGCGCACCACCAGGCCGATCCCCCGTTCGGAAGACCCCTGGGAAACCATGCCCACGCTGATGCCGTTCTGCCCCAGGGCCCTGAAGATCCGGGCATCCACCCCCACCCTGCCCAGAAGGCCGCGGCCCTCGAGGTGCACCAGCGCCTGGGCGTCCATGGCGGAAAGCGACCTTACCCCGTCGGGGCTGGCTTCAGCGCTGATCAGGGTACCCTCGCTGTCTTCCCGGAAGGTATTGCGGATCCGCAGGGGGATGTTCTTTTCCAGCAGGGGGATGATGGTCTTGGCATGCAGGATGTTCGCCCCGAAATTGGCCAGTTCGTTGGCTTCCCCATAGGAAAGCCTGGCGATGCGGCGGGCCTCGGGTACCAGGTCGGGGTTTGCCGTATAGATGCCATCTACATGGGTATAGTTTTCCAGTTCATCCGCATTGAGGAAGTTCGCCAGCAGGGAGGCGGAATAATTGCTCCCGTTGCGGCCCAGCGTGGTGGTTTCCCCCGTTTCGGTAGCAGCGATGAATCCGGTCACTACCGGCACCACGTCCTGCGGCAGCTCCTGGAACCAGCGCCTCACGTTTTCCCGGGAAGGCCCCTCCAGGAGCCGGGCGTCCCCGAATTGCGCATCGGTGCGCAACAGTTCGCGGGTGTCCACCCACTGGGCGGGGACACCCCTGTCCGCGAGCAACCGGGCGACCAGGCGCGATGAAATCAACTCCCCGAACGCCCACACCTGGTCGCGCACCCTGGGGCTGTAATCGCCCAGCAGCCGAACCCCTTCCAGCAGTTTTCCCAGGCCCTGGAAGGCATCGGACAGGTCGACCTCGGCGAAAGTGTGCTGCTGATACGCCACGAAAGCCTGGTAGAGGGGGATATAATCGTCCCCCCGGGCCGCCAGGTCGAGCATTTCCTGCAATTGGTCGGTAGCCTTCTCCCGGGCCGAAAGCACCACCACCAGGCGTTCCCCGGCCCGGTGTTTTTCCTGTATGATGTCCAGGACGCGTTCCAGCCCGTCCCCATTGGCCAGGGAAGTGCCCCCGAATTTCAGGACCTTCAGGGGAGCGGCAGGCCCATCCTGCTGGAAAATAGGCCGAAGCAGGGCGGCCATCTGGTCGTGCTCGATCAAAAAGGCATCGTGCCCGTGGACCGACCGGATTTCCCCATAGGTGACATTGTTCCGCGCCTGGGCCAGTTGCCGGTAGGTGTCCCTGTTTTCGGAAGCCGTAAAAAACAGGTCGGAATCGACCCCAATGATGTGGATGGTGGTGCCGCTTTGCTCCAGGGCCCGGAAGGCCCCCTCCCCTGACCGGGTAATGTCGATGGTGCGGAGCAACTGGTTGGTCAGCTTATAGGCGGCCAGCTGGAAGCGCTCCTGGAGTTTTTTCCCGTGGTGGAGCAACCAGCTTTCCACGTTAAACACCTGCAATTCCTCGTTGGTACTCCGCTGGAAACGCTGTTTGAATGATTCCGGGGTACGGTAGCACAACATGGCGTGCATGCGGGCATCGTGCACCGGGTTTCGGGAATTGAGCAGGAACTGCTCCTGGATCTGGCAGTTGGCAATAAGCCAGTCGGTCGATTTCCAGTCCGAAGCCACCGGGATGAGGTGTTTGGCCAAACGGGGATTCAGGGCCGCCATTTCCCAGGCGATGCCCCCGCCCAGGGAACCCCCGATCAGGGCGTACACCTGGTCCACCCCGAGGGATTCAAGCCCCAGCAAAAAAATCCGGGCGATGTCGGCAGCCACAAAATCCTTGTAATTCCCGATCAAAAAGCCGTCGTACCCATTCCCGGGGATATTGAAACAGAGTACGGTAAAGCGCCGGGTATCGATGCATTTCCCGGGGCCTGCCAGCCCGTTCCACCACCCGCCTTCCCCAGCCACATTGGAATTCCCGGTAAGGGCATGGTTGACCAGTACCACCGGGGCCGTATGGAGGGGTTGGCCGAAAAGCTGGTAAGAAAGCGTAATGGGCTGGGTCACCCCGCTCAGGGTGGTAAAAGCCTCCAGGTGGATCTTCCTCAATCCGGTATCTTCCATCGCTAAACATCGTTACTGCGGGTCGCCCCGGATCCTCCGGGGAACCCTGCAAGGGTTATTGAAATCTGCGTGGAGAAAGGCAGGAAAGCCCATGGCTCCCTGGAAGTTATCTTTCCCCGGCGGAGCGCCGGGGTAGAATGTAGCACCTTCTCTGCCCGGGGGCACAGGGTTGCCAAGGCTTCACCGGGTCCATTCCCTCCGCCTTTCTCGATAACGCGTCACTATTTTCCTGAACGTCGCGGCCCCTTTTTAAAGGTTAAAGGCCTGCTTAACGGCCTCTACCGCATCCAATTTTTCCCAGGTAAAGAGTTCTACCCGGGTTTCCACCCTGCCGCTGTAGGGCGATTCGTAAACCTTGTTTTCCCAGCGCGGTTCCCTGCCCATGTGCCCATAGGCCGCGGTCTCCAGGTAGATGGGGTTGCGCAGCTTGAGCCGCTTTTCAATAAAGGCGGGCCGCATATCAAACAATTCCTTCACTTTTTCCGAAATCTGCCCGTCGGATAGGGGCACCCGTGAAGTGCCATGCGTATTGATGGTGATGGATGTGGGTTCGGCCACCCCAATGGCGTAGCTGACCTGGATCAGCACTTCATCGGCCACCCCGGCCGCCACCAGGTTTTTTGCAGCATGGCGCGCGGCGTAGGCCGCGCTCCGGTCCACCTTGCTAGGGTCCTTTCCGCTGAAGGCCCCTCCCCCGTGGGCGCCCTTGCCCCCGTAGGTATCCACGATGATCTTCCTGCCGGTCAGGCCGGTATCCCCGTGGGGACCGCCAATGACAAATTTCCCGGTCGGGTTGATGTGGTAGGTGATGTCCTCCCCAAAAAGGGCCTGTATCCGGGCAGGCAGGGCAGCCTTTACCCGGGGGATGAGGACGTGGATGACATCTTCCTTGATTTTGGCCAGCATAACGGCGTCTTCCGGGTGGAAAGGGTCGTGCTGGGTCGAAACCACGATGGTATCGATCCGCAGGGGTTGGTGGTCATCGGAATACTCCAGGGTCACCTGGGCCTTGGCATCTGGCCTCAGGTACGGCATATCGGCCGCCTCCCGCCTGAGGACCGCCAGTTCCCGTAAAAGGCGGTGGGAGAGGTCCAGGGCCAGGGGCATGAAATTATCGGTTTCCCGGGTGGCATACCCGAACATCATTCCCTGGTCGCCTGCCCCCTGCAGTTCCTTTTTGACCCGCTCCACCCCTTGCAGGATGTCGGGCGATTGCTCGTGGATCAGCGAAATCACCCCGCAGGAGTCCCCGCTGAACCGGTATTCCCCTTTGGTATATCCGATCTGGTTGATGGTTTCCCGGGCAATCTGCTGCAGGTCCACATAGGTATTGCTTTTTACTTCGCCCGCCAAAACGACCTGCCCGGTGGTTACCAGGGTCTCGCAGGCCACCTTGCTTTCCGGGTCAAACGCCAGGAAGTGGTCCAAAAGCGCATCGCTGATCTGGTCGGCTATCTTATCGGGGTGTCCTTCGCTCACGGACTCTGAGGTAAACAAATACGGCATGTCTCAAAAAATTGGGAGGACAGCGGACTGAGGGGAAAGAATGCGATACAGCGCGAAAGGAACCGCCAGGGGGCGGCGCCTACTGCTTTAGCATTTTTTCGATCCGGGAAACCCGGCGTCCGAGGTTGCAATCAGTCAAATCTATCCTCGCGATTGGGGCAAAAATAGGACAAAGGAACTTGCCGTCAAAATCTGGGGGGCAAATACTACGGGCAGCGGCCTTCCCGGCACTCCCTGCAATCCGTTTTGCCGCAGGGAAAAGAACCTTTTGGGAAAGAAACGCAAAAATAGGGATGGGGAAAACCGGCGATTGCCACCGGCATTATTATATTTGTAGGTACCCTTTTTTACGGAAACCTCCAAACGACAAAGATTACAAGCATGCACATTGCGGTGGCCGGCAATATCGGCGCAGGAAAAACCACGCTTACCGAGCTTTTGGCCAAACATTACCGGTGGGAAGCGCATTTCGAAGATGTGGTCGACAATCCGTACCTGGATGATTTCTATACCCAGATGGAACGGTGGAGTTTCAACCTCCAGATTTACTTCCTCAATACCCGTTACCGGCAAATCTTAAAGATCCGGGAAAGCGGCAAAAACGTGATCCAGGACCGGACCATTTACGAGGATGCCTACATCTTCGCCCCCAACCTGCACGCCATGGGGCTGATGACCAACCGGGATTTCCAGAACTACATCAGCCTTTTTGAGTTGATGGAAAGCCTGGTGCAGCCGCCCGACCTGCTGATCTACCTGCGAAGCTCCATCCCCAACCTCGTCAACCAGATCCACAAACGGGGCAGGGAATACGAAAACTCCATTTCCATCGATTACCTCAGCCGCCTCAATGAGCGGTACGAAGCCTGGGTGCAGAAATACGACAATGGCCGCCTGCTGATCATCGACGTGGACCACCTCGACTTCGTGGATAACCCCGAACACCTCGGGGAAGTCATCAACCGGATAGACGCGGAATTCCACGGGCTCTTTTAAGCCCTTTACCCATTACACAAGCCCCAGGCCCCTGGCGTGTTCCAGCACCTCATCGCTGTGGTCTACCAGCAGCACGGGGACCTCGGCTTCCAGGGCTATCAACTTTTGCACCCTGCGCATCTTCCGGCCATGTCGGACCGACCGCAGGTAAATGGCCAGGATGCGGCCGGGATGCCGGCGGGCCACCTCGAGGTAGATATCCGCATCCCGCTCCCCGCTGTCGCCGATCAGGATGAAGGGGGTGTCGGGGTAGGTATTCAGGATGTTCAGGATTTCGTGTTCCTTGTGGGGGATGTGGCCTTCCACAATCCGGCCCAGCAACGTGGCCATACTGCGCAAGAGGATCGGGCCCCTGGGAAAACCGTTCATCTGCAGGAAATACTCCAGGTAGCGGTACAGGTTCCAGGGGCTGTGGCTGACGTAGAAGACCGGGTTCGCCCCTGCCCCGCTGCGGCCCCGGTGTAACTTGTGGTACAGGGCCGCCGCCCCGTGGAGGGGGATCCTGCGTTCCGCCCGTTTAAAAAGGGTGTTGGCGATCACCTGCCACTTGAGGTAGGAAGTGACCCCCGTATGCATAATGGTGTCGTCAATATCGCTGATGACGCCGTAGGCCGTATCGGATGGCGGGATCAGGAGGGAGCCCGGGAACCGGTTGTCGCCCAGGATGGGGTGTGCCGCCGCTTCCAGGTCAAAGGACACCTCATAGGGGAGCCAGCCTTCTTCCCCCGCCAGGGGGGCGAGGTTTCCCAAGGTTTGGTTCAGGACGTAATACCCGTGGGAATCCGTTTTGAGCCCCACTTCCCGCCCGTCGGGCAGGTGCAGGCGCAGGGGGGTGTGGCGGATTTCATCCGTCTCGAAGCGCCGCCAGCTGTTGGCCAGGAGCTGCAAAGGGCCCTTTTTGGCCAGGTCTATGGTTTCATCTTCCAGGGCCCGGCCCCTAACATAAAGGTGGTCCGGGGTCCCATAGGTCCGAAACGCGACGATCTGCAGGGGGTCTTTCTTTCCAAACCATGCCATGGGCCTAAGGTACGAATTACCCCCATGCCCGGGCGCACCTGAACAAAAAACCCCGGGCAGGTGCGCCCGGGGTTTGTGCTATTTGAGCCTTTCGAAAGCTTATCCCTTCTCTTTGATCTCCACCTTCCGGACAACCCGGCCGGCCTCCGCATCCACATCGGCGGCACGCTTATCGACTTCTGCCCGGATTTCTTCCAGGGTCCCGGTCAGGGTTTCTTCTTCAGTGGTCTCGATGCCATCCTTGGTTGTAGTGGTGGTGATTACGGCAGAAGCGATCTCCCCTTCCCCCTGGGCAAAAGTAACGTCGACACTCACCTCTTTTTTCACCTCTTCCTGTACATAGGCGGTAACCGCATCCGAAGACAGGGCGATACTCGGGGCGATCACCAGGGCAACCACGGAGATCAGCTTCAACAAGATATTCAGGGAAGGCCCTGACGTATCCTTGAACGGATCCCCCACGGTGTCCCCGACTACAGCCGCCTTGTGGGCATCGCTGCCCTTGCGGCCCTGCGCCTCGATCATCTTTTTGGCATTATCCCAGGCGCCTCCGGCGTTGGACTGGAAGATGGCCATCAGCACCCCGGCAGTGGTCACCCCGGCCAGCAAGCCTCCCAGCATTTCAGCGCCCCCGATAAAGCCGATGGCAACAGGCACGGCAATAGCCAACAGCCCGGGGAGTACCATTTCCTTGATGGACGCTTTGGTGGATATGGCCACACACTTCTCGTATTCGGCCTTGCCATCGGCCGCATCGAAGATCGCGCGGTCCTCAGCATTGGCCTTTGACATGTCGGAATCGTATTTGCGCATAATCCCCAAAGCCGCTTTCAGTTCGGGAATGTCCCGGAACTGGCGGCGCACCTCTTCGATCATCGACATGGCGGCGCGGCCAACGGCATTCATGGCAAGGGCCGAGAATACGAAGGGCAGCATCCCCCCGATGAGCAGGCCGGCCATGATGTCAGGACGCGATACGTCGATGGCCACTACGTTGGCGGTTTGCATGAAGGCCGCAAAAAGCGCCAGGGCCGTAAGGGCTGCAGAAGCAATTGCAAACCCTTTCCCGATGGCGGCGGTGGTATTCCCCACGGCATCGAGGGTATCGGTGCGCTCCCGGACCTCTTTGGGGAGTTCCGCCATCTCGGCGATGCCCCCGGCATTGTCGGAAATGGGGCCGTAGGCATCCACGGCCAGCTGGATGCCGGTGTTGGCCAGCATCCCCACCGCGGCGATGGCAATCCCGTACAACCCTGCATAGTGGTGCGATACCAGGATGGCGGCGGCGATCAGCAAAATGGGTACGGCCGTGGACATCATCCCGACCCCGAGGCCGGCGATGATATTGGTAGCCGATCCGGTTTCAGACTGGCGCACGATGGCCGATACCGGCTTGGTACCGGTACCTGTATAGTATTCGGTGATTTTCCCGACCAGAAGGCCGGCAATCAGGCCCGCAATGGTGGCCAGGAACACCCCCAGGGAGCTGTATTCCTTGCCGCCCAGCATCCAGGTCTCGGGCAGCATATTGGTAATCAGGAAATAGGATACGATCAGGGTGAGGAAGGCAGAGCCAAACTCGCCAAGATTAAGGGCCTTGTGGGGGGAACCGCCTTCCCTGACGCGGACCAGGAAGGTCCCCAGGATAGACATGACGATCCCGGCCCCGGCCAGGGCAAGGGGTAGGTACACGGCGCCCAGGCCGTCGAACGCCCCCTGGAATTCCGGAAGGACCACAAAAGAAGCCCCAAGGACCATGGTCCCGATAATGGAACCCACATACGATTCAAAGAGGTCGGCCCCCATCCCGGCAACGTCCCCTACGTTATCGCCCACGTTGTCGGCGATCGTCGCAGGGTTCAGGGGGTGGTCTTCGGGGATGCCGGCTTCCACCTTACCCACCAGGTCAGCCCCCACATCGGCTGCCTTGGTGTAGATCCCCCCGCCCACACGGGCGAAAAGGGCAATGGAGGAGGCGCCCAGGGAGAACCCTGACAACACGTTCAGGACCTCTGCGATGGCCCATCCCTGCCCGCTGTAAAAGGTAAAGAGGCCGCTCAGGCCCAACACGCCGAGGCCAACTACGCCCATCCCCATAACGGAACCGCCGGCAAAGGCGACTTCCAGGGCTTTCCCCAGGGAGGTGCGGGCGGCGTTCGTGGTCCGCACGTTCGCTTTGGTGGCGACCCGCATCCCGATATAGCCCGCCAGGGCGGAACAGATGGCACCCACCACGAAAGAGAGGGCTACCATCCAGTTAGAGCCGGTCTCGCGCTCCCCTTTAATTGCGAGGAGTATCGCCAGGGCGAAGACAAAAACAGCCAGGATCTTATATTCCGCCTTTAAAAAGGACATCGCCCCATCGGCGATATTCTTGGCGATCCGGGCCATCCTGGCATCTCCGACTTCCTGTTTGGCCACCCATGCATTCTTCACAAATACATAAAGCAGGCCAAGCAGTCCGAAGGCCCATAGATAATTCACGATTGGTTCCATTATATCCCTTGTTTAGTGGTTGAAAACGGGGGCAAAAGTAGTAAAAGGCCACGGAATATGAAACACTTTTTTTCCCCATTGCAGCCGATCCCGGGCAGCAGGGCCTGGGGGGTCTTGCCGGTTCCCGCCGCTTAGAAATGGATGCCAAAGGCCCCGGTGATGCTAAAGGCCCGGGCATCCGGGTTGTCGAGGTAGTTCCCCCGGAAGTTGAAATCGACGCGGAAGATCTTGAAGATGTTCCCCACCCCGAAAGAATATTCCCAGTATACCTGGTCGGTGGGGGCCAGCAAGGGGATGTTGGTGGGGCTGCTCAGCAGCCGGTTCGCATCGGACAACTCCCCCCATACCCCCCTGATGCCCACAATTTCCCTGAGGTTCAGGTCGCGCAGCACGGGGATGCGCGAAAAGAGGCGCCCGTTGAAATTATGCTCCAGGTGGAGGGAGGTATACGTGTCGGTTACGAATTCGTAGAAATCGAGGTTGGGGAAGGTGTTGAAGATGGTGAAGAAGGTCTGGTTACCCGGCACCACGTTGAGCAGGGCCAGCGGGACGGTCCCAAAGGTCTTCCCCGCCTCCAAAGAAGTGGTCAGCCGGCCAAAGCCCCCCAGTTGCCAGGGCTGGGTATAGGAAAATTGCAGCTTGCGGTAGTCGAAGTCGCTCTCCAGGAACCCTTGCAGGCCCAGGGTGTAATTCAGGAACAGGGTGCTGTAATTATCATTTACGTCGAGGCGGTCGACCCCATACCCCATAGTGCGTTTCCCCGGGGTATAGATCAGGGTGGTAATCAGGTCAAACTGCCGGATTTGCGAGGCAATGCCCCCGGGCGCGGACGGATCCAGGTAGTCGAGGCTGAAGGCTTCGGGCAGGGCCGACTTGAGGGTGCGGTACGACCCCCCGAAGCGGACCCTGAAGTTCGTCATGGGTTCCATCTCAAGGGTCAGGGTACTGAGGTTGATGTTGGTCAGGCGGTCGTTGTTGCCCACCGTGAGGATGGAGCCTGAGGCAATGCTCCGCCCCATGACATCGGTGGTGGCCGTGAGGTTCAGCCCGAGCTGTTCCACATCGCGCCGGTTTCCCCCGGAAAGGATCAGGCGCCTTGACGGGTCCAGGAGCCATTTGCCCGAAAACCCGTATTTGAACTTCTGGTCCAGAAATCCATAAGCCATATAGCCCTCGAGCCTCCAGGGGTCGTTCTGCCCGAAATAGGTCCTGGCCCCGCCCCGGAAGCGGACCCCTTCCGCATCATTGTATCCCCATACGCTGTAGATGTCGCCCAGGTCTATATCCCATTTGTCAATTTCGATATATCCCGACCCCAAAACGCTGGCCAGGTAGTAGAAGGTTTGGAACCTGGGCACGGTTTTAAGGGTATCCAACATGGTATAAATGCCCTGTTCCTGGCGGTTCAGGGCCTCCAGCCGGTTAGTTTCCCAGAAACCGTCGTCGCGCTGCATCGCCTCGGGGTCCAAAGGGGTGAGCTCCTGCTGGTAGAATTCCCTGGGTTTGGGTATGTCAAAACGGTAATTATCGTAAACCGTGGTGCGCTTGCCGTATACCCCCCGCGATTTTTCCTTCTTGTTAAGCGCGAAATCCGATAGCATGTAATCGCGCCGGAGCAGGAACACCGAATCGGAAAGCACCTCGAATTCCTGCTCGATATAGATCTCCTTGACCCAGTTGATGTTGGCGCTGCGGGTCACCTGCAGGTTGATCTTCTTGATGGCAAAGGTGGTGTCGTTCACCCAGAAATCGCCCTTGAAGGTCAGTTCGTTCTTGCGCCTGGGGTAATAGATGATGTTGTAGCACCATTTGTTTTCGATGAAGGCGCTGTCGGCCAAAACGTAATTGTAGGTGTCGATGCCGGTACGCGACAGGGGGCTGGTAAAGCTCTTGTCAAAGAATTTCAGGTAGTTGTCATAGATGTCGTAGGGGGCATACAGGTCCTGGACAAAGGCGATGATGGCCTGGTTGTTGCTGAAGCCGGAGTTTTTGTTCCCAAGGACGTCGCGCTTTTCCTGGCCCAGGGCATTGTCGCCATACACCCGGCTGAATTTTTCATTGATAAAGACCGGGAGGTAGGTCTTCCCCGTGATCCGGGAGGTGTCCAGGTCTTCGAAGATAAACTCCATCCCTTTGAACACCCGGCTGGCCATCAGGGCGCTGTCGATGGTATTCAGGTCGAACTGTATCTTCTCGTACTCGTCGTACTGGTACTGCCGGAACAGACGCAGGCCGTTCTGCCGCTTTTTTGCCCAGATCTTCCGGAGGATCTCGATGGCCGGGTTGTCTTTTTTGGACTGCTTCCCCGAATAGATGATCACCTCGTCGAGCTGTTCGCCTTCCTCCAGCACGATCTCCAGGCCCAGGTTTACCCGCCCGGGCAAAACGATTTCCCGCCGGGCATACCCCACAAAGGACACCACCAGGGTGTCGTACCGCGCCTCAGACTCCAGGTAAAACCGCCCGTCATCGTTGGTAATGGTCCCCTCGCCGGAATTCTTGAAGAGCACATTGGCAAAAGCGACCGGGTCGCCGGCAGGGTCCAGGACCATCCCGCCCACCTTGGTTTGCGCCATGGACACCGATGCCCAACAGAAAACCAAAACGGCCAGGAGTCTATTCATGGATACGGTGTTACAAGGGCCCTTCCTCCCCCCGGGGGCAGGCCGTATACATCCTCGGAAATCGGCGTGGTAAAGGTAGGGTCGAATAGGTTGTGCCTGTTGGGATCTCCCGGATACGTCGTCAAAAACGGGGCCGTATTACAACTTTCCCCCTTTATTTATACAGGACTTTTTTCACGGCCTTTACTACATCGTCCCGGTTGGGGAGCCATTCCTCCAGCAATACGGGGGAAAAAGGGGCCGGGGTATCGGCGGTATTCAATTTGATGACGGGGGCATCCAGGTAATCAAAGGCCTTGCTCTGGACCAGATAGGTAATCTCGGTAGCCACGTTCCCAAAAGGCCAGGCCTCCTCGAGGACCACCAGGCGGTTGGTCTTGCGCACCGAGGCCAGGATGGTCTCCTGGTCCATCGGACGGACCGTCCGCAGGTCGATGATTTCACAGGATATGCCTTCTTCTGCGAGGGTCTCTGCTGCCGCGTAGGCCTCTTTGATGATTTTCCCAAACGAAACAATGGTGACATCGGTGCCTTCCCGCTTAATCTCGGCCACGCCCAGGGGGATGGTATATTCCCCTTCGGGCACCTCGCCCTTGTCGCCGTACATCTGCTCCGACTCCATAAAGATCACGGGGTCGTCATCGCGGATGGCTGATTTCAGCAGGCCCTTGGCATCATAGGGGTTGGAGGGCACCACCACTTTGAGGCCCGGGCAATTCGCAAACCAGCTTTCAAAAGCCTGGGAGTGGGTGGCGGCCAACTGCCCTGCCGAGGCCGTGGGGCCGCGGAATACCATGGGGATATTGAACTGCCCGCCCGACATCTGCCGCATCTTGGCGGCGTTGTTGATAATCTGGTCAATGCCTACAAGGGAGAAATTAAAGGTCATAAATTCGATGATGGGCCGGTTTCCATTCATGGCCGAACCGACGCCCACCCCGGCAAACCCCAGTTCGGAAATGGGGGTGTCCACCACCCGCCTGGGGCCGAATTCGTCCAGCATTCCCTTGGAAGCCTTGTACGCCCCATTGTATTCGGCCACTTCCTCCCCCATCAGGTAGATGGATTCATCGCGCCGCATCTCTTCGGACATGGCTTCTGCAATGGCTTCTCTGAATTGTATGGTCCTCATAGGCTTGAATTCTGACGCGCAGTGCGCTTGGGGTTAAAATGCCCACAAAAATAGAAAAATCCGTCGCAAATCCGGGGGGGCCGCCCCCAAAAAATCCGTAAATTTTATTATGCATGCATAGTATTTTAGAAATAAAATAGCTATCTTAGGCCCCAGTAAAAAACGCAAAATCACTCGCTTCTATGAAGATCCTGGTTTGTATCAGCAACGTGCCCGATACCACTTCGAAAATCAATTTTACCGCCGACCAGACGGCTTTCGATACCACAGGGGTACAATACGTCATCAACCCGAACGACGAATTCGGCCTTACCCGCGCCATGTGGATGAAAGAAAAGCAGGGGGCCCTGGTTCATGTGGCCACTGTAGGCGGCCCTTCCGTGGAACCCACCCTTAGGAAAGCCCTGGCCATTGGGGCCGACGAAGGCATCCGCATCGATGCGGAACCGACCGACGGGCTTTTCGTGGCCCGGCAACTGGCCGAGGTGGTGAAAAACGGGGGGTATGACCTGGTCATCGCCGGGAGGGAATCCATCGACTACAACGGGGGCATGGTTCCCGGCATGATAGCCGCCATGCTCGAGATGAACTTCGTCAACACCTGCATTTCCCTGGAAGTGGACGGCGACAAAGCGACCGCCATCCGGGAAATCGACGGGGGCAGGGAAACCCTGGAAACCCGCCTTCCCCTGATTATCGGGGGGCAAAAGGGCCTGGTGGAGGAAAGCGACCTCCGGATCCCGAACATGAGGGGGATCATGATGGCGCGGCAGAAAAAGCTCACCATAGTCCCTGCCCTCGATGCTGCCCGTGGCACCCGGGACCTCAGCTTTGAGAAACCCGCCCCGAGGGGACCGGTGAAACTGGTAGGGGCCGACAACCTCGATGAGTTGATCGAATTGCTCCACAAAGAAGCCAAGGTGATTTAATAAAACGCATTAAAATCCAGATCATGTCAGTACTCGTCTATGCAGAAACCGAAAACGGGGCCTTCAGGAAAAACGCCTTCGAAACCGCCAGTTATGGCAGCCAGCTCGCCAAATCCCTGGGGGTTGAGGCCGTGGCTGTGGCCATGAATGCCGATAACCCGGAAGCCCTTGGCGCCTATGGCATCACCAGGGTCCTCCAGGTCAGCGAAGACCGCCTGAAAACCTTTAATGCCCGGGCCACCGCAGCCGTGTTGAAACAGGCGGTTTCCCAGGCCGCGGCCCGCATCGTGGTCACCAGTTCCAGTACCGATGCCAAATACGCCGCTTCCATCCTGGCCGGGCTATTGAAAGCGGGCTATGTCAACAATGTGGTCAGCCTTCCGGAACCCGGGGAATCCCTGGTCGTCCGGCGCACGGCTTTCAGCAACAAAGCCTTTGCCCATACCGAACTCCTGGGGGACGTGGCGGTCATCGGGGTCTCCAACAATGCCTTCGGCGTGGTGGAAAACCCTGTAAATGCGACCGCTGAGGCGTTTGCCCCTGCCCTGTCCGATGCCGATTTCGGGGTGAAGGCCATCTCCGTAGACAAGGCAGCCGACACGGTGACCATCGCCGATGCAGAGATCGTCGTTTCCGGCGGCAGGGGCCTTAAAGGCCCTGAAAACTGGGGGATGATCGAAGAGCTTGCCGGGGTGCTCGGGGCAGCCACCGCCTGCTCCAAACCCGTATCGGACCTGGGGTGGCGGCCGCACAGCGAGCACGTGGGGCAAACCGGAAAACCCGTCGCGAGCAACCTCTACATCGCCATTGGGATCTCAGGGGCTATCCAACACCTGGCAGGGGTTAATGCCTCCAAGACCAAGGTGGTGATCAATACCGACCCGGAAGCCCCCTTCTTCAAGGCGGCGGACTACGGGGTGGTGGGCGATGCCTTCCAGGTTGTGCCTGAGCTGATCGAAAAATTAAAGGAATTTAAGGCTCAAAACGGCTAATTTTTGTTAATTTGTCCTTTTATAGGGGCTGTTAAATGACCGGACATCCCTGTTGTTTAACAGCCCTTCCATGCTTTATACCTACCTATGAGCCTTGTCAGGTTAAAAATTAAGGGGATTTCCTACAGCCAGACCCAAAACGGGGCCTATGCCCTGATCCTGAATGAAGTGGACGGGGAGCGAAAACTCCCGATCGTCATCGGGGCTTTTGAGGCCCAGTCCATTGCCATTGCCCTGGAAAAGGAGATCAAACCGCCCCGCCCGCTTACCCACGACCTCTTTAAAAATTTTGCGGACCGGTTTGACATCGTCATCAAACAGGTAATCATCCACAAGCTCGTAGACGGGGTCTTTTATTCCAGCATCATCTGCGAACGCGACAAGATCGAGGAGATCATCGACGCCCGCACCAGCGATGCCATCGCCCTGGCCCTCCGTTTCGACGCCCCCATTTTCACCTACAAGGCCATCCTCGACAAAGCTGGCATCTTCCTGAAATTTTCCTCCAAGGACAAGGAAAAGGAGGAGGGGGCTGACAGCATCATGGTCGACGAAATCCTACAGGAAGGGGAGGCCGTGGAACTTGATACCGCAGGAAGCGCCCCCTACCGGGAGATGACCCTGGAAGAACTGCACAAGGAACTTGAAAAGGCCGTCACCAGCGAAGACTACGAGAAGGCCGCCAAAATCAGGGACGAAATTTCCAAACGAAAAAGCTGAATTGAAAAATCCGCGGCTAAAGGCGCTATTGTGGGCCCTGTGCCTGATGGGGGCCTTCCTCCTTCCCGAATCCGCCCTGGGGCAGGAGGCCCTTTCCGGCTCCAAAACCGCCAACGCGGCTGGAAACCAGATCGCCAGCCACCTGGTCCCCAACGAGGGGTTCACCGCCGAATCCCTCGCCCGGGGGGTACTCGGGCTCTCGGTCCTGCTGCTGGTCGCCTTTGCCTTCAGCGCCCGCAGGAGGCGCATCAACTGGAAAACCGTGGGCATTGGGCTGGGGATACAGCTCGTGCTGGCCATAGGGGTACTCAAGGTCCCCGCCGTGCAGTGGTTCTTCAATGTCCTCGGGGGTTTTTTCAACAGCATCCTTGAATTCACCATAGCCGGGAGCACCTTCCTCTTCGGAAACCTCATGGACCTGGAAAATGCCAATATTGGCTACGTTTTCGCCTTCCAGATTTTGCCGACCATTATTTTCTTCTCGGCCCTGACCTCCGTGCTGTATTACCTGGGCATCATCCAGAAAATCGTCAAAGGCCTGGCCTGGCTGCTCACGCGCAGCCTGGGGATTTCCGGCCCGGAAAGCCTCAGCGTGGCCGGGAACATCTTCCTGGGTCAAACGGAGGCCCCCCTGCTGATCAAGGCCTACCTGGAAAAAATGAACCGGTCGGAGATCCTCCTGGTGATGGTCGGGGGCATGGCCACGGTGGCCGGGGGCGTGTTGGCAGCCTACATCGGCTTCCTGGGCGGCAGCGACCCCCAGTTGCGGGTCGAATTTGCCCGACACCTGATTGCAGCCTCGGTGATGGCCGCCCCGGGGGCCATCGTGATTTCAAAAATGCTCTACCCCCAGACCGAAGCCGTGGACCAGGAAATCCGGATCTCGGGGGACAAGATCGGCAGCAACCTGCTCGATGCCATTGCCAATGGCACCACGGAAGGCCTGAAGCTGGCGGTTAACGTGGGGGCCATGCTCCTGGTCTTCGTGGCCTTTATCGCCATGGTCAACGGGATTTTGGGCTGGTTGGGGGACCTCACGTCCCTGAACTCCTGGATTGCCGGAAACAGCGTGTATGAAAACCTCTCCCTGGAAGCCCTGCTGGGCGCCCTCTTTGCCCCGTTGATGTGGCTCATCGGGGTGGAGGGCAGCGACATCATGATGATGGGGCAGCTGCTGGGGATCAAGCTGGCGGCCAGCGAATTCGTCGGCTACATCCAGCTGGCCGAACTGAAGGACGCCGCGAGCGCCACGCGGCTGGGCTACCAGAAATCCGTGATCATGGCCACGTACATGTTGTGCGGGTTTGCCAATTTCGCCTCCATCGGCATCCAGATCGGGGGGATCGGTTCCCTGGCCCCGGGCCAGCGGAAAACCCTTTCCGAATTCGGGCTGAGGGCGGTCCTGGGCGGTACCCTGGCCTCCCTGCTTTCGGCCACCATCGCCGGGATGATCCTGGGGTAGCCGCCTGGCTACCCCCCCCCGCTCCCAAAGCGAAACAACTCAAATACAGACTCTTATGGACCTGAATGCCCTGCCCAAAGTTGAACTCCACCTGCACCTCGATTGCTCCCTGAGCTATTCGGTGGCCCGGCGCATCCAACCCGGACTCACTTTTGAGGCGTACCGGGAGTCCTTTATAGCCCCTGCGAAATGCACCGACCTGGCCGATTATATCTCACGGGCGGTAAAGGGTTTTGAGCTGATGCAAACCCCGGAACAATTGCGCCTGGTTACCCTCGATCTTTTCGAACAGTTGGCCAGGGACGGGGTTATCTACGCCGAGATACGTTTTGCCCCCCTGCTGCATACGGCCCGCGGCCTATCCCCGGACGAAGTGGTGCAGTCGGTTTTGGACGCCACAGGGGAAGGGATCCGCACCTATGGCATCGAGGCGCGCCTCATCCTCTGTACGCTCCGGCATTTCGACGAACTACAGAGCCTGGAAACCGTTAGCCTGTGCGAAAGGTTCCGGGACACGCTGGTGGCAGGGTTCGATATTGCGGCGGATGAAGCGGGCTTCCCGATCGATGCCCACAAGGCGGCCTTTGCCCATGCTTACAGGGCCGGCATCCCCTGTACCGCCCATGCAGGGGAGGCCAAAGGGGCCGAAAGCATTTGGGAAACCCTCCGCCATTTCCGCCCCCGGCGCATTGGCCACGGGGTACGTTGTGTTGAAGACCCTGCCCTGGTGCGCTATCTACGCGAACACAACCTCCACCTGGAAGTTTGCCCCACCAGCAATATACAGGTAAACGTTTTTGATACCCTTGCCCAACACCCGGCCGATTACCTCTACCGACAGGGCATTTCCATGAGCATCAATACCGATACCAGGACCATATCCGACACGGATCTCACCCGGGAATACGGGCTCCTGGAACAGGCCTTCGGGTGGGATTTGGAGCACTTCAGAACCTGTAACCTCGAGGCCATTGCCCACGCCTTTGCCCCTGATGACGTTAAGGAACGCGTCCGGAAGCGGCTCCTGGACGCCTACCCTTTCCCGGCAGGTTGATAAGGCTGTGGATAAAAGCAGGGGATCCCCTTCCCGGATCCGGGCCTGAATCCGTACTTTTATAGACTTTTCGAACCCAGGGAAAAACAGCCCGCCATGAAACAATACCACGACCTTTTAAAGCATGTACTGCAGCACGGGACCCTGAAATCGGACCGCACGGGAACGGGCACCCTCAGTGTTTTCGGCTATCAGATGCGCTTCGACCTCTCAGAGGGATTTCCCCTGGTGACCACCAAGAAAATCCACGTAAAATCGGTTATCCACGAATTGCTGTGGTTCCTGAAAGGCGATACCAACATCGGGTACCTGCAGGAGCACGGGGTGCGCATCTGGAATGAGTGGGCCGATGCGCAGGGCGACCTGGGCCCGGTATACGGCCACCAGTGGCGCAACTGGAACAGCGAGGGCATCGACCAGATCAAAGAGCTCCTGCACACCCTGAAGACGAACCCCGACAGCCGTCGGATGCTGGTAGCGGCCTGGAACCCCTCGGTCCTCCCCGACACCTCGAAATCCTTTGCCGAAAATGTTTCACAGGGCAAGGCGGCCCTCCCCCCCTGCCATGCCTTCTTCCAGTTTTACGTGGCCGATGGGAAACTCTCCTGCCAGCTCTACCAACGCAGCGCCGACATTTTCCTGGGGGTACCCTTCAACATCGCCTCCTATGCCCTGCTGACCCTGATGATCGCCCAGGTCAGCGGCCTGCAGCCCGGGGAATTCATCCATACCTTCGGGGACGCCCACATCTACAACAACCACCTGGAACAGATTCACCTGCAGCTCAGCCGGGAACCCCGGCCATTGCCGACCATGACCCTGAACCCCGGGGTCACCGACCTGTTCGCGTTCCGCTTCGAAGACTTCACCCTGGAACACTACGACCCCCACCCCCACATCAAGGGGAAGGTGGCCGTTTAAGGCCATCGCGGTGCATGCCGACAAAAAAAAGGGCCCTGCCAAATGGCAGGGCCCTTTTTTGCTTTGCAATAGAGTGTAAGATCAGAGTTCAAGGACCGCGTTTTCCGCCCCGGCGAAATCGTTCCACTGGTAGCGGTCGGCGGCGTCTTCATTGACGTATTCCCCGTCGACCAGGTAGCGGAATTCAAAACTCTGCTCGCTGGGCAGGTCAAAGGTACCTTTAAAGGTGCCGTTTTTCAGTTTCTTCAGCATGCTGCCTTTAGGGTTCCAGTTATTGAAATCCCCTACAACTGCCACTTTCTTTGCGTCTTCTGCAGGAACCGTAAAGGTAACCTTGCACACAGGCTTCGTTTTCAGGTATTGTTTCTTTATTGCCATGATTCGAATGGTTTCAAATTTCCCGACAAAGCAACGCATAAAAGGGTTAAAAGACAATTAGTTAAAACAGATTTATGAATTTCGTAAAATTGATTTTACAATCCGTTCATCTTTCTAAAAAGCATCCTTTCAAATTACAGGACCCTCAAGGTTCAGGCCCCCTTTTTGATGAGCTCCACCAGTTTATCGAGGTCATTTTCAGAATTGTAACAGTGGAAGCTCACCCGGATCCCGCCTCCCCGGGGGGCACAGACCACCCCGTGTTCTTTCAGGTACCGGTACCGCCCCCCGGGCTCGGGGATATTGAAGATGGTGCTGTGCTGGGGGCGCCCGAGCACCCGCTCATCGAGCAGGGAAAGAGAGGCCAGGGCCTGCTTTACCCGTTCAGAGAGGTTGCGGTTATAGCCGTCTACCCGTTCCATCCCCAGCTGTTCCAACTGCTCCAGGGCAAAGCCCAGGCTCCCGAAACACAGGGTATCGAGGTGACCGGGTTCAAACATACGGGCAAAAGGGATGTCCGCTTTGCGGTCCGGGTCGGCCCCCGCCGCATTAAACCCGATGGCGCGCATCTCGATGCGCTGTTCTGCCTGGGGGCTGAACAGGAAAAAACCGTTTCCATTGCCGCCCAATAACCACTTGTACCCGCTCGCCCCCAACACATCGATGCCCGACGCCTCAAAATCGAGTGCAAATGCCCCGGCATACTGGGTGGCATCGGCAAGGATCAGGAGGTCCGGGTATTTATCTTTCAGCCCCCGGAGAAATTCCGGGCGCACCAGGATGCCGCTGAGCCACTGCACCAGGCTGAGCGCGAGCACCTCGACAGGGCCGGCTTCGAGGGCCGCTTCGATCCGGCCTTCGAGGTCGGCGGCCAGGGGCACCTTGCGGATGGGGAAGCCCCGGCTCTCAAAGGGCCAGTTGAGCGAAGGGTAGTCCCCTTCCACGAGCAGCACCCTGCTGCTTTTGTCTAAGCCTTCGAGAAGCAGGTTGAGCCCCAACGAAAAATTCGGGCTCAGGGCAATGCGCCCGGGGTCACACCCAAAGAAACGGCCCAGGTGTTCCCGGGTGCGCTCCAACAGGGGCAGTGCCGCCATTTTCATTACGCTGCCCCCGATGAGGAATTCCAGGTCGTGGTCCTGCCGCCATTCCTGCAGGTCTTCATGCATCAGGCCCCAGGCGGCGGTGTTGAGGTAAGTGTATTGCCGCAGGGCGGGAAAACCGGATCTGAACCGTGAAAAATCGTCCATGGCGGGGGTACGCTTGAATTCTGTTATCTTTGTTTAAAGATACACAAACCTATGCGCTTCAGGCAAAAAAAAGGCCCGGTACTGGACCCCGAACAGCATGAGCTGCTGGAAAACGCCCAACGCAGGATCCGTCAGAAAAAAAAGCTCTACCGCCATTTTGTAGTGTTCCTGATCGGCGGGGTTTTCCTGGTGGGGATCAACAAGGTCCTGAAAGTAGGGGCGACCCACGACTGGTATCTCTGGGCCATCACCGCCTGGGCATTTTTCCTGGTTGTCCACCTGGCCCAGGTCTATCTCGTAGACCCTTTTATGGGAAAACAATGGGAACGGGCACAGCGGGAAAAACTCCTGGGCAAACAGCAGGAAAAGATACGGCAACTCGAAGCCGAAATCGCCCGCGCACACCCCCTGCCCCAACCGCCTGAGCCCCTTAAAGACGAGGAAACCAAAGGATGAACGAAATCATACTGATCGCTGCTGCCGGCGAGGCTGATGAACTCGGCCGTGACGGGGACCTCCCCTGGCACCTTCCCGACGATTTTGCCCATTTCAAGAAGGCCACTTCGGGCCACCCCATCATCATGGGGCGAAAAACCTTCGAAACCTTCCCCAAGCCGCTGCCCAACCGCTGGCACCTTATCGTGACCCGCGACCGGGACTACGCTGCAGGCCATCCGGGGTGCACCGTGGTGCATTCCCTCGAAGCGGCACTGCAAGCCGTGGCATCCAGGGAAAAAGCCTTTATCATCGGGGGGGGCGAAATTTACCGGCAGGCCCTGCCCTTCGCTACAGAGGTCATCCTTACGCGGGTGCATGGGAATTTTGAGGCCGATACCTTCTTTCCCGCGCTGGATCCCGATGCCTGGGAACTGGTGCAATCGGAACACCACCCCAAAGACGCCCGCCACGAGGTGGCCTTCACCATCCAGCATTTCCGCCCCCGCGCTTAAAGCGAAACCGGTAGTACCCGGGGAGGATGCCCCAGCCTGGACAGCATTTGCCCGGCTATGACCGGATCGGCCGTGGTGTAGACCTCATGCCGGGCAGGTCCGTCGGCCTGGCGCAACAGGCCGTATTGTTCCAGCATGGCCCGGGTTTGCCGGGCCACGGCCGGGCCGGGGTCTACAATCGCAACCCCCTCCGGGAGGATTTCCCTCAGGTGGGGGATCAGCAGCGGGTAATGGGTACACCCGAGGACCAGGTGGTCGATCCCCGCGCGGAGCATGGGTTGGAGGAGTTGTTCCAAATGGTCCCGCGTTTCGGGGGCATCGAGCTGCCCCGATTCAATGAGGCGCACCAGCCCATACCCCTCCTGCTCCAGCACCGTGATCCCGGAGGCAAAGTTGCGGGTTGTACTGGCAAAAAGGCTGCTGCTCAGGGTCCCCCGGGTAGCCAGCACCCCCACCCTTCCGCTTTCCGATTGCAGGGCTGCTGGTTTTATGGCAGGCTCTATCCCAATAAATGGGACCGGGAACTCCTCCCGCAGCTGGGCTATGGCGTTTGTGGTTGCCGTATTGCAGGCCACCACCACCATTTTGCACCCCATCCCCAGCAACCATCGGGTATTGCGCCGGCTGAGTTCCAGGATCTCGCCCGGTGCCTTCTCCCCATAGGGAGCATTGGCGCTGTCTGCAAGGTAACAGGTGTGTTCCCCGGGCAGCAGGCGCATGACTTCCTCCCGGACCGTAAGCCCGCCGAGGCCGGAATCGAAAAAACCAATAGGGGCGTCTTTCATAAAGGTGTGGCAGGGTGCAGGCCTAAATTAAAAAAACCGCCCGGATGACTTGGGGCGGTTTTTCTTTTTTATGGATTCAGGGCTCAGAACCCAAGTTCCTTTTTTACATCCGGAAGCAGGTCCTTGCCCTTGGCAACGAGCACCCCTGACCCGGGGCTGGCATCCATTACATAATCATACCCCTGAGCGGCAGCCACCTTTTCAATAGCCTCCTTGGCTTTCTTGGAAATGGGCTCAAAGAGCTCAGCCTGCTTCTGGGCGAGCTCCTGCTGGGCAGCCTGCTGGGCCTCCCCGATATTCCGCTCGAATCCCTGCAATTCCAGGGCGCGCTTTTGGTTCTCTTCCTGCGACATGGAATTCGCCTCGTTGTTATACTGGGTGAGTTTGTTCCGGTACGCTTCCACTGAACCCTGGATATCGGCCCGGTAGGTTTCCTCGAGCTTCTTCAGTTCCGCCTGGGCCGCATTCATTTCGGGCATTTGCGAAAGGAGCTCCGACACATCGATGTGGGCTACCTTGCTCTGGGCCTGTACAAAGCCCGTAGCAGCGACAAACAATACGATTGCTACAGCTACCTTTTTCAGTTGTTTCATGATCAGAAATTTGCTAATTGAAGTTACTAATTAATGAATTCTTGAGTTAGTTAATGGTATCCTTTTTTGTTTCCGTTTCTTTCTTCCGGGCATCCTCCCGGGACTTGTTGCGCGCCTCGCGTTCCTCGAGAAGCTTCTTTCGGCGGGCTTCATAGGCCTTGCGCCGCTCTTCCCTCAGCTTCAGGGCCTCTTCCCGCTTTTCTTCTGCGGTTTTGGCGCGTGCTTCCTCTGCCTGCTGCGCTTTTTCCTGCCGTTCCAGCAGGGCTTCCGAAATCACCTCTTCCTCTTCCCCTTCAAAGGCATCCAACTGGCTTGTCGGGGTTTTGGGCGGGCTGCTCACCCTTCTGGTGCGTGCAATCCCGCGGAGGATCAAGTCACTGATATCGTGCCTTTTTTCGGAGTACAACATTACGACATCCGCCGATTTATCGAAAATAAAATCGTACTTTTTGTTGGCCCCTATTTTCTGCACCTCGTTAAAGACCTGGTCCTGGATGGGCTGTATAAGCCGCTGCTTCTGGAGCACCAGGTCACCCCTCGGCCCGAAGCGGTCCTGCTGGTAATCGATCAGCTCTTTTTCAAGGATGGTAATTTCCTCTTCCCGCTCGGTAATCAGTTGATCGGTCAGCAGCACCCGCTCCGCATCCAGGTCCTGTTTCATCTGGTCGATACGCCGCTGGCGCTCCTCCATCTCCGTTTTCCACTGCAGCACCTTATTGTCGAGTTGCTTGGTGGCCTCCCGATACTCCTCTACGTTTTCCAGGATATATTCCATATCCACGTACCCGATCCTCACCCCCCTCTGGGCGAATGCCAACCCTGCTACAAAGCAGGCGAAAAAGACCAGGTTCCACTTCTTGTTCATCACAGACTTCCCAGATAACAGAAAATATCGTGCCAAAATAAGTATTTCTTTTAAAATGAACCACTTAATAGTTCAGCCCGGAAAGAAAAACGCGCTATGGTCAGAATTGTTGCCCGATGATGAAGTGGGTTTGCCACCCGCTGGGCCCCGTTCCTGCCGAAGAAGGCCTGAGGTCCTCATCAAAGCCATAGCCAAAGTCAATCCCCAGAAGCCCAAAGGCAGGCATGAAAATGCGCAACCCCACCCCGGCTGATCTCCTTAATTGAAACGGTTCAAACTCCCGAAAATTGTTGAAGGAATTCCCGGCCTCGAGAAAGGTCAGGGCGTAGATGGAGGCGGAGGGCTTCAGGGTGAGCGGGTATCGCAGTTCAAGCGAATACTTATTGTACACCGTCCCCCCTTCCTGCTGCTGGGTAATCGGGTCCACAGGGGTCAGGGCGTTGTTTTCGTACCCCCGCAGCTGGATCACCTCCCGCCCGTCGAGGGTAAAGTTCCGGCCCAGCCCGTCGCCGCCGAGGAAAAAGCGCTCAAAGGGCACCTTGCCCACATCGCTGTTATACGACCCCAGGAACCCGAATTCCACATTGGTACGCAGCACCAACTTGTCGATCAGGCGGGTATACCAGTCGCCCTTGAACTTAACCTTGTAGTATTCCAGCCAGCGGAAACGCTCCTGGTCCACCGCCTCCAGCTCGTTCCGCTCCGCATCGGTGAGCGGGCGCTCGAGCTGTATGCTGCTCAATTCCTCGCTGCGGTCCTTCAGGGAGGCGAAATCCTTGTTGTTGAACAGGGAATACGGGGGGGTAAACTTTGCCGTTACCTCAAAAATACTTCCGGTCATCGGGAAAATAAACCCGGGGCCCGCCGAGCTCCTGGAAATCCCAAGGGTATACGCCAGGGCGTTGGATTTGCCGTTCCCGAAATTGAAAAGCCCGGTGCGGTAGTTCCGGAAATCATACAGCTGGTAACTCAGGGCGTGCGAGATGGTGAAAAAATCATCGGGCCACTGCACCCGCTTGGCCAGGCCCGCGGAAATCCCTGAAACCGAAAACTGCTGGTTCTTGTCGACCTGCACACGCCCCTGCCGGTCAAAGGAGGCCAGGAATTGCTGGGTCCGGGAGAGGGACAGGTTAAAGCGCACCGGTTTGCGCCCGCCGAGCCAGGGCTCCGAAAAGTTCAGGCTGTAGACCCGGAAGGTCCGGCTGGCCTGCAGGCGGAGGGCGAAAGTCTGGCCGTCGCCCATGGGCACGGGTTTATAAGCCTCCCCGTTGAAGAGGTTCTGAATGGAAAAGTTGTTGAAGGAAAGCCCTAGGGTGCCGATAAAGCCTCCCCCACCGTAGCCCCCCTGCAACTCGATCTGGCTCGCCCCGGATTCCACCAGGTCAAACCGAAGGTCTACCGTACCCTCGTTCGGGTCGGGGTTCTCGATTTCCGGCTTAATCGCTTCGGGGTCAAAAAAGCCGAGCTGCCCGAGTTCCC
Organism: uncultured Robiginitalea sp.; assembly: GCA_964539905.1. Taxonomy (GTDB): domain Bacteria; phylum Bacteroidota; class Bacteroidia; order Flavobacteriales; family Flavobacteriaceae; genus Robiginitalea. The sequence continues at coordinate 136,555 of CAZIJW010000005.1, forward strand.
TGACCGACCGGATAATGTCGTCTTTGCTGTACTTCTGGCCGGGCCGGGTCCGGATTTCGCGGAAGATCACATGGTCGTTGGTCTTGTCGTTTCCGTGAACGTTGACTTTGTTCAGGAAAGTCTCCTTGCCTTCGATGATCCGGATTTCGAAATCGATGGTATCGTTCTCGGCGGAAACTTCCACCGGGTTGATCCGTGAAAAGAGGTATCCGTTGTTCTGGTAAAGGTTGGTCAGGTCTTCCCCGTCGGGCTTGGTATCGTCGGCTATCCGCTTGCGCAGCAGGACCCCGTTGTAGGTGTCGCCCTCCTTGATGCCCAAAACCTGGGAGAGCTGGCGGTCGTTGTATACCGAATTCCCCACAAAATCGATTTCCCCGAAGTAATATTTGTCGCCTTCCTCCACCTTGATCTGAATGTCGATGTTCCGGTCGTTCACCTTCCGGATGGTGTCGAGCAGGATGCGCGCATCGCGATACCCGTTTTCCGCATAGGTGTCCACCAGGGCCTTGAGGTCATCTTTGTAGTCGGCCTCGATAAACTTTGACTTCTTCCAGAACCTGCCAAACCGCTTTTCCCTGGTGTTTTTCATGGCCCCGCGGAGTTTGGCGGAGCCTATTTTCTCATTCCCTTCGAAATCGATGTCCTTCACCTTTACCCGGTCTCCCTTGTTGACGTTGACCACCATGTTCCTGGCATTGGTTTGGGAGGTATCCACGCTGGTGGCGATGGTCACCCGCGTATTGAGGTAACCCTGCTTCCGGTATTTGTTTTCGAGGTAATTTTTGGTGTTTGAAATAAGGCTCTGGGTAATTTTCTTGCCTTTTTTCAGGTCGGTATCGTTAATCAGGTCATCGACCTTGCGCTTTTTCACCCCGTAAAATGTAACCCCTGAAAGGGTGGGCCGCTCCTCGATATGGAGTTCAAGGTAAATGTCTTCGCCCTCGATGCGGGTGATGTAGAATTCGACGTCGGTAAACAACTCGAGGCTCCAGAGCTTGTTGATCACCTGGCTGATCTGGTCCCCGGGGATGGTGATGGGCTGGCCTTCGCGCAGGCCCGTGTAGGTCTTTACCGTCTGCTCATTGTAGCTCTGAAGGCCGGTGACCTCCAGGCCGGCCAGGATGTACGCCTTCCCGTTCTGGTAGGAAATGTCCTGTGCGGAGATTTGAAAACCAAGGAATAAAGCCAGGATCGGAAGCAGGGTACTCAGCGGTAAGATTGCCCTCAAACCACTAGTTAAGTTGTTCGCTCGTTTTTCCAAATCTACGTTCTCTGTTCTGGTAACTTTTGATGGCCTCGATCAGGTGCGCTTCCGTGAAATCGGGCCAAAATACCTTTGTAAAATACAGCTCAGCGTAAGCAATCTGCCAAAGCAAAAAATTGCTGATCCGATATTCCCCACTGGTACGGATTAGCAAGTCTACGTCCGGCAAATCGTGCGTGTAAAGATGATCATTAATAATGGCATCATCAATATTTTCGGGCGAAATTATATTATTTTTAACTTTGGTTGCAAGGGCCCTGAACGCCGAGGTAATTTCCTCCCTTGAGCCGTAGCTGAGGGCCAAAGTAAGGGTCATCGCATCATTTTTTTGGGTCTGCGCGATGACCTCCTGCAGTTCCTCTGCAGCCCTGCCGGGAAGGTTGTGGATGCAGCCGATGGCATTGAGGCGGATGTTGTTCTTGTGGAGGGTTTTGAGTTCCTTTTTCAGGGAGGCAACCAGCAGGCGCATCAGGGTGTCGACTTCCGTTTTTGGCCGGTTCCAGTTTTCGGTGCTGAAGGCATAGAGGGTCAGGTACCTGATGCCTATCCGGGCAGCGGATTCCACCGTTTGCCGAACGGCCTTTACCCCGTTCTTGTGCCCGAAGACCCGCCGCTTGCCCCGCTCCTTGGCCCAGCGGCCATTTCCATCCATAATGATGGCCAGGTGCTCCGGCAGGCGCCCCTCTTTTATAGTATCCATAGTGTCCATTCGCAAACTCGCTATTCAAAGCAATCCTGGCAGGGCTTTCTTCCAAAGGTGTAGGTCAGGGTGACCCCGGAAAACACATACCAGTCATCGCTAAACACATTGCCCAGGCGGAAGGCTTCGAAATTCGACCCTTCCGGGTTGCTGGCATCCAGGTTATCCGTAAACGTATACCGTGCCCCGACTTCCAATCCCAGGATCAGGAACTGGTTCAGCCGCATCTTGGCCCCGGCGGTCATGGGGATCGCAAAGGATCCCTCCCGCTGGCCCACATCGATCAACTGCCCGGCGTCAAAATAATTGAAATCGTACCTGAAGTACGTGACCCCAGTGTACAGGTAGGGCGTGAACGCCGGCCCCAGTTTGTGCAGGTTATACTCCACAAAATTGAATTCCAGCCCGGCAGAGGCCTCCAGGATGGAATTTTCCATCCGCAGTCCCCTTTGTTGCCTGGAGCGCATATCGGATTTCGAATCATCGGCGGTAAAGCGGCCATAAATCATATGGGCCCGCCAGGCATACCGCTTGCTCTTGTTCCATTTAAACAGGGCCCCGAACGCCGGGCCGGAAGGGGAGATATAATTCATCCTCCCGATATCCCCGATGTTGTTGGCCCCCCCGGCAAACAGCCCCGCTTCGTAGGTCTGTGCCCCGGCCAGGGTGGCCGTAAGCAGGCAAAACACCGCATAAATGGTCCTCATCGAATCCAAAAGTTTGCAAATATAGGAATTTCACCGCCCCACAGGGCAGTGATCCGCCTGAATTCTATACTCATTGTAAACACCAAATCAGGGAGTTTATTGCCTGTGCGGGGAGTCAATTCCGGCGGTCCTCGCCCCAGAGGAGTTTGTTTCGGATGGTTTTCAGGAAACTTTCCGCGGCAAACTCCAGCATTTTCACGCTGAAGCCTGCCCTGCGCACCCAGATTTCCGTGTCGTTATCCACCGCCGTGATCCTGGAATCCAGCGAGAGGAGGTGCTGGGGTTCCCTCCCGCTCACCCGCAACCGGATCTCCGTGTCGTCGGAAATCACCAGCGGACGGGCATTCAGGTTGTGGGGGGCAATAGGGGTGATTACCAGGGAACGGGCCGTGGGCATCATCACAGGCCCCCCGCAGCTCAGGGAATACCCCGTGGAACCCGTTGGGGTCGCCACAATCAGGCCGTCTGCCCAGTACGAGGTGAGGTATTCCCCGTTCAGGAAGGTTTCCACAGTTATCATGGAGGTGGTGTCCTTACGGCTTACGGTGACTTCGTTCAGGGCAAAATTCAGGGCTTCCCCGCCAGGCGGGCGCCCGTTGAGGCTGGCCGTCACCAGGCTGCGCTCCACCAGCCGGTAATTCCCGGAAACGAATTCCCGGACCATCTGCCGTACCTGTTCCTTCTGGCAGGTCGACAGGAAGCCGAGCCGCCCCGTGTTCACCCCCACAACAGGGATGCCCATGTCGCGTACGTAGGTAATCGCCCTCAAAATGGTGCCGTCGCCCCCAAAACTGACCATAAGGTCAAAAGAAGGGTCGAGCCCCTCCCACAGGGAAAAGGTCGGGAACTCCCGGAGGTGGGGAGCGAGGGCCCCGGCAAAATCAACTTCCACCGCAACGGAGCAGCGATGCCGGGCCAGTTCGTCGAGCAATTCGCCCACCGGCCCCAGGATATCCTGGGAGAACACCTGGCCATAGAGGGCTACCTTCATGGCTCAGACATTGAGGTATTTGTCGAGGTAATCGGAACGCTCCCGCAGCTCCTCCAGGAACTTGTCATCCACGCTGCCGAAGAGGATGTTGTACCCGTACCGGCGGAAGGTCTGCAGGACCTCGTTGATGTTGCTATCCCCCATCTTGAGGGTAACCTGTACCATTTCATTCTTCATCCGGGTGATGAAGGCCCCCAGCAGGCGGGTATTGTTGCCTTCCACAATCTGGGCGATTTCACTGAAGCTGTAGTCCCGGATGGGCCTGGCCACCACCAGGATGGCGCCGGCCTCGGTGAAAAAAGGCATTTCCGTAAAAAGGGTCACAATGTCATTCAGGTCGAAGTACCCCAGCACCTTCCCTGCCCGGTCGACCACGGGGAGGATATTGGCCTCATTACGGGTAAACACCTGCAGGAGGTCGAGCCAGGAGGCTTCAGGGGAAGCCCGGAAATCCTCGAGCTGGTAGCGGAACTCCTCGATGGGCCCGGATTCGTGGTAGTTCTCCAGGTCGGCCTCCCCCAGCAGCCCGAGGAATTTTCCCTGTTCCGTAATGGCCACGTGGGAATAGGTGGAATGCCTGAAGAAATGGATGGCCTCCTTGAGGGAATCCCCCACCTCGAAGACGGGGATGGTCGTATTGATTTGTTCCTGCATCTGCATAGTTCCGATCGTAGGGCAAATTACTAAATTTTAAACTGCAAAAGGCATACCGAATTCGTATTTTTGTCGGCTGAGGAACCGAAAATACGGACGCCATGGTACGATTGAGCGTTAATGTCAACAAGATTGCCACCCTGAGGAATGCCCGGGGGGGGAATGTCCCGAACCTGGTGGAAGTAGTCCGTGACATTGAGTCTTTCGGGGCGCAGGGGATCACCATCCACCCCCGGCCCGATGAGCGGCACATCCGGTACCAGGATGCCCGGGACCTCAAAAAAGTGGTGCAAACCGAATTGAACATTGAGGGGAACCCCATCCCCGATTTTATCGACCTGGTCCTGGAGGTCCTCCCCGACCAGGTGACCCTGGTCCCGGACGCGGCCGATGCCATCACCTCCAACGCCGGCTGGGATACCCGGGCGAACCGGTCCTTCCTGCAAGAGGTGATCGGGCGGTTCCGCGAAGCCGGGATCCGCACCTCCATCTTCGTCGACCCCAACCCCGATATGGTACAGGCGGCCAAAGATACCGGAACCGACCGCGTGGAACTCTACACGGAAGGCTATGCCCGGGCCTATCCCGCTAACCCGGAAGAAGCCGTGAAACCTTACGCGGTCGCCGCCCTGGCGGCCAGGGAGGCAGGCCTGGGGCTCAATGCCGGCCACGACCTCAGCCTGGAGAACGTTTCCTTCTTCCGGCAACAGGTACCCCATTTACTGGAAGTCTCCATTGGCCATGCGCTCATCTGCGAATCGCTTTACCTGGGCCTGGAAAACGTCATCAACATGTATAAATCCCGGTTGCGCTGATGGAACTCTTACACGCGAACGTCCTGGGCGGGGGGCCTCCCCTGCTCATCCTGCACGGGTTTTTGGGCATGTCGGACAACTGGAAGACCCTGGGCCAGAAATACGCCGAAGCCGGGTACGCCGTGCACCTGCTCGACCAGCGCAACCACGGGCGGAGCTTCTGGTCTGAGACCTTTTCCTATGAGGTGATGGCGGAAGACCTTCGGGCCTACATGGAGGCCTCGGGAATCGGCTCAGCTGTCCTGCTCGGCCATTCCATGGGGGGAAAAACCGCCATGCAGTTTGCCTGCACCTACCCGGAGCGGGTCGACAAGCTCCTCGTGGCCGACATCGCCCCCAAACGGTATCCGCCCCACCACCAGCACATCCTCGAGGCACTGGAAGCCCTTCCCCTCGACACCCTGGATTCGCGTTCCGCAGCCGATGAGGAACTGGCCAAACACATCGATAACTGGGGCATCCGACAATTCCTGCTCAAAAACCTCTACTGGGCGCAGCCCGGAAAACTCGGTTTGCGGGTAAACCTTCCCGTACTGAAAAACCGCATGGAAGAAATCGGCGCCCCCCTGCCCGCAGGGGCGCGCTTCAAAGGCCCGGTCCTCTTCCTCAGGGGCGGGGCTTCCGGGTATATCACCCGGGGCGACCTCCCCCTGATCCTCGACCATTTCCCGGGCGCCCGCCTGGAAACCATAGAAGGGGCCGGGCACTGGTTGCACGCCGAAAAACCGGATGCTTTCCTGGAAGCCACCCTTGGTTTTATGAATTCCTGAAAGAAAGCCCTCGTTTATTGTACACCCTTACTTTTGAACGCACCCGTATTGCGAGTGTGATAATTTTACATATTTTTGAGCGGGGTACTCCCCGCAATACCAGCTTCAACTAACTCAAAACGACTCCTATGAAAAAGTACCTGGCCTTGCTCGCCTTTATGGGCCTATTTGCGGTTTCCTGCAGCGACGACGACAGCATCACAGACAACGGGGGAAACCCTGAACCCCCCATTGAATTCACCAGCGGCTCTGCCGACTTTTCCACCTACGTTGCCCTCGGGAATTCCCTCACGGCAGGCTATTCCGATGCAGCCCTTTTCGTGGACGGGCAGACCAACTCCTTCCCCAACATGCTTGCAGGCAGTTTTGCCGAGGTCGGGGGCGGGGCATTTACCACGCCCTTCATGGCCGACAACCTCGGGGGCATGAGCCTTGGGGGCGTGCCGATCGCGGGTAACCGGCTTATCCTCGATTTTTCCTCGGGCTCCCCGACGCCCAGGCCCGTAGAGGGACAGGGCACCACCGAAATCACCAATACCCTGGCCGGGCCCTTTAACAATATGGGGGTCCCCGGGGCAAAAAGCTACCACCTGCTGGCCCCCGGGTACGGCAACGTCGCCGGGGTGCAGGCCGGCCTGGCCAACCCGTATTTCGCCCGTTTTGCGAGTAGCCCCGGAGCCACCGTGCTGGGCGATGCCGTGGCCCAGAACCCCACGTTCTTTACCCTTTGGATCGGCAATAACGACGTTCTGGGCTTCGCCACTTCAGGGGGAAGCGGGGTAGACCAAACCGGCAACCTCGACCCGAGCACCTACGGGGGCAGCGACATCACCGACCCCAACGTATTTGCCAGCGTGTACAACCAAATCCTGCAGGCGCTCACCGCCAACGGGGCAGAGGGCGTGGTGGCCAATATCCCCGATGTGACCAGCATCCCCTTTTTCACCACGGTCCCGCATAACCCGGTCCCCCTGGATCCGGCCACGGCAGACCTGCTGAACGGGGCATATGCCGCCTACAACGGGGGGCTGGCGCAACTCCAGGCCCTGGGCCTGATCTCGGCTGAGGAGCTCGCCCGCCGCACCATCACCTTTTCCGCCGGTGCCGGGAACCCGGTGGTCATCCTCGACGAGGACCTCACCGACCTGACTGCATTTAACCCGGGACTTATCAACATGCGGCAGGCCACGGCAGACGACCTGCTGGTCTTCACCTCCCAGACCATCATCGGGACCCTGGCCAACCCCAATGACCCGACCAGCATCAACGGGGTGGCCGTACCCCTGGCCGACCAGTGGGTACTGACCCCTGAAGAGCAGGAACTCATCGCCACCGCCACAGCGGCGTACAACCAGACCATCGAAGCCCTTGCCCAGCAGTATAACCTCGGCTTCGTGGACGCCTTCGCCTATTTGCAAATTAAGGCTACCGAGGGAATCCCCCTGGCCGATGGCAGCGTGGTTACCGCGGAATATGCCGTAGGGGGCGGGTTCTCCCTCGACGGGGTTCACCTGACCCCACGCGGGAATGCGCTCGCGGCCAACGAATTCATAAAGGTCATTGAATCCCGGTACGGGGCCGTCCTCCCCAAAATCGACCCCCTGGCTTTCAAAGGGCTGTACATCAATTAATCTGAAAATATTCCCGTATCTTTAGGGTATCCCGTAAAACGGGGTACCCTTTTTTTATGGAAACAACCTAAACCTCAACCCTATGAAGTTCATCCTTCGCCTTTTGCTCAGTGCCCTGGCCGTAGTGTTGCTGGCCTACATTCTGCCCGGGGTCCATGTTGAAACGTACTGGATCGCCCTCCTGGTGGCCCTGGTCCTCAGCCTGCTCAATGGCGTGGTCAAGCCGCTGCTGGTAATCCTTACCCTCCCGGTCACCATCCTCACCCTCGGGCTGTTTTTACTGGTCATCAACGCCATCATCATCCTGCTGGCCGGTTCGCTGGTTTCGGGGTTCACAGTAGACGGGTTTTGGTGGGCCCTGCTATTCTCCCTGCTGCTGTCGGTGCTGCAATCCATTTTGTTCGCCTTCCTGAAGGACGACTCCAAATAGTAAGTTAAAGATTGACGGACAAGGGGTTGAAAACTTGTCAGGCAAGTTAAAATGCGCTACTTTTGCTTCCCTGTTTTAAAAAGCTTAAGCACGCAATTAGATGAATATTACCAAACAGCAGATCGACGACCTGAATGCCGTCCTGAAGGTCGAAATCACCCGGGAGGATTACCAGGAGAAGGTAGACAGCATCCTAAGGGATTACCGTAAAAACGCCAACATCCCCGGCTTCCGTAAAGGCCAGGTACCGATGGGCCTGATCAAGAAGCAGTACGGGAAAGCCGTCCTGGTCGACGAAGTAAACAAACTCCTGCAAGACCACCTGAACTCCTACCTGGTGGAGGAAAAACTGGATGTGCTGGGGAACCCCCTGCCCAAGCAGCAGGACAACTTCAACTGGGACGCCGAACAGCTGGCCTTCGAATTCGAACTCGGCCTGGCCCCGGACTTCCAGGTATCCCTGAAGGGCAAAAAGGCCATCCCGCACTACAAGATCGTCGCCGACAAAAAGATGATAGACGACCAGGTCGCCCGCATCCGCAAGCAATACGGGAAACTGGTCTCCCGCCCCGAAGTGGGCAAAGAAAATGAAGTGAGCGGGACCTTCCTGAGCGAGGCGCATGAGATCAACCACAAAACCACCCTGGAACTGGGCAAGGTGAAAAGCAAAAAAGCCCTGGACGCCCTGAAAGGGAAAAAAGTCGGGGACACGGTGACCCTGAAGACCAAAGGCCTCTTCACGGAGGATTACCTGCTGCCCAGCGCCCTTGGGATCCCGTTCGACAAGGCTAAGGACCTCGATATCGAGGTGGCCTTCACCGTGGAGGAAATCAACGAGCGCCAGCCCGCCGAACTGACCCAGGAGCTTTTTGACCGCCTCTTTGGGCCCGACCAGGTGCATTCGGAAAAGGAAATGCGCGACAAAATCAAGGAAGATTCCGAAAAGCAATTCCTGCAGCAGGCAGACCAGAAACTGCTGAACGACGTTACCGAGAGCCTGATCGAATCCACCCGGTTCGACCTGCCGATGGAGTTCCTGAAGAAATGGATCCAGAACACAGGCGAAAAACCCCTGACCGCAGAAGAGGCGCAGGACGAATATGAGCGGTCCGAGAAAGGGCTCCGCTACCAGCTGATCGAGGGCAAGCTCATCAGCGAACACGGGTTGCAGGTGCAGTTCGAGGAACTGAAGGACTTTGCCAAGGGGTTTATCCGGTCGCAGATGGCGCAGTACGGACAGACCAACCCCAGTGAGGAGGACCTCGAGGGCATCGCTGCACGGGTACTCAGCAACCGGGATGAGGTAAAACGGCTTTCCGAGCAGCTGATGAGCCAGAAATTGCTGGACCTCTACAAGGAAAAGGCCAACCTCAAGACCCGGGAAGTCACCTACGACCAGTTCGTCAAGGAGGTCTACGGATAATGCCGGCCGCACCCGTACCGGGGCAGCCTGTATTTGGCATGGACAAAATCAGTATCTTTACGGTGCCGAAAGTTCCTGTTTCGGCACCTTTTTTTTAAACCAAAAGATTTAGCCAAAACCCATGGACTACGCCAAGGAATTCAAAAAATTTGCCATCAAAGACCGGGGGATGAACAGCCTGTACCTCGAGCCCGTGCTGCAGAGCATGTATCCGGTGGGGATGACCCCGAACATCATTGAGGAACGGCAGCTGAACGCCATCGCCATGGACGTGTTTTCGCGCCTGATGATGGACCGCATCATCTTCCTGGGGACCCCGGTGAGCGACCAGGTCGCCAACATCATCCAGGCGCAGTTGTTGTTCCTGGCCAGCACGGATTCCTCAAAGGACATCCAGATCTACATCAATTCCCCGGGGGGAAGCGTCTACGCCGGACTGGGGATTTACGATACCATGCAGTTCATCAAACCCGACGTGGCCACCATCTGTACGGGCATCGCCGCCTCCATGGCCGCAGTGCTCCTCTGTGCCGGCCAGAAGGGCAAACGCAGCGGCCTCAAGCATTCGCGGGTGATGATCCACCAGCCCATGTCGGGCGCCCAGGGACAGGCCAGCGATATCGAAATCGCAGCGAAGGAAGTCCTGAAGCTGCGCGATGAGCTCTACCAGATCATTGCCTCACACACGGGGCAGTCCTTTGATAAGGTCTATGAAGACAGCGATCGGGACTTCTGGATGAAAGCAGGGGAAGCCCGCGATTACGGGATGATCGACGAAATCCTGGTCCGGGACCCCGAATAGGGAGCCTTCCCGGAAGGGATGCTAAAGGACAATTTTTAACGTATCTGACGTTTTAGGAGTAGAGAACGAAAGGGATTATGGCCAAGGATAATTTGGAATGTTCGTTTTGCGGGAGGAAAAAACCCGAGACCAACCTGCTGATCGCAGGGCTGGATGCCCATATCTGTGACCGGTGCATCGAACAGGCACACGGCATTGTGGCCGAAGAATCGAGACAGTCCAAAAATGAGGATTTGCTTTCTGAACTCGTCCTGAAAAAGCCGATGGAAATCAAGGAGTTCCTCGACACCTACATCATCGGGCAGGAACGCACCAAAAAGGTGCTTTCCGTGGCGGTGTACAACCACTACAAGAGGCTGCTGCAGCCTACTTCGCGGGAAGACGAAATCGAGATCCAGAAGAGCAACATCGTGATGGTGGGCCAGACCGGCACGGGAAAAACCCTCATGGCCAAAACCATCGCCCGGATGCTGAACGTGCCCCTGGCCATCGTCGACGCCACGGTGCTGACCGAGGCCGGTTACGTGGGGGAAGACGTGGAAAGCATCCTCACCCGCCTTTTGCAGGCGGCGGACTACAACCTGGAAAAAGCGGAACGGGGCATTGTCTTTATCGACGAAATCGACAAGATCGCCCGCAAGAGCGACAACCCCTCCATCACCCGCGACGTTTCCGGGGAAGGGGTACAACAGGGGCTGCTCAAACTGCTGGAGGGGACGGTGGTAAACGTGCCCCCGAAAGGCGGCCGGAAACACCCCGACCAGAAATTCATCGAGGTCAATACCGAAAACATCCTCTTTATCGCCGGGGGTGCTTTTGACGGCATCGAACGGATCATTACCAAGCGCCTCAACATGCAGGCCATCGGGTATAGCGCCTCCAGGCTGGAAGATTCCCTCGACAAGGAAAACGTACTGCAGTATATTATCCCCAAGGACCTGAAGGATTTCGGGCTGATCCCGGAAATCATCGGAAGGCTTCCCGTGCTAACCCATATGGACCCCCTTGACCGGAAGACGCTGAGGGCGATCCTGACGGAGCCCAAAAATGCCATCATCAGGCAATACGAAAAGCTATTCGCCATGGACGGGATTTCCTTCGAAATCACCGAACAGGCCCTGGACTACATTGTGGACAAAGCCATGGAGTACCGGCTGGGGGCCCGCGGGCTGCGGTCGCTTTGCGAAGCCGTTTTTACCGACGCCATGTTCGAGTTGCCGAGTTCCGACATCACGGAATTCAAGGTCACCAAACCCTATGCCGAGGAGAAGCTCTCCTTTGAGACCATCAAAAAACTGAAGGCGGTATCTTAAAGGTTTTGGTATTGCTTCCGCAGGGCTGCGCTGAGCAGGTCCTTGCAGACCTTCTGGATGATTTTTTCGTCTGTATAGCATTCCTGCCCGAACCTGGGGATGACTTCCATCTGTACCCCGAGGCGGAGCGCCCAATCGCGCGAAGGCCGGTTCTCCCCATATTCCCCGAATACCAGGGTTACATCGGCGTGGGGCGCCTGTTGTTCCCGGTGCAGGCAAAGGGGTGAAACCGCATAGATCGACTCGGCTTGCAGCCCTTCAAGGGCAGCCCTCCAGGCGATGGAGCCCCCGGCGCAAAAAGCCAAATAATGGCTGGGCCCGGCATCTTTTTCCCGGGCCAGGAGGTTCCGGACACCCCGCTCGAGGCCCCCGTTGTCAAAAGCCTCGCATACATTGGCAGCCGTGGGGAAGTCCACGTCTAAATCGGCCAGTTGCTGGGTGTCGTAGTAAACAATGTCAAAGTATTGCTGGAGATAGCCGAGGTAAGAGGTGATCCACAACCCTTTTTTTGATCCCCACAGGTCCGATAAGATAACGAGTCTGTTTGCCATAGGTTTGGAAGGTTTGGTGCAATTTGTAGGTTAACGCCTTCCCAAGTTGGCTCCGCCTGGCAAAAATACCGGTATTTATTGGATCAGCGGAGGCGATTCTTCGATATAAATACGAAACCGGGGCGTTTAATGGATGTTTCCCGTGCAGCCCGGTTGAAGCCGCCCCAGTCCAAAAACCCAAAAAATCCGGGGAACTACCCCGGGATCCCGGGGTTGACCTTCGGGTTGGCGGCCAGGAGTTCCTCCAAAAAGTCCCTCTGGTTCGAAAGCCGGGGCACTTTGTGCTGCCCCCCGAGCTTGTCCCTCGATTTCAGCCAGTCGTAAAACAGGTTCTCCCTGGCGACATGGATTTTTGGGGGGTTGAGGGTAATGTTTTTGTACCGCTTGGCGTCGTAGTCGGAATTCAGGGCCCTTAGGGCATCGTCGAGGCAATTTGAAAATTCCCGCAGGTCGGCCGGGGGGGTGCGGAACTCAATCAGCCATTCATGGGCCCCTTTCTCCTGCCCCGACATAAAAATCGGGGCCACGGTATATTCGGCTATCGAAGCCCCGGTGCGGGCGCACGAGCGCCTCAGGGCCTCCTCCGTATTTTCAATAATGAGCTCTTCCCCGAAGACGTTGATGTGGTGCTTGGTGCGCCCGGTGACCCGGATCCGGTACGGGTCGGTGCTGGTAAACCGGACGGTGTCGCCGATCTGGTAGCGCCAGAGCCCGGCATTGGTGGTGATCACGATGGCGTAATTCACCCCGGTTTCCACCTCCCAAAGGGGGATGACTTTCTGGCCAGGGGTCCCGAAGGTGGCCATGGGGATGAACTCATAGAAAATCCCGTAGTCGAGCATCAGCAGGAGGTCTTCGCTGTAGTTCTGGTCCTGTATGGCAAAAAACCCTTCCGAAGCGTTATAGATCTCGTAGTACTTGAAAGAGTCCCTGGGCAACAGCCGCCGGTATTGCTCCCGGTAAGGGTTGAAGTTTACCCCCCCGTGGAAATACACTTCCAGCTGGTCCCAGACCTCAAAAAGGTTCCCTTTCCCGGTTTCCTCCAGTACCTTGTTGAGCAGTACGAGCATCCAGGATGGCACACCGGCCAGGCTGGTCACGTTCTCCTGAATGCTTTCCCGGATGATGGCCTGCAGTTTGGTTTCCCATTCGCTCATCAGGGAAACCCTGTTGCTGGGGGTGCTGCTGAGTTCGGCCCAGAAGGGCATGTTGTCGATAAGGATGGCAGACAAATCGCCGAAGAACGTCCCGTTGTCTTCGTAGAGTTCCTTGCTGCCCCCCAGCCTGAGGCTTTTGCCCCTGAAGAGCTGGGCATTGGGGTTGTTGTTCAGGTAGAGGCAGAGCAGGTCCTTGCCCGACTTGTAATGGCAGTCTTCCAGGGCCTCGGCGCTTACCGGGATAAACTTGCTCCGGGCATTGGTGGTGCCGCTGCTCTTGGCAAACCATTTGATCTCGGTTGGCCAGAACAGGTTCTGCTCCCCCCGCCGGGTCCGCTCGATCAGGGGTTCTATTTCCTCATAGGTCACCACGGGGACCCGGGCGGCAAAGGTTTCATACCGGCTGATTTCCTCAAAGCCATACCGGAGGCCTATTTCCGTTTCGTCGGCGAAATCCAGGAGCTCCTGCAGTACTTCCAACTGGACCTCCCCCGGGTATTTCAGGAACAGCTCGATCTGGTGGTACCGCTTTTTCAGCAGCCAGGAGGCTATGGAATGGAACAGCGGGATGGGCATTTTTGGTATCTTTACGGTCGGCTTGCAGCAGCAGCTAAAGATACTATTTTATCCATTCTTCAAAAAGGGACCTTATGCAGTACGAAGGGGTATTGAGAAAAATGCGGACGGAGCTGAATGACCCGGTGGACTACTACCTTGTCCTGCCGGGCGATTTCATCCACATGAACCTGCTGCTCGGCCGCGCCCTGGAAATCAGCCTGCTGAAATACCAGTGCCTGGGCTGCGGCGAAGACCGGCCCATCTTCCGGCAGGGGTATTGCCGCAGCTGTTTTTTCGAACTGCCCCAGGCCGGCGAATGGATCATGCACCCCGAGCGTAGCAAGGCCCACCTGGGCCAGGAAGACCGCGACCTGGAATACGAGCAGGCCATGCAGCTGCAGCCCCACATCGTGTACCTGGCCAACTCCAGCAGCGTAAAGGTGGGGGTGACCCGAAAGTCGCAGGTCCCCACGCGATGGATCGACCAGGGGGCGCACGAGGCCATCGAAATCGTGGAAACCCCAAACCGGTACCTGGCGGGCATTACCGAAGTCGCCCTCAAGGAGCACGTGAGCGACAAGACCCACTGGAGGAAAATGCTCACCAATACCCTGAAGGACGAAGACCTGGTCGCCTGGCGGGAGCGGCTGCGGCCCTTTATCCCGGAGGAGGCCGCCCCCTACTTCCTCGAAAACGCCCGGGAAACCCAGATCCATTTCCCGGTCGAACAATACCCCGATAAGATCTCGAGCCTCAACCTGGAAAAAACGCCCCAATACCAGGGCGTCTTGAAAGGGATCAAGGGGCAGTACCTCATCTTTGCCGATGGCACCGTTTTCAATGTGCGCGGCAGCGAGGGGTATTACGTCAGCCTTTCTCTCAACGGTTCCTAGGCAGGCTGTCTTTCGGCTGGTTGATAGTGTCTTTTCGCCTGCCCAGCAGGTTTTTCAGCAGGGTCCGGGCCTTTTGGCCGGCCTCTGCCGGGGCCCTGCCCACTGTATCGGAAGCCGTGGCGTCCCCACCGGGTCCCACCACTTCCTTCAAGACCTCCTGCAGGGTACCCACCCCCTTTCCAGCCCCGCTGGAATCGGCCTTCCCCTTTACCAGGTCCCCGATCAGCTCCTGTGCCTTTGCAGTGCCGGTGGCAAGCAGTCGTTGTTTTTGCACCTCCACCAACCGGCTGGCAAAGGCTGCCGCGGAGGCCTTCAGGTCGGTTTGCAGGCGCGGGTCGGCAAAGGTGCCCGATAGCGTAACATTCACGGGTACCGGGGCATCGTCCAGTTCGGGTTGGTCCAGTTCCTTAAGGAGCCGGGTCACCTCGCTGCCCAGGTAATGGGCAGGCACCTCCAGGGCCAGCCCGTAATCCAGGCTGCGGTCAAACCCGTGGCGGCCATCCACGGTTACGGCGATGTCTTTGTAGTTGAACCGGAAGGGGTCGACCCGGACCAGGCCGTTCTCAAAGGAAAGGGAGGTTTTCAGGCCCTTCAGGTCCAGGGCTTTCGGGTCAAAAAAATCGAGGTTGGCAGCCAGGGATTCCAGCACGGCAGCTTTCCGGCCCGAAAATTCCGCCGCCAGGACCTCGGCCCCGGCAGAGCCGCCCAGGCTCATGAGGTCCGGGGCAAACCCGTCCCCGAGCAGGCCGCTCAGGCGGATCGAGGAATTAAAAGTCCCCTCCAGGGCGGCAGCCACCGGGGCCAGGGTTTCCAGCAGGTCCACGGACTCCAGGGCGCGTTCGATCCGGGCCCGGGTGATCCCCAGGTCCATGGCGAAGGCCGCGCGTTCCCCCCGGGTATCCAGCAAGCCATCCAGGGACAGCAGCCCCCCCATGGCGTTGGAACGGAAGTCCTTCAATTCCAGCTGCCCCCCGGACACTTCCAGTTCCCCGGAGACCTGGTCCAGCACCAGGTCGTGGTAGGTGACCTTCCCGGCCATGGCGCGGAGGCCCAGGGACACATCCGTTGGGATTTTAAAGGGGGCTTCCCCCCCATCGCCCCCGGCATCCGGGCCCTGGAAATCGGCCACCCTCAAGTGTTCGGAAGACAGGGTGGCCTGTCCGCCAAGCACCCCACCGGGACTGAGCAGGTAAGGCATGTAGTCGGTAACCACCCCCCGGATTTCAAAATCGCTCTGACCAAGCCGGCCCGTAACCGGGTCGAGGGTGGCGCTTCGCGGATCGAACCGGATCACAGCGCGGTGCACCTCCAGGGGCTGTTCATAGCCTTCAAGGGGCCAGGAAACCCCGTTCAAAACGAGGCTGCCCGAGGTCTGTACCTCCTGGTAGCGCTTTTGCTGCACCGCGTCCATCGTAAAGGCGGTACGCAGGTCGGCCTCCAGCAGCCCACGGATTCCGGCGGCCACCTCCAAAGGGTAGGCCTGCGACAGGTTCCCCAGGTCGATCCGGCCCTTCAAAGCCCCGTCCACCACAGCCCCGGGGCCCAGGCGCTCTGCCGTACCCCGGAGTGAAAACGAGTCCCCGTCTATGGCGAAGCCTGCCGTGCGTACCTCCAGGGCGGTTTCCGAGGGGTTCCCTGAGGTGTTGCGCAACACGGCGTCGAGTTCAACCCCCTCCACCCACCGGGGCAGCTTTGGGTAGTGGAAAGCCCCGTTTCGGGCTGCCACACGGACCTCAAAGGCGGGGATTCCCGCGTCGGACCAAAGTCCCTTTACGGTGCCCCCGAGCTCAAAAGCCCCCCGGGTCTCCACCCCTTCAAGGTTCCCGGAATAGGCGGGGGGGACCAGGGCCAGGAGGTTCCGGAAGTCGGTATCCGGGGTCTGGAATTCCAGGTCGAGCCACTGGCCTTCTTCCCGCAACTGCACCAGGCCCTCGAAGACCAGGGGCATCTGGTTCAGCCAGGCGCGGTTCTCCCGGAAGGTGTAGGTGTCCGTTTCAAAATCCATCCCGAATACGGCTTCCAGGCGCAGGGGATTCCGGCTGAGATAGGAGGTGCCGGCGTAGTCCAGGCTCAACAACCCCTCAGATTCCGTGGTGAGGGTAGCCGTTTGCGCAGACAGGTCTCCTGAGCCGGAGTGGCTGACCCCTTCCAGCCAGAGGGTCATCCCTGTGGTGCTGTCTGCATAGGAAATACGGGCATCTTCGAAGGTATACTGCTGCAAGTCGAGGGAAAACCCGGAATCGGAATCGCTGCCATCGGATTCTTTGGCCACCAGGTAGTTAGCCTGCCCTTCCCCGTCCACTTTCAGCCGAAGGTCCATGCCCTGCACATGCAGTTCCCGCACCGGCATGGGCGTACCCGCCTCGCGGAACAGGGTGCCCAGGTCGACGGTCAGCTCAAGGGAGGAAACCTTCAGCAGGGTATCGCCCGGGAACGGGGCCTCTGTGAGCAGGTAGCTATTTTCCAGACGGACGGTGGCCCGGGGGAAACTGCGCAGCAGGCTCAGGGAGGCGCTGCTGAAATCGAATGTACCCTTCACGCTTTGTGCCGCCCGCTCCCGAAGGATGGGCCCGATACGGGCTTCCAGGTACATCCCCAGGCCCAGGGGCAGGAGCAGTAGGGTCCCCAGCACCGCGCCCAGGATCATAAGCCATTTCTTTCGTTTCATCGTCGGTTCTCTCAGTTGCATATTGGGATACAAGGTCCCTTGCCTATAGGAACGCAAAACCCCGGCCACGGCGTATGGCGGGCCCCATATTTTCTACGGAAGGCCATTTTAAAACCCCAGGGCCAGTTCTTCCCCCCGCTTCAGGGAGAAGCGCTTTCGAAAAAGGAAAACAAAAAGGTATAACAAGGGGGTGTCGAGGAAGGCGATCAGGATTTTGAATGCGACCCCGCTCACCACCAGGCCGTAGAACATCGGCCAGGGGAGCACCCCGAAAAGGCAGAGCAGCCCCACCACCGTGGTGGTGTCGATGATCTGGGAGGAAAAGGTGGAAAAATTGTTGCGCAGCCAAAGGTATTTTCCCCTGGTGAGCCGCTTCCAGAAATGGTAGATCGCGATATCCACGTACTGGGCAAACAGGTAGGCCAGCATGGAGGCCAGCACCGCTATGGGCGAAAGCGCAAATACCTTGCTGAAAAGGGCATCCCCTACCGGGGAGCCCGGGATGGCCGGTACCCGGTCGGCCAGCAGGATGATCCCCATGGAAAAGAATGACGCGAAGATGCCTGCGGTCACCACCTGGTTGGCCTTCTTGCGGCCATAGACCTCGGAGATCAGGTCGGTGATCAGGAAGGTCAGCGGGTAGGGCAGTACGCCCACGGAAATCTCGAAGAGGGGGGCGCCCAGCACGGTGGCGTCGCCGAACGGTTTCCAGTAGAAAAATTTCTGAAAAATCAGGTTCGAGACCACCAGGGAGGTAATAAACAGGGCGCCGAGATACAGGTAGATGCGATAGGCCGCCTTCTGGTCGCGGGGGGTCATTTTAATGGATTTTCAGGGTGAACGGCATACGGGCCTGCACCCCCTCCTGTTTCAGCGTGGCCCTGAGCTCCCGCAGGACCTGCGCCCATTCGGCGCCCAGTTCGGCCTCCAGCAGGGACCCCGTTTTGACTTCCGTGCCGCCAAGGTCTTCCATCAGGCGTTCCAGGCCCGTTTTATAACGCGGGAGGATGCGGAGGCGGTAGTCGTCGATCCCGGCCAGTTCCGCCGCCAGTTCCAGGGCTTCGGGCATGCCGCCAAGGCCATCCACCAGGCCATTTTCAAGGGCTTCCGCCCCGCTCCAGACCCGGCCCTGGGCAAGGCTGTCGGCCTGTGCCACCGTTATCCCGCGTCCTGAAGCGACCCGCTGCAAAAAGGTATCATAGGAACGTTCGATACCCTGCCGCAAAATTTCCCGGAAATCGTCCCGCATGGGCTCGAACAGGGAATAGTCCATGGAAAACCGGTGGGTGCCCACCTGCTCCGCATTGATCCCGATTTTATCCGAAAGGCCGCTGAGATTGGGGATGGTGGCAAAAACCCCGATGGATCCGGTAATGGTGGTGGGTTCCGCCAAAATCCGGTCGCCGCCTACCGCCAGGTAATACCCGCCCGAGGCCGCCACGTCGCTCAGGGAAACCACCACGGGCTTTTCCTTGCGGGTCAGTTGCAGTTCCTGCCAGAGGATCTCGGAGGTCAGGGCGCTGCCCCCCGGGGAATTCACCCGCAGCACCACCGCCTTGATGTCTTTGTCTTCCCGGGCTTTGCGCAGGGCGCGGGTCATCAGTTCCTGCCCGATGTACTCGGGGCCCCCTTCCCCATAGAGGATTTCCCCCTGGGCGTAGACCACCGCAATTTCATCGGTCCCGTTATGCAGGCGTTTGCCCCGGGAATGCCGCATGTAACGCTGCAGGGAGATGCGCTCTGGGTGATCCTTTTTGGTCCCGCTCTCGCGGACCAGCTTTGCCTGGTAGGCATCCTGGTAGGCCAGGCCATCGACCAGGCCGGCCTGCAACGCCATTTCCGGCTCCCGGGCCCCCAGGCTATCGGCCACCCGGTCGAGGTCGGCAGGGGCCATTCCCCGGCTGGCCGCCATTTCGTCGCGCATGCCCGCCCACAGGGAACCCATCAGGCTGCTGAGCTGTTCCCGGTTTTCGGCGCTCATCTGGTTGGAGAGGAAAGGTTCCACCGCGCTTTTGTATTTCCCGTGCCGCACCACCTCCATCTTCAGGCCGGTCTTTTCCTGGAACTCGGCGAAATACAGGACCTCGGCCGCCAGGCCCTTGAAATCGAGGGTCCCCACGGGGTTCAGGAACACGCTGTCGGCCACGCTGGCCAGGTAGTAGTCTTTCTGCATAAAAAAGTCGCCGTACGCATAAACGAATTTCCCGCTATCCCTGAAATCCTGCAGGGCTTTTCGGATGGCCCGGGTCTGCGCCAGGCCGGCCACCAGGTAAGGCGTTTTCAGGCTGATCCCGGCAATCCGGTCGTCCGTTTTGGCCACGGCAATGGCTTTGGTGATGTCGTTAAGCCCCATGGTCGGGTCATAGAAAAACGAAAAGGGGTCTTCTGAATCGTACCCGGAGTTTTCCGCAACAGGGAAGGGGAATTCGAGCTCCAGGACGGAATTCGGGCGCACGTTCACCTCGCCCGCGCTTTCCGCCAGGCTGGCAAAAATAAGGAGCATGAAGAAAAGGATGCCCAGCGCCACCAGCGTCCCCAGGATGGAGGCGAGTAAGTTTCTCAAAAAAGCCATAGCCAATTTTTCTTGAGCCGCAAAGATACGGATTCACAACCTAAAATAGCATTGCCCGCTTTTTTGGCCGTGCCGGTTTCACAGGGTCGATTCCCCCGGTTTCCCCGACTTCAGTTCAGGAGGTTTTCCGTACTTTGGCAGGGATGAAAACACAAGGCGTCACGGCATACCTCTCTTTGGGGAGCAACCTGGGCAACCGGGCCTTTTTCCTGCAAAAAGCCCTTTTTGAACTGGACCGCCGGGTGGGGAAGGTGGTGCAGGTCAGCCCGGTATACCGCACCAGGGCCTGGGGCTTCGAAGGGGAGGATTTCCTCAATGCCTGCGCCGCCGTGTCGACCACCCTGCCCCCGGAAGGACTCCTGCAGGCCCTCCTGGAAATCGAACGGGAAGCCGGGCGGGAACGGGTCCCGGGGGCCGGCTACCGTTCGCGCACCCTCGACCTCGACCTGCTCTACTACGGGGACCTGCAACTGCAGACCGAAACCCTGGTGGTGCCCCACCCCCGCCTGCAGGATCGCCGTTTTGTATTGAAACCCCTGGCCGACATCGCCCCCCAGGGGTACCATCCCGCACTGGGGAAAGACCACCGCAACCTGCTGCAGGAATGTCGCGACGAGACCCCCCTGGAAAAAACGCCGCTCCGCCTGTTTCCCAACCGCCGGGAATTTTTTTCCGACCTGGGCTTCGTGGCCGTGGAAGGGAATATCGGGGCGGGAAAAACCACCCTGGCCCGGATGCTGTCGGAAGACCTGAACGCCAAGCTCATCCTGGAACGGTTTGCCGAGAACCCCTTCCTCCCGAAATTTTACCAGGACCCTGCCCGGTTTGCCTTTCCCCTGGAACTGTCGTTCCTGGCCGACCGGTACCAGCAATTTATTGAGGATACCCGCCAGCTCGACCTGTTCAAAAACCTTGTGGTGAGCGATTACGACATCTACAAGAGCCTGATCTTTGCCCGCATTACCCTGGGGGAGGAGGAATTCAAGCTGTACCGGAAACTGTTCGGGTTCATGTACCAGGAAGTCCGCAAGCCGAAGCTCTATGTGTACCTCTACCAGCGCACCGAGCGCCTGCTCGACCAGATTGCCCGTCGGGGGCGCGACTACGAACGCGGGATCCCGGCCGACTACCTGGAGCAGATCCAAAAGGGGTATTTCGATTTTATGAGGAACTCCCCAGAACTGAACTCCCTGGTGGTGGACGTGGGGGAACTCGATTTCGTGACCCGGCCCGCCGACTACTTCAAGGTACTGGACCAGATGGTGGCCCATACCCTGGAGCGGAACGGGTGAACCTTTCAAGGGGATTTATTTGGATAAATCGCGGTATTTTCCTTACTTGGCAGTCCTTTTGGTAAGGAACTAACTAACTCAAGACTACTATACCCTGTCCCCAGCTGCTCCGGCCGGGGATTTTTTTTGGGTTTTCACCCAGAAATCCCATAGCAGGACCCCTGCCGCCACGGAAACGTTCAGGGAGTGTTTGGTACCCGCCTGGGGGATTTCCACCACGCCCTCACACAGGTCAATAACCTCCTGCGAAACCCCTTTTACCTCATGGCCCAGCACAAAGGCATAGGGTTTCCCGGGCTCAGGGGCGAAGGCGTCGAGGTAGACGGCCCCGCGGGCCTGCTCTACCGCCCAGCAGCGATGGGTAGCGCGCAGTGAGCGCACGGCTTCTTCCGCACTCCCGAAATACGCCCAGGCCACGCTTTCGGTAGCGCCCAGGGCGGTCTTCCGGATGTCTTTGTGGGGTGGGGTGGCCGTAATGCCGCAAAGCACCACCTTCTCGATGCGGAAGGCATCAGCCGTGCGGAAGACCGAACCCACGTTGTGCAGGCTGCGGATGTTGTCGAGCACCAGGACCACGGGGGTCTTCAGGGCCTTTTTAAAATCGGCCACCCCGAGGCGCTGCAGTTCTTCATTTTTCAGTTTTTCCATGGGACGCTGCTTGCCTGCAAAAATACGAAGAAGCGTGGGAAAGAAGCGGGCGGGAAGTTTTCCCAAAATATCAACAACCATTGGGCAGGGCCCGCGAAACCCGTATTTTCGTTCCATTACCCCTAACCCTACGCGCTGTGGCTGCCCAAGGCAAAAAAGAGACCCCGCTGATGAAGCAATTCAACAGCATCAAGGCCCGTTACCCGGATGCCCTGTTGCTTTTCCGCGTGGGGGATTTCTACGAAACCTTCGGGGAGGACGCAGAGAAAGCCGCCGGCATCCTCGACATCGTCCTGACCCAGCGCAACAACGGGGGCGACCAGACCGCCCTGGCCGGGTTCCCCCACCACGCCCTGAACACCTACCTGCCCCGGCTGGTGCGGGCGGGCCAGCGGGTGGCCATCTGCGACCAGCTGGAAGACCCGAAACAGACCAAGACCATCGTCAAACGGGGGGTCACCGAACTGGTTACCCCGGGGGTGTCGCTGAGCGACGAGCTCCTTCAGGCCAAGGCCAACAACTTCCTGGCGGCCGTGCATTTCGGCCCCGCCCGGATGGGGGTTTCCTTCCTCGACATTTCCACCGGGGAATTCTTCCTGGCCGAAGGGGGGCGTGAAGACATCGACAAATGGCTGCAGAATTTCGCGCCCCGGGAAGTCCTGGTCTCCCGCAAACAGAAATCGGGCTTCGGGGAACTTTTCGGGCCCGCCTACCACTGTTTTTACATGGACGACTGGATTTTCCAGGAAGATTACGCCCGGGAAACCCTCACCGGCCATTTCAAAACCAACAGCCTCAAAGGCTTCGGGGTGGCCGGTTTCCCGGCCGGCATCATTGCCGCCGGGGCCGTGCTCCACTACCTGAAGGAAACCCAGCATCGGCAGCTGGGCCATATCGGCGGTTTGCGCCGGCTGGCTTCGGAAGACTACGTGTGGATGGACCGGTTTACCCAGCAGAACCTGGAACTCTTCCACACCCGGGACGAACGGGGCAAGCCCCTGCTGGAAGTGATCGACCGGACCCTTTCCCCCATGGGCGGGCGCCTGCTGCGCCGCTGGCTGGCCCTCCCGCTGCGGCAGCTGGACCCCATCAGGGAACGGCACCGCGTGGTGGGCGCCCTGGCCGGGGACGAACCCCTGCGCGAACGCGTGCAGGAGCACCTCCGCCGTATGGGCGACCTGGAACGGCTGATCGCCAAGGTGGCCGCCGGGAAAATCACCCCCCGGGAAACCGTGCACCTGAAAAACTCCCTGGCCACCCTCCTCCCCCTGAAAAACCTCATTGCCTCCTCGGCAGAACCGGCCCTGGCGCGCCTGGGGGACGCCATGGATCCCTGCGATGCCCTGCGGGAGCGCATCCAGCAGGTTTTGCTCGAAGAGGCGCCTGCCGGCATCGGCAAAGGCGATACCATTGCCCCGGGCTTTTCCGAAGCCCTCGACGAACTCCGGGCCCTGGCGCGTTCCGGGAAGGGCTACCTCGACCAAATGCTCGAGCGGGAATCGGCGCGCACGGGCATCACCTCGCTGAAGATCGCCTCCAACAATGTTTTCGGGTATTACATCGAGGTGCGCAACACCCATAAGGACAAGGTTCCCCCGGAGTGGATCCGCAAGCAGACGCTGGTCAATGCGGAACGGTACATCACAGAGGAACTGAAGGAATACGAGGCCAAAATTTTGGGGGCCGAGGAGCGCATGCTCGAGCTGGAGCAGCAATTGTTCGGGCAGCTCATGGCCTGGATGCAGGAATACATCCTCCCCGTACAGGAGAATGCCCGCATCGTGGCCCGGCTCGACTGCCTCTGCGGCTTCGCCCGCCTGGCCGGGGAATATGGATACACCGCCCCGCAGATGACCGACGCCACCGACCTGAACATCGTGCAGGGCCGCCACCCGGTCATTGAACAACAGCTGCCCCCCGGGGAGGCCTATGTGCCCAACGACCTGTTGCTGAACCGGGAAGACCAGCAGATCATCATGATCACCGGGCCCAACATGAGCGGGAAGTCGGCCATCCTCAGGCAGACGGCCCTGATTGTGCTCCTCGCCCAGATCGGGAGCTTTGTGCCCGCGGAAGCGGCCACCCTGGGCGTGGTCGACAAAATCTTCACCCGCGTGGGGGCCAGCGACAACATTTCCCTGGGGGAATCGACCTTTATGGTGGAAATGAACGAGGCCGCCTCTATTTTGAACAACCTTTCGGAGCGGAGCCTTATCCTCCTCGATGAAATTGGGCGGGGGACCAGCACCTACGACGGCATTTCCATCGCCTGGGCCATTGCGGAATACCTGCACGAGCACCCTGCCCGGGCCAAAACCCTCTTCGCCACCCATTACCACGAGCTCAACGACATGGCGGCCACCTTCCCCCGCATCAAAAACTTCAACGTTTCAGTAAAAGAAGGGAAAGACAAGGTCCTCTTTTTGCGCAAGCTGGAACCGGGGGGCAGCCACCACAGCTTCGGGATCCACGTGGCCCGCATGGCCGGGATGCCCCAGGCGGTGGTTCAAAAAGCGCAGAAGATGCTGGTGCGGATGGAAAAGGCCCATGGCAGCGGGTCGCCCAAACCGGCCCTGGCTCCGGCCCCGGAAGACCTGCAGCTGAGCTTCTTCCAGCTCGACGACCCCCTGCTGGAACAGATCCGGGAAGAAATCCTCCACCTCGACATCGACCGGCTGACCCCGGTGGAGGCGCTGATGAAGCTCAACGAAATCAAACGGCTGCTGCAAGCCAAAAAGTCGGCCTCGTCGTGAATCGGCCCGGAAGTGACGTCCTATCTACCCAAATACTGAACCCCATGAAACGCCTCCTTACCTTCTTACTTTCCCTGACCTTTTTTGTTGCCCTGGGGCAACCCAACTTTGACGCCGTGGAAATCCGCGCCGAAAAGGTGGCAGACCAGATTTACGTGCTCTTCGGGGCGGGTGGGAACATGGCCCTGGCCCTGGGGGACGACACAGCCTACCTGATCGACGACCAGTATGCCCCCCTGAGCGAAAAGATCCGGGCGGCCATTGCCGAACTCACCGACAAGCCCCTGAAATTCCTGGTCAACACCCACTGGCACGGCGACCACACCGGGGGGAATGAAAACTTCGGGAAAGCCGGCACGGTGCTGATCGCCCACGAGGCGGTCCGCCGGCGCCTTGGCAGCCCTTCGGAGCGCAACGGGCAGGTGCGGCCGGCCTCGCCCCTGCAAGCCCTGCCGGAGATCACCTTTACGGACGAACTCACCCTCCACCTCGACGGGGAACGCACCCTGCACGTGATGCACGTGGAGGCGGCCCATACCGACGGGGATTCCTACATGTTCTTCCCTCAGGACAACGTTTTGCACATGGGCGACAATTTCTCCAACGGGGGGTACCCGTTTATCGACCTGGATTCGGGGGGAAACATCGACGGGCTGGTGCGCAACCTGAACCGGGCCCTCCTGCTGGTCGATGACCAGACCCGTATCATCCCCGGCCACGGCCCCGTGGCCACCCGCGCCGACCTCAGCGCCTACCGCGATATGGTGGAGGCGCTCCGCGCCCGGGTGCAAACGGCCCGCAGCGGGGGCAAATCGCTGGAGGAAACCCTGGCGATGGGCCTTTCCAAAGAGTGGGATGCCCGGTTCGGCACCGGGTTTATCGGCCCGGAAGGGATTATTACCGCCATTTACCGTAGCCTGGGGCAAGAATAGCGTCCCGATCTGTTAACCTCCTTATCTTTTTTACCATGAGAAAATTGTTTTCCTGCCTTCTGTTGATTTCTGTTTCCCTGCCCTCCCTGGCCCAGGACAGGCTCACCGGGGAGACCTTCACCACCCGTTCCGAAGTGCTGGCCCGAAACGGCATGGCCGCCACCAGCCAGCCGCTGGCCACCCAGGCCGCCCTCGACATCCTGAAGCAAGGGGGCAGCGCCATGGATGCCGCTATTGCCGCCAATGCGGTACTGGGGCTGGTGGAACCCGCCAGCTGCGGTATCGGGGGCGATATTTTCGCCATCGTCTGGGATGCCAAAACCGAAAAGCTCTATGGGTTCAACGGCAGCGGGCGGGCCCCAAAGGCGCTGTCGATGGCCTATTTCCAGGAGCGCAATATAAAATACGTGCCCTTTTACGGGCCCCTGCCCGTCTCTGTCCCCGGTTGCGTGGATGGCTGGTTCGCCCTGCACGAAAAATTCGGCAGGCTCCCCATGGCGGAGTTGTTGCAGCCGGCTATCGCCTACGGCCGCGAAGGCTTCCCGGTCTCGGAGGTGATCGCCTATGAAATGGCCAGCAACTACGAGGCGGTGAAAGACCAGCCCGGGTTTGCCGCCACCTACATGCCCGGGGGCCGGACGCCGGCCAAAGGGGAGGTCTTCAAAAACCCCGACCTGGCCAACACCTATGAGAAGATTGCCAAAGGGGGGCGGGATGCCTTCTATAAAGGCGACATTGCGCGCACCATCGACCGGTTCATGAAACAACACGGGGGGCTGCTTTCCTACGAGGACCTGGCCGAACATACCTCGAACTGGGTGGACCCCGTAAGTGTAAATTACCGGGGGTACGATGTCTGGGAACTCCCCCCGAATGGGCAGGGGACCGCTGCCCTGCAGATGCTGAACATCCTGGAGGGGTACGATATCGCCGCCATGGGGTTTGGGAGCGCCGAGTACCTGCACGTGCTCACGGAGGCCAAAAAGCTGGCGTATGAGGACCGGGCCAGGTTCTATGCCGACCCGGAGTTCAATACCATCCCCCTGGCGGAACTCCTTTCGGACGAATATGCCGCCGGCCGGCGGGCCCTGATCGACGCGCAGCGCGCGGCAGCCAGCTACCCGGCCGGGGACCTGGAAATCGAAACGGGAAATACCACCTACCTGACGGTGGCCGACAAGGACGGGAACATGGTGTCGCTCATCCAGAGCATCTATTCCGAATTCGCCTCCGGCATGGTGCCCGACGGCCTTGGGTTTGTGCTGCAAAACCGCGGGCAGATGTTCAACGTGCAGGACCCCGGCCACGCCAACGCCCTGCAGCCCGGGAAACGGCCTTTCCACACCATCATCCCGGCCTTTATCACCAAAGACGGCAAGCCGTGGGTGAGTTTCGGGCTCATGGGTGGGGCCGTACAGCCCCAGGGCCATGCCCAGGTGGTGGTAAACCTGGTGGATTTCGGGATGAACCTGCAGGAAGCCGGTGACGCCCCCCGCATGCGGCACAGTGGCAGCTCCCAGCCCACGGGCTCGGTAATGACGAATGGGGGCACCCTGAACCTCGAAAGCGGCTTCGATTACAAAGCGGTGCGCGAACTGCGCAAGAAAGGCCACCGGATTTCCACCGCGGTCGGCATCTTCGGGGGCTACCAGGCCATTGGGGTGGACCTCATCAACCGGGTGTACACCGGGGCTTCCGAATCGCGGAAGGACGGGCAGGCGGCCGGGTACTGAGGCAGCGGGATAAAAAAAACCGGGGCCCTGGGGGCCCGGTTCTGTGTTCTAACGCGTTTCGGCAGTTACGATACCGAAGTCAGCAATTCCTTCTGGATGATTTCTTCCAGCACGTGCTTGGGCAGGGCCCCGGCCTGCATCATCGGTTGCTTGTCGAGGGGGATAAACAGGATGCTGGGGATGCTGCGGATCTGGAAGACTGCGGCCAGTTCCTGTTCCACCTGGGTATCGACCTTATAGATCACGATCCCCGGGTTTTCGTCGCTGAGTTCCTCCAAAATGGGCGCGACCATCTTGCACGGCCCGCACCAGTCGGCGTAAAAGTCGATGATGGCGGGTTTGGCCCCTTTATAGTCCCATTCCTTTTGGGTGGTATAGTCAAAGATTTCCTCCTTGAATTTCTGCGCGGTAAGTTTTACGGTAGGCATACGAGTTAAATTTTATACGGCAAAGATAGGCAAGTGTCCCGGAGGCGGGAGTAACCCAGGTTACCGAAGCGTGGAGCCGCCGTCGGGCGGCCCTTTCGGGAAGCCAGTGCCACAACCATTGCCATTCACCCGGAAAAAAATCCATTTAAGCCAATAGGGACAATAATACGTGAATCCGTAAAATGGTGCTTTTTTTCGATCACTGTGCTTCCCCGGTGCATTTTATCTGAAATTGGGAATCAGTGATCCAAATTTCCCCATGCAAAACGAGGCCTGCCTGAACTTAGCCCCAGCAAAAACCCCTAAATCTGTTCGCTATGAAAACAGTATTACTCTTAAAAAATATTTACCAGGAAGCCTTTGTGAACCTGGGCCACTTCATCACCAAAAACTT
Source organism: uncultured Robiginitalea sp. (assembly GCA_964539905.1). Lineage (GTDB taxonomy): Bacteria > Bacteroidota > Bacteroidia > Flavobacteriales > Flavobacteriaceae > Robiginitalea. Next base: position 164,634 of record CAZIJW010000005.1, read on the forward strand.
CTTCAAGGCTTTCGCCTGGTTTAGTTTCGCCTTGTTTTGCGTAGTGGTATACGCGTTTGTTTTCCGGGTAGCCACCGGATTTCCATTTGATTGAGGACCCTTTTACGAGACACTATGAAAACGATCAGGACCCTTCAGTTCACAGACCTTCTGTTGGGAATCGGAAGCGCAAGGCTGGCTTACACAGGCTATCTGTGCGCGGTCCTGATTTTTGGGATCTGACTTTAAAACAACATCCTGTGCCATGAACCCCTCTTTGCGGAGGGGTTTTTTTTGTTGGGGTGGAGGTAGTGGGGATTAAATATGATTTCCAGATTCAGGTCAAAAAAACACTTCGGGAAAGCAGATCGACCATTCATGGACTTCTTCTGGCTTACCCTTGCTATGGGCTTATGATTCGGATAAAACTACCGGCCAGAGCTTCGGTCGTAAAGTTTTTCCCGCAAAAAAATGGGGGCATTTGTTATCTTGGAGAACACGTTGGGTAACGTGCATCGTGCCCTTTGCCCATCCCTTACCTGTAATTGAGGAACCTGAATGAGACAGCACATAGCGCATATCGCTTTGG
>CAZIJW010000006.1:0-877 GCA_964539905.1 uncultured Robiginitalea sp.
CGTGCCCGTACGCACGGGGATGACCAAAGTAGGGATGCCCGGGGCTCCCCAGGGGTGGCAGAAAACGGACGTGACCATCGCAGAGGTCATGAAAAGCCAGGGGTATGCTACCGGCCAGTTTGGGAAGAACCACCAGGGCGACAGGGATGAGCACCTGCCGACCATGCACGGCTGGGATGAATTTTTTGGCAACCTGTACCACCTGAATGCAGAGGAGGAGCCTGAAAATGAGGATTACCCCAAGGATATGCTCCTGGCCAATGGGCAGAAATTTGACGATGTCTTCGGTCCGAGGGGCGTGTTGCATACCTGGGCAGATGGCAAGGGCGGACAGCGCATCGAAGATACGGGAGCCCTTACCAAAAAGCGGATGGAACGGATCGATGACGAGACTGTGGCCGCTGCCAAGGAATTTATCAAAAAGCAGGTGGATGCAGGCAAGCCGTTTTTCACCTGGTGGAACGGGACCCGTATGCACTTCCGTACCCACGTGAGTGAGGACCGTCGCCATTCTGGCAACGACGAGTATACCGATGGGATGATCGAACACGACATGCATGTGGGTATGTTGCTGGACTATTTGGATGAACTGGGGATCGCCGACAATACCATTGTGTTTTATTCCACTGATAATGGTCCTCATTTCAATACATGGCCCGATGCAGGGACCACCCCTTTCCACGGTGAGAAAAACAGCAGCTGGGAAGGGGCGTACCGGGTTCCTGCCTTTATCAAATGGCCCGGTAAGTTTCCGGAAGGAGAATACCGCAATGACATCGTTGCACACGAAGATTGGCTTCCCACCTTTGCTGCGATCGCTGGAAATCCGAACATTGCAGATCAACTCAGGGGCGGGACTACCCTGAATGGGAAGCGG
>CAZIJW010000006.1:887-101056 GCA_964539905.1 uncultured Robiginitalea sp.
AACCAGTTGGATTATTTGATGGGCAAAACGGAAGAATCGCCCCGGAAAGGGTTTATCTATGTGAATGATGGAGGTGAAATCGCAGCCTTGCGTTATGGGCCCTGGAAAGCTATGTTCCAGGTGCAGCGCGAACAGCACTTAGCATTGTGGTTTGAACCTTTCGTCAAGCTACGGGGTCCCTACCTGTTCCACCTGAGAAGGGATCCTTTTGAAAAGGCGCTGGAAGGGTCCAATACCTATTGGGACTGGTATATCGACAGGGCTTTTGCCCTGGGTGGCATGCAGTATTACGCCATGAACTGGCTGAACACGTTCAAGGAATTCCCACCGAGTCAGGTTCCCGGGGACTGGAGCCTGAGCACTATTGAGGAACAGTTAAAAAATATGATTCCTCAAAGCAAATAAGATCATCGATACGAAAAAGCTGCCGCTCCCCGGCAGCTTTTTTATTGTAATATCGATGTGTATTCACAACAAGGAATGAGTTGATGTCTTGTCACCCCAATCTTTTTAGGGTTAGCGAAGAGATCCCTTTTTAAGGTTCAATGAATTTAACAGATTATGAGAAATTTTAGTCAATTATTGGCGCTTATGGCGATGTTTGCCATCGTACAGGGGTGCCGACAGGTCGAAACGAAGGTAAATGTGCCTACATCCGAATCGGAAATTACGGCCGGGGACCCTCTTCCTTCCTGGAACGAAGGCTCCGCCAAAACAGCCATATTGGATTTTGTCGCGGGCGTGACCCTTGAGGGCAGCCCAACCTTCGTCCCTCAGGCAGATCGCATCGCCACCTTCGACAACGATGGAAACCTCTGGTCGGAACAACCTATGTATTTCCAGCTGCAATTCGCGATTGATCGGGTTCGGGCCATGGCCCCTGACCATCCCGAGTGGAAGGGCAAGCAACCTTTTGAGGCCCTCATGGCAGGCGATATGGAGGCCCTGATGGCCGAGGGGGAGGCCGGTCTCGTTAAACTGGTAATGGCTTCCCATGCCGGAATGACTACGGAAGCCTTTGAAGCTTCGGTAAGGGAATGGATGAAAACCGCCAGGCACCCAAGGTTTGATCAACCGTACAACGGCCTGGTCTACCAGCCCATGCTCGAATTACTCGATTACCTCCGGGCCAACGGATTTACGACCTTTATTGTTTCTGGGGGAGGGATTGATTTCATGCGCCCCTGGACCGAGGAGGTTTATGGCATTCCCCCCCAGCAGGTTGTGGGCAGCAGCATTAAAACCGAATTTGACTACAACGACGGCAATCCGGTGATCCGGAAACTTCCCGAACTGGATTTCATAGACGACAAGGCCGGCAAGCCCGTGGCCATCCATAAATTTATCGGTAAAAAACCCATTTTCGCCTCCGGAAACTCCGATGGGGACCTGCAGATGCTCCAATACACCGCCTCAAACCCCAGGGCGTCCTTTATGCTGTACCTCCACCATACGGATTCAGAACGGGAATGGGCCTATGACCGGGATTCCCATATCGGCCGCCTTGATAAGGGCCTGGATGAGGCCCGTGAAAAGGGATGGACCGTTATTGATATGAAAACCGACTGGAAAGTGATTTACCCTTTTCAGTTGGGGAAATAGGCGGGAATTACGTTCTGCCAGCAATTAAACCTTTGTTTTCCGGGACCTTTGGCGGCAGGTCGACCCGCATAGGGAAATTTCCAGCGGCTGTTCAGGTTCCCTTAAGATGACAGGAAATTACACCCTGTATACATAATTTGCCGATGGGGGAGGGGGCTATGCCCCAAAAAATCAGGGGCCTACCTGCCAGACCATGGACCCCGGAGGCCTTCAAAACTCAAAATTGGTCATAAAATTTAGCTGGTGGAAGTTGCTGAGGTTGAAAATGACCTCGGGTGCGTCGTTGTTCAGGTTGTTTTTGTACACATAAAGCAACTGCATGTGCATTCCTTCCAAAAACCCCTTGAAGGCGTAGTCAAGCTTCAGGTTCACCTGCTGGTAGGCATCCAGGTTGTATTTGTTAAATTCAAAGGCATCCACCTCCGGCCCGAAAAGCCGGGTGTATTCCAGGCCCCAGGTGAAGTGCTCCTTTCCAAAATGTACTTCTGCCCCCAGGGTTATGACATCCGTATCCCCAAAGCCGTCGAGGCGCGAGCGCTGCGTGGAGGTGTAAAACTGGTCCCGCCCCAGTTCCCTGGGGAAGAGGTAGCGGCCCGTGTCAAAGGCATGGGTATAGGCGCCCCACAGATCCCAGTCCCCAAAGTAGTAGCGGACCCTCCCGCTTAGGACCTGCCCCCGCTCCCCGGGTTGCATGTAGCGCTGTTCGTATTCCAGGTCGCGCTGGAAGGCATCCGGGAACTGGACGGAGTACTGCAGGCCAAGGCCCCAGGCGTTCTTGCGGTATTCCAGGGCTGCCCAGGTAATATGGGAAATATGGTGCAGGTAGTACTGGTAGAATTCCAGCCGGAAATCGCGCAGGCGGGTGTGGTACCCCAACATGGCCAACCCGTCTGACTCCAGGTGTTCGTGGTATTCCGCTTCCGTGCCGTCTGGCTGGAACCCATTGAAAGACAGTCCGATGCCCTCGTTGAAATCAAACCATTCCACGGTGCTCCGGGGCGAAATCCGGTCAATCCAGGTCGCTTGCAGGTGGTGGTTGTCGGCCGGGGCGTAGTTGAGCCAAAATCCCTTGAAGGCAAAGGGTTTCATCCGGCCGTCGGACCGGTTCAGCAGGGGGGTGTCTTCAATTTCCATTTTTCCGTAGGTGATATTGCCCCCTGAAAAATTGTAACGGACGTAGAGTTCCTCAAGCCGGTCGAGGTCGTTGAAGTTCCCCAGGTTCAGGACATCGAAGAGTTCATGCTCCCACTTGGAAACCCGCCCGACAACCGGATCCGGTTCATTCAGGTCATTGGAAAACAGTTTGTAGGTGAAGATGCCGGCCGCCCCAAACTCAAAATTATAGAATTCGTGGGAGCGGAACCGCATGGAGCCGCCAATGGCGTTGGCATAGTAATCCCTGAGGCTTCCCTCGTTGTGGGTACTCATGAAGAAGTTGCGCAGGTGGCCCGTAATGGTCCCCAGGCCGAAGAACTCCTGAAGGGAATGCAACCCCCCATGGATTTCCTGGGTGGTATCGGGGAGTTGGTGCTCCAGCATGTTGCGTTCTTTTGCAGGTGTGGGTGCTGTATGCTGGGCGTGGAGAAAAGGCCCGGATGCTGTAAGGAGGATCCCCAACAGCGGGAATACCCCTTTTCTGGCAAGGAAATGCATAGGACAGGAGTTTCAGTAACCCCAAAGTTGTGAATTAATGATGAACTGCAAAGTGACAAAAGTCACCTTACTGCCGCAAATTGATATTCCAGATTTTCTGAAGCCTTTTGATCAGGGGGTTTACCGTCAGACCCTGCCCGATGATGGAGAAAATCACGACCACATAGGTCATCACCAAAAAAAGGTCCCGGTACATTTCCTGGGTCAGGCCCAGGGCCAGGGCAATGGAAATGGCCCCCCTCAGGCCACCCCAGGTCATCACCAGGTTGGTGTGGGGCAGGAATTCCAGGGGCCTTTCAAAAATACGCACGGGCAACAGCAGGGAGGCATACCGGCACAGCAGGGCTATGGGGATCATCAGGACCCCTGCCAGGATGTATTCCGATTCTAGGTCCAGGACCAGGATTTCCATCCCGATCAGCACAAAGAGGATGGTATTGAGCAGGATGTCGATCAGTTCCCAGAATTTATCCACATAGGTTTCCGTGATCTCCGACATGGCCAGGGAACGGTTCCGGCTGCCACCTACAAAAAGCCCGGCGATGACCATAGCCAGGGGTCCCGATACATGCAGGTACTGCGACAGGACAATCCCCCCCATTACGGCAGCCAGCGAAATAATCACCTCCACGGCATAATCGTCGATGCGGCGCATCATCTGGAACGTGATCCACCCCAGCACCACCCCCAGCAGTACCCCCCCGAACACCTCGTGAACAAAAAGCTGGCCCACCTCCAGGATGGAGAATTCCACCCCCGGGCTTTTTGCCAGGCTGAAAATGGTGAGGAAAATAACCACCCCCACCCCATCGTTGAACAGGGACTCCCCCACGATCTTGATCTCCAGTTTTTTGGGTGCCCCAATCTGCTTGAGGATCCCAAGGACGGCAATCGGGTCGGTAGGGGAGATCAGGGCCCCGAAGAGCAGGCAGTAAATGAAGGGGACTTCCATCCCAAACAACCGCACCACGTAATAGCTCGCCCCCCCGATCAGGAAGGTCGATACCAGCACCCCAAAGGTGGCAAAGGCAAGGATTGGCCACCGGTGCTTCTTTAATTTCTCCAGGTCCGTATGCAGGGCACCCGCAAAAAGCAGGAACCCCAGCATGAGATCGAGCAGGACGGTCTTGAAGTCAATATGGGTGATGATATAGCGCTCCGCCTCCAGCAGGGAATCGTCGATATAGCTCAGGGCAAATACCGCCAGGGTAAAGGCAATGCTGATCACGGTAAGCCCTATGGTGTTTGGCAGCTTGATAAAACGCACGTTCCAGTAACCGAATACAGCGGAGATCAGTACCAGAATGGTGGTGATGACAAAGTAGTTCATAGGGCCGGGCAGGGTATCTGAGAACCCCGAAAGTACGCCATATCTGTTATAAGGTCAAGAAAAAACCGGGCCATTGGCCCGGTTTTTCGAGGAGGTTGTTTTTCAAGAGGGTTAATTGATCCGCCTGATGACCAGGCTGGAAACCCGGTTGTTGATTCCAATGGGCAGGCAACGCTCATCGCCGGTGTAGCGGGCCGATTGCCCCCGGTAATTGTCATCGGCATACAGGATCACCTCATAGCCCCTGGGAACCTGCAGGGCTGAGATATTGTCATTCCCCACCCGGCTGAGGTCCCTTGCCCGGTACGAACCCGGGCCCAGGCGCATCGAACGGCCTGAGTAGTTGCAATCTGCGAAAAGGGCCACGGAACCGGAACTGCTGCCCCCGCTGCCCCCGAAGCCATTGTTATTGTTGTTGCCGCTACCGCCACTGCCCCCGAAGCCACCGCTACCCTTGCGCTCAATACGGACACTGGAAATTTCATTGTTGAATCCGGCTGGGAGGCAATTTTCGTCCCGGGTAAGGGTCACGCTGCGTCCCCGTTGGTAATTGTCGGTATAGAGGGTAATCTGCATGTCCCTGCCAACGCGCAGTGAAGACAGCTCGTCATTGCCGATCCGGAGTTCATTGGCGTTATAGGTTCCTTCCCTTAAGGGGACGTTCCTGCCCCGGTAGTCGCAGTCCACATAGAGCCTCACCTCGTTTCGGGCTGCGCTTCCGCCACTGCCGCCGCTTCCCCCGAAGTTCCCGCCGCCGGTGCGGGAAACCCGGATGCTGGATACCTGGTCATTCAGGTCAGCCGGCATGCATTCAACATCGGTGCGGAAGGTTCGGCTTTTGCCGTCGAAACTACCTGAAGTATACACCGTTACCTCCCAGCCCCTTGGGATGCGGATGGCCGAAAGCCGGTCGTTGCCTATTTTGAGGTCCCGGTCCCGGTAATCCCCCTCGGTGAGGCGTTGGCTGTCTCCGGAATAATTGCAGCTGCGGTAAATGGTCACGTAATTTTGTGCCTGCAAATGGGAAGTCGTCCCGAGGGCCAGCACGGTCAGGAAAACGAGAATTTGTTTCATTACAAGAGCGGTTACTTAGGTTAAAAAATCCAAAAAAATTGTTGGGAGAAAAGTAGCTATTTTTTGATTTGTTGAAATGCAAAAAATTAAATCTAACCTAATATTAATGATGGATGGTCAATTTTTCAGGGTGTTCCCTATCAGGGACGAACCGATCAAAACCATCCCGTGGCGCTGCACCACCGAATGCGGTTCAGATCGCTTGTTCGATAGGCACTACCACTGCCTTGATCGGGTTGTTGGTTTCCAGGGTGGCGTTGAAGGCCCGGATCAGGCCGAAGAGGCCCTCGATATGCGCCTGGTCCGTAAAGGAAAAAAACAGGCTGGATTCATTTCCCCCGCGCTCGCCGGGAAACCAGCTGCGGGCCATCATCAGGGAGGGGGCGGTCTTGTACCCGTCGATTCCCGAACCGCTGAAACTCTCGATCCCCGCCTGCTTGAAAAGCCGGAGGACATCGCCCTTGAATTGTTCTACTGCTGTTACGATTACCAGTTTCATCTTAGTCTTCTTTATGGTTTTTTCGCTCTATGAGGTAATACACCAGGGGGACCACCAGTAAGGTCAGCACCGTGGAGGCAATGGTCCCGCCCATCAGGGAGATGGCCAGCCCCTGGAAGATGGGGTCAAACAGGATGACAAAAGCCCCGATGACCACGGTTCCTGCCGTAAGCAGGATGGGGGTGGTACGCACCGCTCCGGCTTCGATCACCGCCTGCTTCAGGGGCACCCCGTCGGCCACGCGCAGGTTTACGAAATCGATCAGCAGCACGGAGTTCCGCACCATGATGCCCGCCAGGGCAATCATCCCGATAAAGGAGGTAGCCGTAAAAAAGGCGTCCAGCAACCAGTGTCCGATCACGATCCCCACCAGTGAGAGGGGGATGGCCACCATCATGACCACCGGGGCCTTGAAGTTCTGGAACCAGCCCACGATCAGGATGTAGATGATGACGATTACCCCGGCAAAGGCCAGTCCCAGGTCGCGGAAGACCTCCATGGTCACCTGCCATTCCCCGTCCCATTTCACGGTAAAGTCATCTTCGTACTCCGGGGCGTTCAGGTAGCGTTCCTCCAGGGTGTACCCCGGGGGCAGGGGAAGGGCCTTTAGGCGTTCTTCCATGCCCAGGATCGCATAGACCGGGCTTTCCAACTCCCCGGCCATGTCGGCCAGCACATACACCACCCTTTTGAGGTTTTTACGGTAGATGCTGTAGGGTTTTTGCCCTTCCTGGACCTCCACCAGGTCGCCCAGGGGGACCAACCCCCCCTGGCCGGAGCGGACCTGGAGCTGGGAAATATCCGCCACGGACGCCTTTTCTTTTTCATCCAGGGCCAGCACCATCCCAACCTGGTCCAGGGCTTTTTCGTCGTACAGGGCGCTGATGGGCTCCCCGGAAAGGGCCAGGTGCATGTTCCGGGTAATCTGGCCCGGGGCGACCCCGTACCGGAGCGATTTTTCGCGGTCTACCTGGTAGGTGAATTCCACCTGCGGTTCCTCCACCATCCAATCCACATCCACCACATCCCGGGTGCGGGCCAGGAGCTGTTGCAGGGAATCGGCCAGCGCAATCTGCTGGTCGTAATCGGGCCCGTAGACCTCGGCCACGATGGTGGAGAGGACCGGGGGTCCCGGGGGTACTTCCACCAGCTTTACATTGGCGTTGTAGGCCGCCCCAATCCGCTGGATTTCCGGGCGCAGGGCTTTTGCGATATCGTGGCTCTGGGCCGAGCGGTCGTGCTTATCCACCAGGTTTACCTGGATGTCGGCCATATTGCTGCCCCCCCTCAGGTCGTAGTGGCGCACCAGGCCATTGAAGGTAATTGGGGCCGAGGTGCCCACATAGGCCTGGTAATTCACCACCTCGGGCCGGGTGCCCAGGTACTGCCCGATTTCCCGGGCGACCACCGCGGTGCGTTCCAGGGTGGTGCCCTCGGGCATGTCGATGACCACCTGGAACTCGTTCTTGTTGTCAAACGGGAGCATCTTCACCGCCACGGCGCGGGTGAAGAACATGGCGATGGACCCCAGCAACAACAGCACGGTAATCCCCAAAAACAGGTATCGCTTTTTGCGGTTCTCGATCAGGGGTTTTTCCAGCCGCTCATACCAGCGGTAAATAAAGGTCTTCTGCAGGTCTTCTGAGCCCTGTCCATGGGCCTTCGACCCTTCTTTGTCTTTTTCCCTGAGCAGGAGGTACCCCAGGTAGGGGGTGATGGTCAGGGCCACAAACAGCGACAGGATCATGGCGATGGACGCCCCGATGGGCATGGGCGACATATAGGGCCCCATCAGGCCGGAGACAAACGCCATGGGCAGGACCGAGGCGATCACGGTAAAGGTCGCCAGGATGGTGGGGTTGCCCACCTCGTTGATGGCGTACAGGGCGGCCTGCTTGAAGGGCAGGCGTTTCATTTTGAAATGCCGGTGCATGTTTTCGGCGATGATGATGGAATCATCCACGACAATCCCGGTCACGAATACCAGGGCGAACAGGGTGATCCGGTTCAGGGTGTAGTCGAGCATATAATAACTCAACAGGGTCAGGGCAAAGGTGATGGGTACCGAAAGGAAGACCACCAGGCCCCCGCGCAGCCCCATGGCCAGCATCACCACCAGGGTTACGGCTACAATGGCCCCGATAAGGTGCATCAGGAGTTCCGAAACCTTTTGGGAGGCCGTTTCCCCGTAATTCCGGGTGACTTCCACATGGACGTCATCGGGAATGAGGTCCTTCCTGAGGTTTTCCACCTTGTCGAGGATCACTTGCGATATCTTCATGGCATCGGCCCCTTTGCGCTTGGCCACCGAAATGGTCACGGCCGGGTACTCCGAAGGGTAGTCCGCGCCCCGGGCGCCCGCCTGCCCGAAGCCCAGGGAAACGTAATTCACCGGTACCTCGGGGCCATCTACCACTGAGGCGATTTGCTTCAGGTACACCGGGTGCCCGTCCTGCACCCCGACAATAAGGTTTTCCACTTCCCGGGCCGACCGGAAAAACCCCCCGCTTTTCACCAGGAATTCCGTGTCGTTCCGGTCAAAACTGCCGGCGTGGGCCTGGGTGTTGGCCCCCTGTACCATTTCAGCCACTGCGGCAAAGTCCAGCCCGCTGGCGGCCAGCCGGTCTTTATCCAATACAATGCGCAACTCGCGGCTTCGGCCCCCGATGCGTTTGGTCACCGAAACTTCCGGTACTTTTTCGATTTCTTCGGCCAGTTCCCCGGCGATTTTCCCCAACTGGAAGTCGTCGTAGGTTTCGCTCCAGAGGGTGAGGGCCAACATGGGGACATCGTCAATGGCCCGGGTTTTCACCAGGGGGAAACTGACCCCCCGGGGCATGATGTCCATGTGCTTGTTGATCTCGTTGTAGAGTTTCACGAAGGAACGCTCGATGTCTTCCCCCACATAGAACTGCACGATTACCATGGCCTGGCCCTGGCTGGCCGTGGCGTAGACATATTCCACCCCGGGAATGTTGAAGACCAGTTTTTCCAGGGGCTTCACCACCCGCGATTCCACTTCCTCGGGGCTGGCCCCCGGGTAGCGGACAAAGATGTCTGCCATGGGGACATCGATCTGGGGTTCCTCTTCCCTGGGGATCAGAAAGGAACTGTACACCCCGATGACCATGAAGACGATCATCAGCAGTACCGTGAGTTTGGAATCTATAAAGGCCCGGGCGATTTTACCGGCTAATCCGTCTTTCATCTTTTGAATCTTCTGGTTACTGAATCCGGAGCGGGGCCCCGTTGTAGAGTTTTCCTTCTGCGGAAACGATCAGGGTTTCCCCGGGCTGCAGGCCGGAAATTACCTCCACCTGTTTCCCGTATTCCCGGCCAAGGCGGACCCAGCGCAACAGGGCCGTCTGGCTTTGGCTGACCGTGTAGACGCCGGTGAGCTGCCCCTGGGTCACCAGGGCCTCGCGGGGGATCAGCAAGGCACCCTGGGCGGGCCCTGTGGCGGGCTGGCCTGGAAACCGGATGCTGGCATACATGCCCGAACGGAGCCCTTCTTCCGGGTTGGGAAGGCTTATCGTTACCTGGTACTGCCCTCCCGTGGCCATGGCCGAAGAACTCAGTTCGCTCACCGTGCCCGGGAGCTGTACGCCAAGGGATTTGATCAGCACCACTGCCGTATCCCCCTGATGTACCCTGGTGATTTCATTTTCCGGGACCAGCGCGCTCACCTTAAAGCGCCCGGGGTTCTCCAGGCCCAGCAGGGGCATTCCCGGGCTGGCGAGGTCCCCTTCTTCGGCGTATTTCTGGGTGACTACCCCTGAAAATGGCGCCCGGATACGGACGTATGACCCCTCGGCTTCCACTTCTTTTTCCATTTCGCGGGCCGCATTGAGCCGGGCGGTAGCCATATCAAAGCGGGCCGCCATATCGTCCAGTTCTTTCCGGGAGGCGCTTTGGGAGGCAAACAGGTTCTGGAACCGCTCGTAATCTTTCCGTGCATTTTCGTAGGCGGCGCTGGCCTCGGCCACCCCGGCCCGGGCCTGGGCCGTTTTGGCCTGCAAGCCTTCATTTTGGAGGGAGACCAGGAGTTGCCCTTGTTTAACCGTTTCCCCTACCCTGGCATGGATGCGGGTGATATACCCCATCATCCGCGTGCTTAGGCGGGCGCTTTGCCCGGCTTCCACCTTGCCGCTTACCGTAAGGAAAGCGGATTCGGGGGCAGCCCCCGTCCGGACTACCTGTACCGCCACCGGGGGCATGTCGCCGGCGGCTTCCGGGGTGGGAGAATCCCCGCAGCCCGAAAGGAAAAGTCCGGTGCCGAGGGCGAGTAAAAACAAGTTTGATCGTTTCATGATTCCATTGAATTAGGGAGATGGATCCGCGGGATCCGGAAGGATTTATTTATAGATTATCCTGCATTAAAAAATCCAGGTACGCCAGGGCGTAATTATATTCGAAAAGGGTTTGGTAGTACTCCAGCTGCTTTTGCGCATACTGGGTTTCCGCCAGCAGGAGGTCTGCTGTTTTCTCCAGGCCTTCCCGATAGCGGTTGGTGCGGATGCGCAGCGATTCCCCGGACTGCTGTAGGGCTTGTTCACTGGTTTCCAGGTTAAGGCGGGCATCTTCAAAACCCCTTTGGGCCCGGGCCAGTTCCATATTGCTGTGGGCCTGGTACTGTTCCCATTCCAGTTCCGATTTCCGGAGTTCCGCCTTGCTTTTCTCTGCCCTGGCCAGCCGTTGCGACCCCTTGAAGAGGTCCCAGCTCAGCTGTGCCCCAAGGGTATAGCCACTGGCCCCGGCCCTGAAGAGTTCGTCGTCGAACAATTCATACGACCCGAAGGCGTTCAGGGTGGGTAAGAAAGCCATTTTATCGGCCTGGTAGGCTTTCTGGTAGGCCTCGGAAGCCAGTTTTACCGCCTGCAGGTCGGGCCGGTTTTCGGGTACTGCGTCTTGCAGCCGGGGTTCGTAGGGCACCTTTGCCAGGCTGTCTGCAGGGCGATAGGTGCCGATCTGGGGCGCGTTCATCAGGAAGCCGAGGTAATCCGAGGCATTTTCCACCTGGCTGCGGGCGGCCTGCAATTGGTTGCTCACTTCTCCTACCCGCACAGAGGCGGCCAACAGGTCGGCCTTTTGCATCAGGCCTTCGCGAAACCGGTCTGCTGCGATCTTTTCGTTGGCCGTTGCCGCTTCCAGGGCTTTTTCCAGGACCTCGACCCCCTTGTAGGCCAGTTGCAATTGCATATAGGCCTTCCGGGATTCCAGGGCGAGGTAGTCGCGGCTGCGCTCGCGCTGCAGGGCCGTGGCTTCCATTTTCAGGCGTGCAGCTTGTCGTTGGTACAGGCCGGAGACCTGGACCACGGGCTGGTACACCTCCAGACGTGTCGCGAAGTTATCGGTCCGGTCGGGATCATTCAACCTGGCGGGGTCGAAATCGGAGGCTTGCAGTACTTCCTGGTTCAGGCGGGAACCAAAAGCCATCAGGGGGTTGGTGGTGGTAAAGCCGGTGTGTGAGGCGCTGATGCTGGGCAGGAATACCGACCGCGTCTGCCGGTAATCGGCCCGGGCCTGTTCGAAATCGGCCCCGGCAATCTTCAGCCCGGTGTTGGCCTCCAGGGCGCGGGTTAAGGCTTCCTGTTGGGAAATCGGTACTTCCTGGGCCTGCAGCAGGGCCAGGGGCCCCAGGAGGAAGATCATCAGTCGGAGTAGGACTCTGGACATGTTCATCGTTTTTGTTCTGTCCAAAAGTACCGAGGTCTCCCATGCCTTACAGTAACATTCGTTACCTAAGTTGGAGCACCGGCAAAGGCCGACAGCCCTGTTACGTAATGGGGAAATACTGTAAAAAGGAACCTGTCCAAACCCCGCAGGCCCGGTGCTCTGAATTGGCATCGATTCCCTGTGGTTCGTCAGTTACAGGTTTCCCTGCCAGACTCCAGGATGGCGGTGTACGCTTCCTGGCTGAGGTATTGGGGGGTGTAAGATGCCCCCAGGGCTTCCAGGTTGGCGCTGAAGGCGCGCAGGTGGTTTCGGGAACCGCACTGCAGGCTGCTGTAGACCCCTTCCAGGGTAGCCAAAGAAGTCTGGTCGATCATGGCTTGAAGATCAACAATATCGAGGTCTTCAATGGTGCAGCCCACAACCAGGGCCCCTTCCAAATCCGCTTCTCCCCGGGCGACCAGGGCATCGTACAGGCCCTGCAGCTCCTGGTTGTTGTATGCGCCTGGAGGCAGCAATTCATAGTCCACGCCATAGGTTGTCAGCAGTCCTTCCACGGACCCCAAGTGCTGGACTTCACTTTGGGTAATATTGTCGAAAATCCGGGCCCCCCAGAGGGAACCCAGGTAGGTATAGACGTCCCGGGCCAGCTTTTCCTCTTCCAGCAGGTATAGCAGGGCTTGCTGGTCGTCGGGCTGAAGGGTTTGGTCCGTTGGGATGGTTTCATCTGCAGCATCACCGTCGGAGTCGCATGAAAGGTTCGTGAGGCCAAGGGCGAGGAGGCCCACAATGAGTAGTCGAAGGCGCAGGGAAGAAGTGAGGGTCATGGTATTTTTTGTTAAAATACGCGCTTTTCACAGTGGTGGTCAGCAACCTGGGTTACCGAATCGAAATCCTGTTCCAGAGGCCGGCCGGTTTTCTTAATAACTGGTTTCGTCCAGTTTTACCTTTCCTCGGAAGGTGCGGTAAACAAACAGCGTATACCCGGCCACCAGCGGGGCCCCGATGGCCACAATGACCATCATGATCTTCAGCGATTTGGTCGAGGAGGCCGCATTGTAGACCGTAATGTCATAGGCCGGATCCAGGCTTGAGCGCAACAGGACCGGGTAAAGTTCCACGGCCACGAGCACCAGCAGAAAACTAATGGTGAGGGAGGAGAACAAGAAGGCCAACCGGAATTTTTTTCGGGTGGCCAGCCGGGGTACGTTGGCAATACTCAGGAAGGTCAGCAGCGGGATCACAAACAGCAGGGGTTCCTGCAGGAAATCATCGGAGAGATGGGGGATGTAGAGCAGCGTATACAGGGTGGTGATCCCAAAGCTAACCATGAAAAAAACCATCCCGCGCCGAAGCAGCGACTGGATTTTATCATAGAGTTGCCCCTCGGTCTTGAGGAGCAGGAAGATGGCCCCGTGCATCATGAAAAGGGAAAGGGTGGTGGCCCCGGTGAGCAGGGCATAGGGATTCAGGAATTCAAAGAACCCGCTGCCGGCGTACTGGTAATCGGGTCCGATCTGTATCCCCTGCAGCACATTGCCGAGCACCACCCCGAGCAGGAAGGCCAGCATGATGCTGGAAATGCTGTAGGTAATGTCCCAGGTCTTTCGCCACCAGGCCATCGGTTCCTTGCTGCGGAATTCGATCGCCACGGCCCGGAAAATAATAAAGACCAAAAACAGCATGAACGGGATGTACAGGGAGGAGAAAAAGGTCGCGTACATGACCGGGAACCCGGCGAAAAGGGCCCCACCCCCGATGACCAGCCAGACTTCATTCCCGTCCCAAACCGGCCCAACGGCATTCAGGGCGATCCGCCGGCTTTTTTCTTTTTTGAAGAACAGGTGCCAGGCCCCCGCCCCGAAATCAAAACCATCCAGGATGGCATAACCCGAGAACAGGGCTCCTACCACGAGGAACCACCAGGTTGGGTAATCAATCCCGAGGAACGTTTCCATATCCGATCAGTTTTTGGTGAGCATTTCCGCGATCTCGCGGGTACGCGGCCTTCCTTCCCCGGGTTCCTCGTCGTAGGGCCCGTGATGGATTTTCTTGTGCAACAGGTACAGGAAAAGCACGAGCAAGAGGGCATAGACCAGGAAGAAAAGGATTAAGGAAAACAAGATCTGGTTTTCCGTAACAGATTGGGAAAAGGCATCCGAGGTACGTAGCAGGCCATAAACCACCCAGGGTTGCCTCCCCATTTCCGCAGCAAACCAGCCAGCCTGGTTCGCAATCTGGGGCAGGAGGACGGCAAACACAAACGCCCAGAGCAGCCATCGCTGCTGAAAGAGGCGCCCCCGCCACCATTGGTAGCAGGCCAGCAGGGTAAGCAGGATGAGCGCCATGCCGATGGCCACCATTATGTGGTAAAACTGGAAGACGGCATTCACCTGTGGGGGACGCTCGTCTTCCGGGAAGGCATTCAGCCCGGTTACCGGGGCCCGGGTATCGTATTCCAGCAGGTATGACAGGCCCCCGGGCACTTTGATCCCTGTGACGGTTTGCTTATCCTTGTCGACCCAGCCCAGCAGGTACATATCCGCAGGGGCGCTGGCCTCGAAATGCCCTTCCAGGGCAGCGAGTTTGGCGGGTTGGTTTTTGGCCACCCCGTCTGCGGAATGGTGCCCGGTCAGCAGTTGCCCCAGGGAGAACACCGTGGCCACCACCAGGGCTATTTTAAAAGCCTTTTGGGAGATTTCCACAAAGCGGCCTTTTAGCAGGTAGTAGGCGTGTACGCTGAGTACCAGGAACGCCCCGGCCAGGAAGGCCCCAAGCCAGACGTGGAGCAACCGGTCCACGCTCGAGGGGTTGAAGACCATGGCCCAGAAATCGGTGATTTCCGCCCGTGCCTGTAACCCTTGCCCCACAATGTGGAACCCGGCAGGGGTTTGTTGCCAGCTGTTGGCCACCACGATCCAGATGGCCGAAAACATGGACCCCAGGAATACCCCTACGGTGGCCACGAGGTGGACCCAGGGTTTGACGCGGTTCCACCCGAACAGGAGGACGCCCAGGAACCCACTCTCCAGGGCAAAGGCGAAAATCCCTTCCGCGGCCAGGGCACTGCCGAACACGTCGCCCACATAGCGGGAATACACAGCCCAGTTGGTGCCGAACTCAAACTCCATCACAATCCCGGTCACTACCCCGATCCCAAAGGTCAGGGCGAAGATTTTGGTCCAGAACTTCGCCAGGGCATGGTATTCGGGGTTGCGTGTTCGCAGGTAAATGCTCTCGAAGATCACCATCAGCAGGCCCAGGCCAATGCTCAGGGGCGGGTAGATATAGTGGAAGGCAACGGTGAAGGCAAACTGGATCCGGGCGAGAACTTCGGTTTCCATACAGGGTGGTTTATGGCATAAAGGTACCCGGAACCCGGCCAATGGGTAAGTAACCCGGGTTACAAGACTTGAATTTACTATAATTTTTTTCACCCTTTGCCAACACAGGCCCACGGTTGTCGCCCAAAAAGAATGCGGGTGCCGACAGCGGGTGTTGCAGGGCTTTGGCAACCGGGTCGATCCCCAACTTTGGTGGATAGTGCCACAAAAAAACCCCTCCATCGTGGAGGGGTAATAAGTACAGCGAATTCTTTGCGTTACGGCTTGAATTCCTCCACCGCCTCGCTCAGGTCGTACACGGGCTGGCTGGAAATGGCGCCGGCCAGGATACTGCTTCCTGCCGCGCTCCGGTAGCCACCGGCACAATGGACCACCAGGGGTTTGTCTGCAGGGATTCCGGCCACGGCGTTGCGGAGGTCGTAGAGCGGCTTATTGAGGGCATTTTCGAAGAATTTGCCCTCTTTTACCTCCCCGGGGTTGCGGATGTCCACAATGGTATAGGCCTCCGGGTGTTTTCGGAAATGGTCCAGGTCAAGGGCTTTCGAACGAACCGATAACCCTTCCCCCGGGACCACCAGGGCCCGGATTTGCTTTTCATACCCGATTTTGGCCACGCGGCTGAGCACGGCATCCCGCTCCTCTATGGAAGGAACCACCAGGTAGAAGGGTTCTTCGGGTTGGATGATGGAGCCCAGCCAGGTCTCGATTTTGTCTTCTTCCTTGCGGGCCATGATGTTGATGCTTCCCGGGTAATGGCCAGCGGCAAAAGCTTCCGCGTCCCGGGTATCCACTACGGGGATGCCCCCTTCCAGCGCCTTTGGCTTGAACAGCAAGGGCACGGCGGCCACGGAGGGTTCAAAGGAATCGGGGCCCCCTTTGTTGAGGTCCACATCAAATCCGAAATACGCAGGGATGAAGGGCTGGTCTTTCAGGATTTCAGAAACGAAGGCTTCCTCGGTCTGCTTACGGAACGCCCAGTTGCCCATCCGCTCGTTGCCCAGGGTGCTTGAAGCATCTGCGGACAGGTTCTTGCCGCAGAGGGAACCCGCCCCGTGGGCCGGATAGATGAGGGTGTCGTCGGGGAGGTCGTTGAATTTTTCCTGGACGGTATGGTACATCATCCGGGCCAGTTCTTCCCGTTTGGCGGTTAGGTTTCCGGCTTTCTCCCGCAGGTCCGGACGCCCCACATCGCCAATAAAAAGGGTGTCACCGCTAAACATGGCTGTGGTACCTTCGGAGTCGCGCGCCACAACGCTGATGCTGTCGGGGGAATGGCCCGGGGTATTCAGGGCCCAAAGCTCCGCTTCGCCCAGGGTCAGGCGGTCGCCCTCGTCAAACGGTTTGTGGGGATAGCTGGCCCCCACGAGTTTGCTGGCATAAATGGTTGCGCCGGTTTCGCGGTGTATCTGCAGGTGGCTGCTGACGAAATCGGCATGGGGGTGGGTTTCAAAAACGGCCGTAATGCGGGCCCCATGGGCTTCCGCAAACCGGTAATAGGGCTCGGGGTCCCGGGCCGGGTCCACCAGGGCGATTTCTCCCTTGCTCAGGATGGCGTAAGAATAATGGGCAAGGGGCTTGTCCTCAAATTGTTTTATGGTCATCGTTGTTGTTTTTAAAACGGGCACCCGTTTTTACCGGGCGCCCGTAGTGTTCAATCAGGAGTGTTTTAAGTTACGAATTTATAGCGATTTTTTGGCCAGGTACCAGTCTACTTTCTCCAGGCTGTCGTCGGCAAGCCGCTCATTGAGCTCATCCAGGGTTTTCGGCGGCGGCACGATTACCTTGTCGCCCTTCTTCCAGTCCAGCGGCATGGCCACCTTGTATTTGTCTGCCGTCTGCAGGGCCTCCAGGGCCCGCAGGATTTCATCCATGTTCCGTCCCACATTTAGCGGGTAGTACATGATCAGCCGGATTTTCTTTTCCGGGTCGATGAAGAAAACCGCGCGCACGGCTGCCGTTTCGCTTTCGTTGGGTTGCAGCATCCCATAGGCTTTGGAAACCTTCATGTCCAGGTCGGCGATGATGGGGAAGTCGAAATACACCCCCGTGTTTTCCCTTACATTTTGTACCCAGCCCAGGTGGGCGTGGATGCTGTCGATGCTGAGGCCGATCAGGGCGGTGTTCAGGGCGTCGAATTCAGCTTTACGGGTGGCAAAGCCGCTCATCTCCGTAGTACATACGGGGGTGAAATCGGCCGGGTGGGAAAACAGCACGATCCATTGATCCGGGGCGAAGTCTGAGAATTTGATTTTGCCCTTGGTCGTCATTGCGGTGAAATCCGGGGCCTGGTCGCCAATGCGGGGCATCGGGTTACTCGTTTGAATATCTTCCATGGTTTTAAGAATTATTGAAGTTAAATGGTTCATTTTTTTGTCTTTACAAAGATACCCATCCCCCTTCGGCCTTGCAGTAACCTGGGTTACATACCCCCTGCAGGGGTAACAGGGCGGTGGTTCCCCCTGATTGGGCATTTTTCGGGTCGGAATTCCGGGGCATATCCTTATCTTTAAAATCCACAAAAACCCGGATTATGCCATTTCCCTGGAAAGGGGTCATGCCCGCCCTCACGACCAAGTTCGATGCCAACGACCAGCTCGATTTTGCCCTTTTTGAGAAAAACGTCCACGCCCAACTCGAAGCCGGGGTAAGCGGGCTGATCCTGGGGGGAACCCTGGGGGAATCCAGCACCCTGTCCGACAGCGAAAAGGCAGAACTGACCCGTAAGGCGGTGGCTTTGGCCGGGGGGCGGGTCCCGGTGATCGTCAATGTGGCAGAAGGGAGTACCCGCGGCGCCATCGCGGCCGCGAAAACTGCGGGGGAGAATGGGGCCGCCGGGCTGATGCTGCTCCCCCCCATGCGCTACCGCCCCACCCCCCTGGAGACCCTGACCTTTTTCCGGGAAGTGGCCTCCCATACCGAACTGCCCATCATGGTCTATAACAACCCTGTGGATTACGGCACAGAAGTGACCCTGGACCAGTTCGAAACCCTGCTAGACCGCTGTCCGAATATACAGGCGGTGAAGGAATCGACCCGGGACGTCTCCAACGTGACGCGCATCCGAAACCGGTTCGGGGATCGGTTGAAAATCCTGTGCGGGGTCGATACGCTGGCCCTGGAAAGCCTGTTGATGGGGGCCGATGGGTGGGTAGCCGGCCTGGTGTGCGCCTTCCCGAGGGAAACGGTAGCCGTGTATGCCCTGGCCCGGGCCGGCAATGCCGAAGACGCCCTTCGCATCTACCGATGGTTCCTGCCGTTGCTGGAGCTCGACATCAACCCCCAACTGGTGCAGAACATCAAATTGGCGGAGGCCATGACCGGGCTGGGTTCCGAGCAGGTCAGGGCCCCGAGGCTTCCCCTTGAAGGCCCGGAGCGGGAGCGGGTCGTGGCCCTGATTGAAGGGGCCCTTAAAAACCGCCCGGAGCTTCCTGAGTATAAGGCGTACCTGTGATTCCCGCAACCTGGTAATGGGGGCGCCCCCCGACAACAAGAAAACCCGTTTTAATGCAAGAACCCATCACCGGAGAACAACTGATTGGATTTTCATCCTCAGCCCTCGGGAGCGACGCCTTCCGGACCCTTAACCCGCAGACCGGGGCAGTAACCCCATGGAAGTTCCGCGAGGCCACCCCGGAGGAGGCCGAACGCGCCATGGCCCTGGCTTCCAGGGCCCATGAGGCCTACCGGGAGGTCCCGGGAAGCCGCAGGGCGGAATTCCTCAGGGCCATAGCCGGGGCCCTCCAGGCCGATGCGGAAATCCTGGTCCCTATTTATATGGAAGAGTCGGGCCTGCCCGAAGCGAGGGCACGGGGAGAGCTCGGGCGTACGGTAGGCCAGTTGCGGGCCTTTGCCGACCTGGCGGCGGAGGGTTCCTGGGTGGAAGCCCGGATCGATACCGCACAACCTGACCGCCAGCCTGTGGCCAAACCCGATATCCGGAAATACCAGGTCCCCCTCGGGCCGGTGGTGGTCTTTGGGGCGGGCAATTTCCCCTTTGCCTTTTCCACGGCAGGCGGCGATACGGCGAGCGCCCTGGCAGCCGGTTGCCCGGTGGTGGTCAAGGGGCACCCGCTGCATGCGGGTACGGGGGAGGCGGTGGCCCGGCGGGTTGTCCGGGCCGCCCGGGAAACCGGGATGCCCGAAGGCGTCTTCTCTCACCTTCAAGGGAGCGGGAAGGATCTGGGGGCCTGGCTGGTGCAGCATCCCCTCACGCGGGCGGTCGGGTTTACCGGTAGCCGGGAAGGGGGCCTCGCGCTCAGCCGCATGGGGCAGGAGCGGGCCACACCCATCCCGGTTTTCGCAGAAATGGGCAGCATCAACCCGGTGGTGGTTTTGCCTTCCGCCACGGACCCTGGCCTGGGGTGGGCAGCGGCTTATGCCCAGTCGGTTACCCTGGGCACCGGCCAGTTCTGCACCAACCCGGGCCTGATCCTCGGGATCGACGGGGAAGGGTGGAAGCAATTCACCCGCTCCCTGGCTGAAGCGATTGCCCGGGTGCCCCAGGGCTGTATGCTACACCCCTCCATGGCCGCCCGCTATCGCAGCCTGCGATCCGATTTCCTCGCCCAGGGGGGCGTACAGGAGCTCGTTCCCGCCTCCCCGGGGGAAGGGGCCCTGGTTGGCGGGGCCGTGGCCACCGTTTCCGGGGAGGATTTTATCGCCAACCCCGGGTTGCAGCGCGAGGTATTCGGGCCCTTTACCCTGACGGTCACCTGTAACAGCCCGGCTGAACTGGAAGCCGCGGTCCGCTGCCTGGAAGGGCAACTGACCGCCTCCCTCTTAGGGGAGGAAGGGGAATTGCAACATTTCGGGAGCCTGCCCGGCCTGCTCCGAGAGCGGGTGGGCCGGCTGCTGCTCAATGGGGTGCCCACGGGGGTGGAGGTATGCCCTTCCATGCAGCACGGCGGGCCTTTCCCGGCCACTACGGATGCCAGGTTTACCTCGGTGGGCACCGATGCCATTAGGCGATGGACGCGGCCCCTGGCCCTGCAGAATGCCCCGGCCTCCCTGCTCCCCCCCGAACTCCAGGACGATAACCCTTTGGGGATCTGGAGGCTGGTCAACGGAACCTTCACCAACCAAAAGGGCGACTCCTGAGCCTTGCCCCCCTGCCTAATATTCCCTAATCAATACGCTGAAAACGGCACTATGGCAACACATCGTTTTATCTGTATCGACGGGCACACGGCCGGGAACCCCGTACGGGTGGTGGCCCAGGGCGGCCCGCCCCTGGAAGGAAAGACCATGGGGGAAAAACGCCTGCATTTCCTCCGCGACTACGACTGGATCCGCAAGGGGCTGATGTTCGAACCCCGGGGGCACGACGTCATGAGCGGCAGTATCCTGTACCCACCCTGCGACCCTGACAACGACCTGGGCATCCTGTTTATCGAGACCAGTGGCTGCCTCCCCATGTGCGGCCACGGGACCATCGGGAGCATTACCATCGGCTTGCAGGAAGGCCTCATCCATCCCCGTGTCCCGGGGGAGGTCCGCCTGGAAACCCCGGCAGGGCTGGTCCGCATCCGGTATGGTCAGGAAGGGGGAAGGGTCAGCTGGGTGGCCCTCTCCAACGTGCCCTCCTTCCTGGCGGCCGAAGGCCTCGAGGTCGAAAGCAGCTTTTTGGGCAGCCTCCGTTTCGACGTGGCCTACGGGGGGAATTTCTACGCCATCATCGACCCCCAGGAGCATTTCCAGGGCCTGGGGCACTTCACCGCCGCCGACCTGGTGCGGTTCAGCCAGGAGCTGCGCCCAAGGATCAACCAAAAGTACCCGGACCGCTTTATCCACCCGCAGGACCCGAACATCGGGGGCGTAAGCCACCTGCTGTGGACCGGGCCACCCCTGGCCAAAGGGGCTACGGCCCGCAATGCCGTATTTTACGGGGAGAAGGCCATCGACCGTTCCCCTTGCGGGACGGGGACCTCTGCCCGCATGGCCCAATGGGTGCAGCAAGGCCGCCTGCGGCCCGGGGAGGTTTTTGTACACGAAAGCTATATCGGCTCCCTTTTCGAAGGGAGGGTGCTGGGGGAAACCCGGGTAGGGGATTACCCGGCCATACTCCCGGAGATCAAGGGCTCGGCCTGGGTCTATGGGTACAATACCCTTCTGATTGACGATACGCATCCGTTCCCCGAGGGCTTTCAGGTCATCTAAAGGGGCTTACCAAATGATTTTCAGGACATAGGCAAGGGGGGCAATTCCCCAATCTTTCCTTAAAGCCTGCAATAAAACGGAATATTTTGTAGTTTTACCCTGTATGAAGCAGCGCATTCGCAAATCGGGGGCCCTTTTGCTTTCAGCACTCCTGCTGTTTTCCACCCTGTCCTTTACGGTGGATATGCACTTCTGCGGGGAAACCCTGGTCGATCTGGGGGTGTTCCACGAGGCGGAAGGCTGCGGGATGGCGATGGATGGCGCAATGGCGGATGCCCCGGGTTGCTGCAGCGACGAGACGGTAAACATCCTGGGCCAGGATGAGTTAAACCCCGGCCCTGCGGCCTTTGTCGTCCAAATGCCCTCACCCCTTATTCAATGGGGTTTCCTGGCGTTCTCCCCCCTTTTGGTGGAAGCCCTTCGGGAGGCTTTTATCCCCTTCCCCGAATATTCGCCCCCGGGCCTGGTCTGCGACATCCTGCTGCGCGACCAACGCCTGCTCATTTGATTTAAACCGTTCTGCTGCCTCCCCCCTTTGGTAGGCAGGAAGGTGTCTTCCCACGACGGACGGGCACCCTTGTGGAACGCGTTTAAATCCTCTGCGGTATGCTCAATAAAATCATCCGGTTTTTTATCCTCAACAAGCTTATTGCCCTTATTTTGTTTGGGCTTGCTATTTTCTGGGGACTGGCCAATGCCCCTTTTGCCTGGGACCTCGGCGGGTTGCCCAGGGACCCGGTGGCCGTGGATGCCATCCCCGACATCGGGGAAAACCAGCAAATTGTATTTACCCGGTGGCCCGGGCGATCGCCCCAGGACATCCAGGACCAGGTCACCTATCCGCTGACCACTTCCCTGCTGGGCATCCCGGGGGTGAAAACCATACGGAGTTCCTCCATGTTCGGGTTTTCCAGCATCTACATCATTTTTGAGGAAGGGGTCGAATTCTACTGGAGCCGAAGCCGCATCCTGGAAAAACTGAATTCCCTGCCCGGCGGCTTGCTCCCTGAGGGGGTGCAGCCAAGCCTGGGCCCGGATGCCACTGCTTTGGGGCAAATCTTCTGGTATACCCTGGAGGGAAGGGATGAAAACGGCAGGGTCACCGGCGGGTGGGATTTGCAGGAGTTGCGAAGCACCCAGGACTTTTATGTAAAATACGCCCTTTCAGCGGCCTCAGGGGTCTCCGAGGTGGCTTCCATCGGGGGCTATGTAAAGGAATACCAGGTCGACGTGGACCCCGAACTGCTCCGGCAGTACGGGGTTTCCCTCGAACAGGTGGTGGCCGCCGTGCGGCAGAGCAACCGCGATATTGGCGCCCAGACCCTGGAGATCAACCAGGCCGAGTACCTGGTGCGGGGACTCGGGTACATTGAAACGGTGGAAGACCTGGAAAAGGCCGTGGTGCGGTCCGAAGGCTACACCGCCATCCGCCTGGCCGATGTGGCCCGGGTAGGGCTGGGCCCCGCAGCGCGGAGGGGCATCCTCGACAAGGAGGGCGCCGAGGTGGTCGGGGGGGTGGTGGTGGCCCGCTACGGGGCCAACCCCCTGGAGGTCATCACCCGGGTGAGGGAGCAGATTGCTGCCATCGCGCCTTCCCTACCCACAAAAGTATTGCCCGACGGCCGTACCTCCCGCCTGACCATCGTCCCCTTCTACGACCGTACGGAACTCATCCACGAGACCCTGGGCACCCTGGGCGATGCCCTGA
The DNA here is from genome assembly GCA_964539905.1 of uncultured Robiginitalea sp. Classification (GTDB taxonomy): domain Bacteria; phylum Bacteroidota; class Bacteroidia; order Flavobacteriales; family Flavobacteriaceae; genus Robiginitalea. Next base: position 23,927 of record CAZIJW010000006.1, read on the forward strand.
ACTATGAAATCCTCATTACCATCCTGGTGATTGTCATCATGGTGTTTAACCTCCGGGTCTCGGCGCTGGTCTCGGGCCTCCTCCCGGTAGCCGTGCTGATGGTCTTCATCAGCATGAAGGCTTTCGGGGTCGATGCCAACATCGTGGCCCTTTCGGGGATTGCCATTGCCATCGGTACCATGGTGGATGTGGGGGTGATCCTTTCCGAGAATATCATCCGCCACCTGGAGGCCGACCGGGAAGGCCGGTCGGTGGATGAAACCGTCTACAAGGCCACTGCGGAAGTTTCCGGGGCCATCCTGACGGCTGTGCTCACCACCATCATCAGTTTCCTTCCCGTTTTTACCCTTACCGGGGCAGAAGGCAAGCTCTTCCGGCCGCTGGCGTTTACCAAAACCATGGCCCTGGCCGCCTCCATCCTGGTCGCCCTTTTCCTGATCCCGCCCCTGGCCGCCCTGGTGTTCCGGAAATACCGCGGAGGCGCATACAGGCGGTACCTGGGCCCGGCCCTGCTGTTGCTGGCCGGGGTCGCCATCGCCGTGGCATTCAGCGCCTGGGGTATTGCCCTGGTGTTACTGGGGCTGCTGGGCTTTGGAAAGGCCCTGGACCGTATCCCCGCAGCCCTGTATCGCAACCTGCAGATCGCCCTGGTGGCCGGCACCGTCCTGCTGGCCCTTTCTGCCTACTGGAGGCCCCTGGGTTTCGACCGCAGCATTGGCATGAATTTTTTGTTCGTAAGCCTGATCTGTACTGTAGTACTGGGCGGGTTTTACCTCTTCCAGCACTATTACGCCCGCCTGTTGCGCTGGACCCTGGATCACAAAGGCCTGTTCCTGCTGTTGCCCCTGGCCCTGGTGGTTTCGGGCATACAGATTTTTCGCACCACGGGGGAGGAGTTCATGCCCTCCCTCGATGAAGGTTCCTTCCTGCTGATGCCCACTTCCATGCCCCATTCGGGAATAGCCGAGAACAAAAGGGTATTGCAGCAGCTCGATCGGTCCGTGGCAGGTATCCCTGAGGTTGAAACCGTGGTGGGCAAGGCAGGGCGCGCGGAATCAGCCCTGGACCCCGCCCCCCTCTTCATGTATGAAAACATCATCCGGTATTATCCCGAATATGCCATGGGTGCCGACGGCTCCCCCGAACGCTACCGAACGGATGGGGACGGGTTTTTCCTGCTTTCCGACGGGACCCGGGTCCATAACCCAAATCACACGGAGTGGGATACAGCCCTTCCGGATGGGGTGCGTCCTTTCGGGTCTGCGGTTTCCGGACTCCTGGAGCCGGACCCGGACGGGTCCTATTTCCGGAACTGGAGGCCGGGAATCCGGGGGCCGGGCGACATTTGGGATGAAATCGTAAACCATACCCGCCTGCCCGGGGTTACCTCGGCCCCAAAACTTCAGCCCATTGAGACCCGCCTGGTAATGCTGCAAACCGGGATGCGGGCCCCCATGGGCATTCGCATCAAAGGGGGCGACCTGGACCAGATCGAGGCCTTCGGGATGGAACTGGAAGGGATCCTCCGCCAGGCGGAAGGGGTTAAAGCCAGCGCTGTTTTTGCCGACCGCATCGTGGGCAAGCCTTACCTGCTGGTCGACATCCAACGCGAAAAGCTGGCCCGGTACGGCATCCGGGTCGAAGACGTACAGCGGCAACTGGAAGTGGCCCTGGGTGGGGTTGCCCTGACCCAGACCGTGGAGGGGAGGGAGCGCTATGGGGTGCGGGTCCGTTACCCCAGGGAACTGAGGGATGACCCCGAAGCCCTTTCGCGCATCTACATCCCCGTTTCCGGGGGCAATTCCGTCCCCCTGGGGGAACTGGCCGAAATCCGGTATGAGCGGGGCCCCCAGATGATCAAGAGCGAGGACACCTTCCTGATCGGGTATGTGTTGTTCGACAGGCTACCGGAATATGCAGAGGTTACGGTGGTGGAGAATGCCCGGGACGAAATCGCCCGCCGCATTGAACAGGGCGAACTCAGGGTTCCCCCGGGAATTTCGTATGAGTTCGCGGGCACCTACGAAAACCAGCTGCGCGCCGAGAAAACCCTGGCCGTGGTAGTCCCCCTGGCCCTGCTCGTCATTTTCCTGATCCTCTACCTGCAGTTTCGCGCCGTGGGTACGGCCCTGATGGTCTTCAGCGGGGTTGCCGTGGCCTTTTCCGGCGGCTTCCTGATGCTGTGGCTCTATGGGGAACCCTGGTTCCTCAATTTTTCCTTCTTTGGGGAAAACCTCCGGGACCTGTTCCAGATGCACCCTGTAAACCTGAGCGTGGCCGTATGGGTGGGGTTCATCGCGCTTTTTGGAATTGCCACGGATGACGGGGTCATTATGGCGACCTACCTGGTCCAGACCTTCCGCAGGCGAAGGCCCGATACCCCTGGGGAAGTGCGTGAGGCCGTGCTGGCGGCCGGGCAGAAACGGATCCGCCCCTGCCTGATGACCACGGCCACCACCGTGCTGGCCCTGTTGCCTGTACTGACTTCCACGGGCCGGGGCAGCGACATCATGATCCCCATGGCCATCCCGGCCTTCGGGGGCATGCTCATTGCCCTGATCACCCTTTTCGTGGTCCCCGTGCTGTATTGCTGGGTGGAAGAACGCAAACTGAATAAAGCCGACTGAAGATGGAAACCAGAAAAGGAATCACAGGAAAATACCGCATGGCACTTTGGGCCTTTGGCCTCCTGCTCGCCTTGCAGCCTTCCGGGGCACGGGCCCAGGAACTGCAGGACTTCCTCGCCCTGGCGGAGTCGAACAGCCCCGAACTGAAGGCCTTTGAACTCAAGTACCTGCGGGCCGGGGAGAAAGTGGCGGAATCGGGTGCTTTACCCAATATGGAGCTGGGGGCGGGCTGGTTTGCGTCCGAGCCCGAAACGCGGACGGGGGCGCAAAAGGCCCGGTTCAGTCTGCGGCAGATGCTTCCCTGGTTCGGGAGCATCACCGCGCGGGAGAATTACGCCTCCAGCCTCGCCGAAGTGGAGTACCTCGACTGGGTTATTGCCCGCAGGAAGCTCCTGCTGCAGGTATCCGAAGCCTATTATGAGCTCCGGGCCCTGGAGGAACAGACGGCCGTGCTCCGCAAGCAACTTGAGCTGCTGGAGCAGTACACGGAAATCGTCCTGGCCGGGGTGGAAGGGGGGAAGGCTTCTGCCGTGGACGCCCTGCGGATGGAAATCCGGAAAAATGAGGTGGCCGGTACCCTGCAGGTCTGGGAAGGGAAGTACGAGGCGGCCCATTTCGCCTTTTTCAGGATGCTCAATGTGGCGCCCTTTCCCATCGCTTTTCCCGACTGGGCTTTACCCGACGCCGCGGGTGAAATGACCCCGGAAGCGGTTGGGGTACATCCGGAACTGCAGAAATATGAGCGGCTCTATGCTTCGGTGATGGAGGCCGAACGGCTGAACCAGAAATCGGCCCAACCCGGGTTGGGCATCGGCCTCGACTACATCCCGGTAGCGCGGCGGACCGATATTGCCCTCCCCGACAACGGAAAGGATGTTTTTATGCCCATGGTGACCCTTTCCATCCCCGTTTTTAATTCCCAGTACCGTTCGCGCACCCAACAGAACCGCTTGCAGCAAGAACAGGTCAGGGCAGAGGAGGCCTCCCGGCGAAATGCCCTGGAAGCCTTATTGCAGCAGGCCTTGCAGCAGCGCGACGCGGAACGCATCCGTTGTGTGACCTATGACAAGAATATAGAACAGGCCCGGCAGGCCCTGGAAATCCTGCTGGCCGGGTATCAGAGCGCCACCCTCGATTATACCCAGCTCCTGGAGGTACAGGAACTGGAGTTGAAGCTCCTCATGGGGCGTTCGGCCTCCCTGGCCGCGTATTTCAGCAAGGCAGCCCTGGTCAATTACCTGAGTGAAACCGATGAAAATCCTTAAGCATTCCTTAACTTAAAACCATTGTGATGAAAACGATTGAAACCTTTAAAGGCGCCATTTTCTTTAGCTTCCTCCTTATCCTGGCAAGCTGTGAAGAGGGTCAAAAAGCCACCCCATCCGGCACGGGTGCGGAGGACAAAGCTGCGGTGGAAACCCCTGCTGAGGCCGGCGTAGCCTTTAGCCAGGAAACTGTGGAGGCCCAGTTTCAAAATTACCTCGACCTGCGCGACGCCCTGGTAGCCTCTGATTTCGAGAATGCCCGCCAGGCCGTGCTTTCGATGAAAAGCCAGGGCCTGGAAGCCTTTCCGGAAGTCCGGGAAACCGTAGGGAAGCTGTCGGAAAGCACCGACCTGCAACAGCTCAGGACCCAATTGCAACCCCTGAGCGCCCAGCTTTTCCCCATTCTGGAGCAATCGCTCCAATCGGGGACCATCTACAAGCAGTATTGCCCAATGGCTTTTGAGAACCAGGGTGCCTTCTGGTTGTCCGAATCACCAGACATCCTGAATCCCTATTTCGGCAGTGCGATGTTGCGCTGCGGCAAGGTACAGGAAACGATTTCCAAAGGATAGCCCCTGCGGGGCCCGAAGGCCGGGGATAGAGCCCCCCGGCCCTTTAAAAACAAATACGTATGAAAAAACAGTATCACATTTCGGGAATGAGCTGCATGGGGTGCCAGCACCACGTGACGCAGGCCCTCGAGGGGGTCGACGGGGTTCGTGAAGCCCGGGTGGACCTGCAGGAAGGAACGGCCCTCCTCGATATGGAACCGGAAATTGCCCTGGAGCGGCTTCAACGGGCCCTGGATGCACACCCGGGGCGGTACCGCATACATCCCGACAAGGAGCAGGCCGCGCAGGCTGCGGAAACCGCCAAACCCGCACCCATGCCCGAAGGGGAAGCGGAGTGGTACTGCCCCATGCATTGCGAGGGTGAGAAGACCTATCCCAAACCCGGCGATTGCCCGGTTTGCGGGATGGACCTGGTGCCCCAGGCCGTTTCCGACACCCCCGGGGAAGATGCGTACGGCAAGCTGTTGCGGAAGTTCTGGATCGCCCTGGGCTTCACCCTCCCGATATTCGGGATTGCCATGAGTGAAATGATCCCCCAAAACCCCCTGTACCGCCTCATGGGGCAGGAAGCGTGGAACTGGGTTCAACTTTTTCTGTCGCTCCCGGTGGTCTTTTACGCCTGCTGGATGTTTTTCGAGCGGGCCTACAAGAGCCTCAAGACCTGGAACCTGAATATGTTTACCCTTATCGGTATCGGGGCCGGGGTGGCCTGGGCATTCAGTGTTTTCGCATTGCTTTTTCCCGGGTGGTTCCCGCCCCAGTTCAAAACGGGGTCGGGCACCGTTCACGTCTATTTTGAGGCGGCCACGGTCATCCTTACGCTGGTCCTCCTGGGCCAGGTCCTTGAAGCGCGGGCACACCGGAAGACCCAGGCGGCCGTGCGGGAATTGCTCCGCCTGGCGCCGAACCGCGCGGTAAAGGTGGTCGACGGGGTGGAACAGGAGGTTTCCGTGGAGGAAATCCAACCCGGCGACATCCTGCGGGTGAAGCCCGGGGAAAAGATTCCCGTCGATGGCCGCATTACCCGGGGTACCCCCGCCATAGACGAATCCATGATTACCGGGGAGCCCATCCCGGCGGAAAAGGCCGTAGGGGATGCCGTGCGAAGCGGCACCCTGAACACCAACCAGTCTTTTCTGATGGAGGCCGAAAAGGTGGGCTCCGAAACCCTCCTGGCCCGGATCATTGAGATGGTCCGGCAGGCCAGCCGAAGCCGGGCCCCGATCCAGAACCTGGCAGACCGGATCTCGCGCTATTTCGTACCGGCCGTGGTGGGGGTGGCCCTGCTGACCTTCCTGGTCTGGTCGGTGTGGGGCCCCGAACCCGCCTACGTCTATGCCCTGGTCAATGCCATTGCCGTGCTGATTATCGCCTGCCCCTGTGCCCTTGGCCTCGCCACCCCGATGTCGGTCATGGTTGGCGTCGGAAAAGGGGCCCAGAACGGGGTCCTGATCCGCAACGCGGAGGCCCTGGAAAAAATGGCCACAATAGACCTGTTGGTGGTCGACAAAACCGGGACCCTGACCCGGGGAAAACCTTCCGTGGAGCAGGTCGTTTCCATCCATCCGGGAATCGGGGAGGCAGAACTCACCCGCCTGGCCTGCTCCCTGAACCAGCCCAGCGAACACCCCCTCGCCCTTGCGGTTATGGAGTTTGCCCGTGCCCGGGGGATTACCCCACAGGACGTGGATGGCTTTGAGGCCGTTGGGGGAAAGGGCGTTGTCGGGCAGGTGGCGGGGGCCGACCTCGCCCTGGGGAACCCCAAACTGATGGAAGCCGTGGGGGCGGCCCTGCCGGAGGACGTGGAACGGGAAGCCCTGGCATTCCAGAAAGAAGGCAAAACCATTTCCTACCTCACGCGCAACCAGGAGGTCATCGGCTACCTGGTGATCGGCGATGTGCTGAAAGAAGGGACCCGGGAGGCCATTGCGGCCCTGCAGGCGGAAGGGATGGAAGTTTTTATGTTTACGGGCGACCAGGAGGAAACCGCCCGGCACATTGCCGGTGCGCTCGGGCTTTCCCATTTCAGGGCGGGCCTGTTGCCAGAGGATAAATACCGGGAGATTGCCCACCTGCAGGAAGCCGGCCGGAAGGTCGCCATGGCGGGGGATGGCATCAACGATGCCCCTGCCCTTGCCCAGAGTGACGTGGGCATTGCCATGGGGACCGGAACCGATGTGGCCATGGAAAGCGCCGCCATCACCCTGGTCGAAGGGGACCTGCGGGGCATTGTGAAGGCCCGCAGGCTGAGCCGTGCCGTGATGCGGAATATCCGGCAGAACCTCTTTTTTGCCCTTATTTACAATACCCTGGGCGTGCCCGTGGCCGCCGGGGTGCTTTTCCCCTTTTTCGGCATTTTGCTATCGCCCATGCTGGCCGCCCTGGCCATGAGCTTCAGTTCCGTCTCCGTAATTGCCAATGCGCTCAGACTCAAAAACAGCAACATAAACGAACCACAATGATTTCAAGTAAGAACGCCTATTTATGGATTGGGGCCGCCCTGGCGACGGGCCTTTTGGCCGGCTACCTCATTTTTGGCAACGGAAGCGGGGCCGAAGGGGGAGTGCATACCCATCAGGAAGGCCAGGCTGCGGCCACGCAGTGGACCTGTTCCATGCATCCCCAGATTTTGCAACCGGAACCCGGGGATTGCCCGATTTGCGGCATGGACCTGATTCCCGTGGACCAGGCGGGCGGGGCCGGAGCGGCAGGGCAGGTGAGCCTTTCGGAAACGGCCATGGCCCTTGCCAATATACAGACCACCCGGGTACAGGCCGGGGGGGGTGGAGGCCGGGAACTGGTCCTCTCAGGGACCATCCGAGAGAACGAGGCATCCAATGCGGTGCAGTCGGCCTATTACGGGGGCAGGATTGAACGGTTGTTGGTTACCTATCCCGGGGAGGAAATACGCCAGGGCCAACTCCTGGCCACCCTTTACGCCCCGGAGCTGATTACCGCCCAGCAGGAGTTGCTCACGGCCGCCCGGTTAAAACAAAAACAACCCGCCCTGTATGAGGCGGTCAAAGGAAAATTGCGTTCCTGGAAACTCGAACCGGAACAAATCGAGGCGATCGAGGCCAGGGGCGCCGTACAGGAATTTTTTCCCGTCAGGGCCAGCCTGGGGGGGACGGTTACGGAAATCATGGTGGAAGAAGGGGATTATGTCCAGCGGGGCGCACCCCTGATGAAAGTGGCCAACCTGGGGACTGTATGGGCCGTTTTTGATGCCTATGAGAACCAGATTTCCGGCCTGGAGAAAGGCCAGCAGGTGCGGATTGTCCCCAATGCGTTCCCGGGCGAGGAGCTGGAAGGACGCATCGATTTTATCGACGCCCTGATGCAGGCCGCCAGCCGGACGGTGACCGTCAGGGTTTCCCTGGCCAATCCGGGGGGCAGGTTGAAGCCGGGGATGTTCGTCAGGGCTTTGGTGCGTACCGGCGAGGGTAAAGGGGGGCTCTACATCCCGGAGACTGCCGTCCTTTGGACCGGGGCCCGTTCCGTGGTGTATGTGAAGGTTCCCGGGGCAGCGCCGTCCTTTGCGTTGCGGGAAGTTTCCCTGGGGCCAAAGTCGGGCCGGATGTTCCCTGTGCTGGATGGCCTCCGGGTCGGGGAGGAAATTGTCAGCCAGGGGACGTTTACGGTCGATGCCGCCGCCCAGTTGCAGGGCAATACCTCCATGATGAACCCCGAAGGGGTGCAAGCCCGGACCGGGCACGGTGACCACGGGGCCATGGGGGGTGCCTTTCCCAGGCTTCCGGGCACGGACCTTTCCGGGATTCCCGACGCCCTGCCTGCCGGGTTCGGGGAGGTCCTGGAGCAATACCTGGCGATCAAGGATGCTTTGGTCGACTCCGACCCCTCCAAAACCGAAGCGGCAGCCCGCGCCCTGCTCCCGCTTGTGGCGGGGATGAGCAAAGATACAGGCGCTTCCGGTTCCCTGGAACCCCTGGAAGAAGCCGTCCGGGCTTTGGCCGCCTCAGGCACCCTTGAAAAACAACGCGAAACCTTCCAGGGCCTCTCCCGGATCCTGATCGGGTGGGCCAGGCCCCTGGCATCCCCAGACCGGCCGCTGTACGTGCAATACTGCCCCATGGCGAACCAAAACCAGGGGGCCTACTGGCTCAGCAAAGAAACAGAAGTGCGCAACCCGTATTACGGGGATGCCATGCTGACCTGCGGGGAAGTACGGGACACCCTGACCGGGTCGTGAACCCATGCCCTCCCGAAGGGCGAATCGGACCAGCCAGGGCCGTGGCAGCAGGGTTTGAAGGCCGTCAGGATTTTATAACTTTTGATAACTTTGCCCGTAAGGAAGCGGGTGAAAACCCTACTTTTGCAGGGAAATTAAAACGCAACAGCCATGGCTGAACAAATCGAAAGAGTTAAAACCCTGATCCTGGGATCGGGTCCGGCCGGCTATACGGCCGCCATCTATGCGGCCCGTGCCGACCTCAAACCCGTGATGTACACCGGCATGGAGCCGGGGGGGCAGTTGACCACCACCACCGAGGTGGAGAATTTTCCAGGCTATCCCGAAGGCATCGACGGCCCTACCATGATGGTGCAACTGCAGCAACAGGCCGAACGCTTTGGAACCGACGTGCGCATGGGGATGGCCACCGCGGTGGAATTCAGCGACCGGCCCGGGGGAATCCACCGGGTGACCATCGATAATAGCAAAGTCATCGAGGCCACCACGGTCATCATTTCCACCGGGGCCTCGGCGAAATACCTGAACATCCCCAGCGAACAACGCCTCCGTGGGGGCGGGGTATCGGCCTGCGCGGTGTGCGACGGCTTTTTTTACAGGGGGCAGGATGTCGCCATCGTAGGAGGAGGGGACACGGCCGCGGAGGAAGCCTCCTACCTGGCCAACATCTGCAACAAAGTAACCATGCTGGTCCGCAAAGACCAGATGCGGGCTTCCAAGGCCATGCAACACCGGGTGATGAACCTTCCCAATATCGATATCCGGTTCAATACCGAGGTTGATGAGATCCTGGGTGACCAGGTGGTGGAAGGCCTTCGCATGGTCAACAACCAGACGGGGGAAAAAGAGGAAATCGCCATCACCGGGTTTTTTGTGGCGATCGGGCACAAGCCCAACACGGATATTTTCAAGGGGCAGCTCGATATGGACGACACCGGCTACCTCATTACCCAGGGGAAGACGACAAAGACCAACAAACCAGGGGTCTTCGCCAGCGGGGATGTACAGGACAAGGTGTATCGCCAGGCCGTGACTGCGGCGGGCACGGGATGCATGGCAGCCCTGGATGCCGAGCGGTACCTGGCGACAGTGGAAACCCCGGAAACGGTGTCGTAACACCCTTTCGGGCTCTCAGGAAACAAAAAAGCCGCTGCAATCCGCAGCGGCTTTTTTGTAGGGGTCAGTCGACCCGTTTGTAGTTTTCTGCAAAGGTCCGGTTGCCTTCGTCGTCAATAGTGATCTGGCTGTAGGTGTTTTCCCCCAAAACCAGTTCAAAACTGAATTGCCTGATGGTATCCAGGGCCTGCATCATGTAATGGTCGCCGTATTCGATCACCTCCATAAGCTCGTCCTCGGTGATCCGGTAGGAGCCGTAACCAAAACGGCCGATGGTATCATTGGGGTCCGTCCTCGACCACATCACCTTGCCGTTGTAATACATTTTTACCTGCCGGTAGCCCGGGACCAGGTTAACGGTGTCCACCACCTGTTGTCCGTCGTAATTGTAGAAACTTTGGAGCTGCCAGGTCCCTTCAATGGAATGCATGGCCTCCGGGGGAGTCGTGGTTAGGGCGGTGGTCCCCAGCAAGGCTGCTGCCAGCAGTATCCCGCCAATTATTTTTTTCATAACTAGTTGGTTTTATGGTTGCAAACTCCTTAAAAGATACAATAAAAAATGAATATATGATGGGCAATCCCCCGGAAAGCGTAAAGGATTTTTAATGGGCTTAACGGGGCATTACGCCTCCCGAAAGGTCGACAATATGGTATTCAGACGCTGCAAATGGGCTTCCTGGTGTGCTGCGGTGATCACGATGCGGCTTGGGGAGGAGGTTGCCCCTTCTGCGGCGTACTGAAAATCGGTGATCAGGATATGGTTGTCCCGAAGGTGCCGGGCCAGGGCCGGGAAGCGGAAGGAGAACACCGGATAGCCCGGTTGCCATTGTACCGGCAGCGAAGGTGGAAGTTGCCCCTGCAACGCAGCAGCCAGGCCTGAAACACGGAGGAATTTCTCATGGTACCAGCCCCGTTCCAGGCTTTCCGCCAGGGTCGCCAACCCGGCAGGGGGCGCCGGGCTGGCCCCTGCAAACAATGGGGTCTGCTTCAGGGCCTCGATCCGGGGTTGCGGGCCGGCAATCACCCCTGCGGTAATCCCCATGGCTTTGCCAAGGGAACCGCACAGCAACAGCTCCCGAAACCCCAGGGCTTCCAGGGGTTTATACGAGCCGGTACCTCCGGGCCCGCAGGTCCCAAGCCCGTGCGAATCGTCGGCTACCAGGATGATCTCGCGCGGCAGGGTACCCAGGAGTTCCCACACCGGGCCGGGGGAGCTTTCGTCTCCCATAGTATCGGTGAAAATAACTGGGGGTATTTCGGGACCTGCGGCCAGGTACCGACTCAGGGCTTCCTTAAGGTGGTCCCAGGTGGCCTGGCGCGAATGGCCCGGCAGCAACAGGGCGGCATGGCAATTCGGGCTGAAAAAGCAGGGGTGGTCCTGGGCATGAAAGTATTCCGCGACCAGGCGCGCGGCCAGGAAGCCGGAGGAAAGGGTAAGGCAGGCGGGGCTTTGCATCCAGCGGGCCAGGCGGGCCTCCGCAGCTGCGTAAACCCCCAGGGTCAGATTTCCCATGCGCGAAGCCCCCCAGTGCGCACCCAGCCGCCGGGTATGGGCCGCCAGGAGGTCTAGGAACCGCGGGTCGGTCTGCATGCCCAGATAGGCGGTACCCCCGAAATACAGGTAGGTTTCCCCACCGGCCCGGACTTCAGGCCCCGGGATGCCTTCCGTTTGCAGGGTCATGGCAGTAGGGTTACCCCGGTGCCCCCCAATTCCGGGAACAGGACCCGCCCGCCTGCTTCAATGCGCACCCCGGAGGCGATATCCTCCCGTAGCAACAGGGCCCCGTCCATGTCCACAAAATCGAGCTGGGGCAACAGTTGCGCAATGGCCGAGATCCCCACCGATGACTCCGTCATGCAGCCAACCATCACTTTCAACCCCAGCGATTTGGCCTTTTGGATCATCCGCAGGGCAGGAGTCAGCCCCCCGCATTTGGTAAGCTTGATGTTGATCCCGTGGAAATGCAGGGCACAGCGTTCCACATCGGCTTCCACAATGCAGCTTTCGTCAGCCATCACGGGCAGTACGCAGCGGTGCGCCACTTGTTCCATTCCCGGCCAGTCGTCCGCCGCAAGGGGTTGCTCAATGAATTCAACCCCCAGTTCTTTCAGGGCCACGGCATTTGCGATGGTCTCGGACGCCCTCCAGGCACAATTGGCATCTACCCTGAAGACGGCATCCGTATGCTTCCTCAGTTCGGCAACCAGGGCCACGTCCTGGTCGGTCCCCAGTTTGATTTTGTACACGGGCCAGGGTTTTTCGAGCATTTTGGACACCATCACCGGGGCACTGTCGAGCCCAATGGTATAATTGGTCACCGGATAATGGTCAGTGGTAGTTCCCCAAAGGGCGTGCAGGGGGGTTTTCAGGAGTTTTCCATACAGGTCCCAGGCGGCCATATCGAGGGCGCAGCGGGCAAAATTGGAGATTTGCTGTTGGCTGAGCAGCAGGTGCAGCCCTTCCGGGTCGTCGGCAGGGGCTCCTTCCACCAGGGGCCTTACCGCTTCGATTTCCTGCTGCAGCGACTTCAGGGTAACCCCGTAATAAGGGTTGGAGGTGGCTTCCCCGTACCCGGTGACCCCATGGTGGGTAAGGCTGGCAATAAGGGTGTCCTGCGTTTCATAGCGTTCCCTTGAAATCCCAAAGCTGTGCGCCAGGTTAAGGGTGTAGGGATGTGTTTTCAGCTTCACGTGCGTGCAATTAAGGCCTCCTAAAGTACGGAATTCCCTTAATCCATAAACCGCCAGGGGCCCCCGAAAATATCGGGGGCCCCTGGCGGGCCTGGACCCCTTAGGGGGCCCGGGCCTTTTGTCTTTAATATTTCCGTACGCTTCCCGAGGCGGACTTGCGGGTTTCCACCCGCGCGGACCCCCGGTAACCGATATCGCCCCCGCTACTGGCATCCGCGGTCAGCTCGTCGAGCGCATGTACTTTTACGTCTGCCCCGCTGCTGGCATTGGCGCGGCATACTTTTGCTTCCAGTTCGCCTGCGTTAAGGTCAGCGCCGCTGCTGGCATCGGCATAGAGCAGGTTGGCACGCCCGCCCACTTGTATATCGGCCCCTGAGCTGCAGTCGGCCTCCACCTGGTCGGCTACCAGCTCGAGCTTCAGGTTTGCCCCGCTGCTCGCGCTAAGGCGCATCCTGTCTGCTTCTATCAGCCCCTGCCCAACCAGATCAGCCCCGCTGCTGGATTCAAGGGAGGTGATTTCCGGCAGGGTAACGTAGACCTTTTTGGTCGCCCGGCCGATGTTCTCAACGGCATGGATCTTCAGTTTCCCATCCTGAATATCCGTTCCGATCAGGTCGATGACGTTTTCATCCGCCTCAACGCGGATCGAAGCCGCTGAACCCTGGGCGATATAGACATCAAGGCCCTCTGAGGCCAGGACGGCAGTAACGTTTTCGGTCACCTCCCGGGATTCCTCCACCACCTGCCCGTTGCCCCGCACCCCGCTGCCCAGGTTCAGGTCGAACATGCAGGAAGAGGTAAGGAGGGCCAGGATTATGGCTATAGTAAATCGTGCAATTGTGGTCATGGTTCTTGTTTTTTAAAAGGTTAAGTAGTCTATTGATCTATCTCCGGGGTCAAATGTCCGGGATTCCGGGGCGTTGTCATGGGAAATCCTACCGAATTGCCGTTTTTGGCTTCTGAATCGGTCAATGGTCGTCCCGCCCGGCTTTCAACCTTACCCCGTCTTCATCAATTTTTACCCGCAGGGCGTCGTTGTCGTCCTTCAGGTCGATGTCCACCCCGTCTTCATTAATGATAATATGCCCGTTATCGGTTTCCCCCGGAAGGTCCTCGGGGCAGTCGAGGCATTCCAGCCGGCCTTCCCCGTCCATTTTCCAGGTGTAGTTGGCCATGCGTTTGCGGTACATGTCGCGGTCGTTGCGAATCCGGCGGCTAAGGTGGTCCCCGGCGCCCGGGTTGAAAGACAATACGGTCCCCTCCGGGACATAGAGCGTCATCCGGATTTCCTGGTCGCGTACCTTGTTCTCGGCCCGGGTGGTAAAATGCTCATCCAGTTGCAGGGTATTTCCCGAAAAAGCAAAGGCATAGTCGATGGCTGCAGCAGTTTCCCTGGCGTCGGCGAAGGAACTGCCGTCGGCATCTTTCCGGATCCGCAGGCTGGCAGTGGAATCCTCTGCCGCCTGGATGTCGAGCAGGATGTCGTCAAAATACAGGAGGGCATTGTCGCCTTCGTCGTACCGGACTTCCACGCCTCCTACCCAGGCTGAGGGCAGGTCGGAGGAATCCGCATCCCTAAACTGTATCCTGAGGGAATCCACCGGGGCCAGGGCATGGGTTTCGCTCACGCTGCCGGTGAAGGCATGGGAGGAAGCCTGCCGGATCCCCAAAACGCTCAGGGAAATAATGGACATCAGCCAGAGCCCCAACAGGGAAAATTTTGCGATGTTCCCGATAGATTTCAGGTTGGTCACCAAAATTTTGAGGCCCAGGTACATCAGGAAAAAGAAGGGGATCCCCACGGCGAAGAACACCAAAAGGGAAGCCAGCCAGACGGGGACATCGGTGACCAGCCCCATCAGGTCAACCCCGGGGATATGGACCACATCCATCAGGCCTACCGTGAACAGGGCTATGAACAGCCCGATCAGGGTGGCGGCCCCGACGAGGATCAGCAAGATACCGATGAACTTGCCGAACACCTTGAACAGGAACAGGATAATGTCCCCGAGGGTATCGAAAAAGGATTTCCCGGCTTGTTTGGCCCGGGAGCCCACCTTTTCGTAATCCACGCTGCGCACCTTGTCGGCCACGTCGTCGATGCCTTCCTTAACCTTGCGCTCGATGTTGCTGATGTTCACCGGTTCGCCGGTCATGTCGAGCTTCTGGGCCGTGGTCGCCGCTTCAGGGACCAGGATCCACAGGATGATGTAGGCGATCAACCCAAAGCCGCTGCCAAAAATAGCCAGGAAGAGGAAGATCAGCCGGATCCACAGGGCATCCAGGCCCAGGTAGTGTTCCAGGCCGGCGCAGACCCCGCCTATGAATTTGTGGTCCATATCGCGGTACAGCTTCTTTACCCTGGGGCGCGACGCGGGTTGGCCCGCAGGGGGGGTGTCCTCGAAAATCTCCTCGTCGATGTGGTAATCTTCGGGCTGCCCCATAATGGAGATGACTTCATCCACTTCCTTCATGGTAATGACCTGCCGCTGGTTTTCCACCTTCTCGAAGAAAAGCTCTGCGATCCGGGCCTCGATATCGGCGATGATTTCATCGCTCCCACGGGTTCCCGAAAAGGATCGTTTGATGGCCTCCAGGTAGCGTTGCAGCTTTTGGAATGCATTTTCATCGATGTGAAAAAGCATGTTGGCCAGATTTATGTTAACCGTCTTGTTCATGTTACTTCTTTTTAGCGTTCGTTACCACGTTTACCGCCGTGCGGAGTTCATCCCAGGTGGTATTGAGTTCATTCAGGAAAACCTTCCCGGTCTCTGTGAGGCCGTAGTACTTCCTGGGAGGCCCGGAGCTGGATTCTTCCCAGCGATAGTTCAGCAGGCCCGCATTTTTCAGCCGGGTGAGCAGGGGGTAGATGGTACCCTCAACAACCAGCATTTTCGCGTCTTTAAGGGTATCGAGGATTTCTGAGGCGTACTTGTCTTCCCCACTGAGGATGGAAAGGATGCAGTATTCCAGGACCCCTTTGCGCATTTGTGCTTTGGTATTCTCTATGTTCATAATCTTGTTGCTTCTGTGATCCCCTGCCGGTAAAGGCAGGGGCCCGGGTTAACTGTTCGTTTTTTGAGGGTTCATGATTTTGATTGATTGATGATTGGATTGATGAATAAACTTCGTGTGATCAATGCAGGCTTACTATACGGTGCATCTTCCAGGCGGTGCCGTCCCGTTTCCAGACCGTGATAAAGCGGCTGGGTTTGGATTTGGCATCGGGTTCCCGGTTGTTGAAAAAGGTATGAAACCCGATTTCCACGGCGCCAAAACCCGGAATCTCGTGGACTTCCACGCTGCCTTCGACCAGTGTCCGGGTGACCTTCCCACAGATGTTGGCTTCGATGCTTTTTATGATATCTGATTTGGAGGTGTTCAACCCGCCCTGGTCGTGGTAGAATTCCAGGTCGTCGCTGAGCAGGTTTGCCTGGGTTTCCAGGTCGCAGGCGTTATAGGCCGTGAAATAGGCAGCATCCATTTCCAGGATGGTCCGGTAAAGGTCGGATTCCTTAGGGACCTGACCCCAGGTGCACAGGGCCGAAGCCAGGAAAGGAAACAGAAATCGCACAGACAGGATGTTCATGGTTTCAGGAATGAGATGGTTACAGGGTATTTAAAATAGACTCCTTCACTGGCCTTGATGGTGGCCAGGATGCTATAGGCAATGTTGAATCCGTACAACCCCAGTTGCAGCAGGCCAGCCATGCCAAGGGGCCACCACAGTCCGGGCACGTCTGAAAAATGCGTGTTGAAATTTAGCCTGAAGGGCCAGAAACCATTCCAATGCCCCCATTCAAAGGAATTCCATTCCAGGACATTGGGAAAGAAGCCGAGAAAAAAAGGCACGGACACCATCCCGAGCAGCAGGTGGTACAGGGCCATGCTGATCTGGAAATTCAGGGCCTGCCTGCCGTGGTAATCCACAAAGGCATACTGGTTGCGATTGGGCAGCCAAAACACCAGCGGGAGCAGGAACTGGCCGAAGGGGACAAAGAACCTGCCCAGGGTGGCCCCGTGGATCACAGCGGACAGGTTTCGCTCGTGTTTGGGGATTGATTCTGTCATGGCATAGTTGTTTCTTATGCAAATATATATACAAAGAATAGTAATATGCAAAACATAGTACCATAGATTAACATTTTATTAACATATAATACTGAGGCGTTTTTCAATATCTTTAGGGGAGTTTATTCATTGGGAATGGCCGGATTCGTTAAGAATGTCAACCGCTATCTTTTTTTTAAACTCCCCTCTGCCTGGTGGTGCGGGGTGCGCCTCGAGGAGTTGGGAGCAGATTACGCCCAAACCCGGGTCCGCCTGAGGTGGATTAACCAAAACCCCTTTCGCTCTATGTTCTGGGCGGTACAGGGCATGGCCGCGGAACTGAGTACGGGTACCCTGGTGATGCGGGAAATCCGGCAGAGCGGCCGCAACGTTTCGATGCTGGTGCTTAACAACCGGGCCCATTTTTCCCGGAAGGCCACCGGACCGATCCGTTTCCGTTGCGAGGACGGCGGGCCCCTGAAGGAGGTCATGAAGCAGGTTTTGGCCACAGGGGAGGGCCAAACGATATGGATGGCCGCTACCGGCCGCAACGGGGCCGGGGAAGTGGTGAGCGAATTCCATTTCGAGTGGACCCTGAAGGTCAAACCGGACCGGGCAGGCCCGCAATAAACATCGGGCCGGGTTTGTGGACCGGTATGTAGAAAAAGGGGTTTTAAGCCCCCCATTTTTAAACCTTAAGTGAACCCATCAACCTTTAAAAAGCAATAAACCATGAATGCACACGAAATTGACTACGAGATTTTTGGCGAAGAGATGCAATACGTTTCCATTGAGTTGGACCCGATGGAAGCCGTAGTGGCGGAGGCCGGAAGTTTTATGATGATGGACCCGGATATAAAAATGGAAACCATCTTTGGCGATGGCTCCCATAAGGACCAGCAGGGCGACATCCTGGGCAAGATCTTCTCCGCCGGCAAGCGCATCCTTACGGGGGAAAGCCTGTTTATGACCGCTTATTACAATGTGGGCCAGGGAAAAAAAACAGTGAGTTTTGCCTCCCCGTATCCGGGAAAAATCCTGCCGGTGGACCTCTCCGAAAAAGGAGGGAAATTTATCTGCCAAAAGGACGCCTTCCTGTGTGCCGCGAAAGGGGTTTCCGTGGGCATTGAATTTTCCAAAAGGCTTGGGAGGGGCCTTTTCGGGGGCGAAGGGTTCATCATGCAAAAGCTGGAGGGCGACGGGATGGCCTTCGTACACGCAGGCGGTACTATGGCCCGCCGCGAGTTGCAGGCGGGCGAGATCCTGCGCGTCGACACCGGGTGCCTTGTGGGCTTCTCCCATACCGTGGATTACGACGTCGAATTCGTCGGCGGTATCCGCAATTCCCTTTTCGGGGGCGAAGGGCTCTTTTTTGCCACCCTGAAGGGCCCCGGGATCGTGTATGTGCAGTCTTTGCCCTTTAGCCGGCTTGCGCAGCGGGTTTGGGCAGCCGCACCCAAAGGGGGCGGGAAACAAAAAGGGGAGGGAAGCCTCCTCGGGGGTATCGGCGACATTATTATGGGCGACAACCGCTGAAACAATTTATTCATGGATTTTAACGCCCTTCTGGATTTTCTCCTTCGGCTCAGCGAGAACAACAACCGCGAATGGATGGACCGGAACCGGAAAGAGTACCAGGCCCTCCGAAAGAGTTTCATCCTCTGGCTGGATGACCTGGATGGGAAGCTGGCCGCCCTGGACCCCGGGTATTATCCCACCCCGGGGAAAACGGGCATCAACCGGATCAACAACAACCTGTTGTACCACCCGAACCGGCCCGTCTACAAGGACCATTTTGGGGCCGGCCTCGACAAGGCCCCCGGCAAGGGCGATTTTTATATCCAGATCGGGATAGGGGAATCTTTGCTGGCAGGCGGGATTTGGCGCCCCGGGCCGGAAAGGCTCCGGAAGCTGAGGGAGGCTATCGATTACGATGGGGAAGTGCTGCAGGCCATCCTGGAAAAGCCATCCTTCAGGAAGCGGTTTTCGGGCCTTTATGAAGACGAAAAACTCCAGCGCATGCCCAAAGGCTTCTCCCCGGACCATCCCCATGCGGAACTGCTGAAAAATAAAAGCTTTGCGGTAGTGCGGCCGCTCGATCGCGATACCCTGGCTTCCGCCGCGTTCGAGGATTTCGTGCTCGATACCTATCGGGAAATGCTGCCTTTCCGCCGTTATCTGAACCGGGCCCTGGAGGTGGAATGATCGCTGACCCCGGGGCCCACAAGACCTGACCTATGGAATCCACAGACCGAGTTCGAAATGTGCAGCGGGAAACCCTTTCGGAGGCCTGGTATACCCTGTACCGGTATACCTTCGACTACCTGAGGGCCGATGGCCGCTGGGACCGGCAGCAACGCGAGGCCTACGACCGCGGCAACGGGGTGGCCGTCCTCCTGTTTGACCCGGTACGGGAAACCGTGCTGCTTACCCGACAGTTCCGGTTGCCTACCTATATCAACCAAAACCCGGATGGCATGCTTACGGAAGTATGTGCCGGGATGCTGGAAGGGGACGACCCGGAGGAATGCTTGCGCCGGGAAATCCTTGAAGAGACGGGGTATTCCGTTCCCCATGTGGAAAAAGTAGGGGAGGTATTCACCTCCCCGGGGGCGGTAACCGAAAGGCTTTTTCTGTATCTCGCCCCCTACCGGCCGGAAATGAAAACGGGGCGGGGAGGGGGTAAACCGGAGGAATCCGAAGACATCGAAGTGTTGGAATGGCCTTACGGGTCGGTGGTGGATGCCCTTCGCCGCGGGGAGGTCCGCGATGCCAAAACGCTTATCCTGTTGCAGCATGCCCTGCTGTTCGGCCCCCTGTCAAAACATTCCCTGACGCCTTAGTAATTTTCGTGAACCCAGGCCAGGATCCGCTGCATCCGTTGTTTAACCAGGGCAGTGGGTTTGACGTAATGGTTGTTCATAAAGCTGAACGCAAGCGTTTTTCCCGAACGGGTCCGCAGGTATCCGCAGAGGTTGTGGTTGTTGCCCAGGCTCCCGGTTTTTCCGAACAGGTAAGGCCCTTCCGGTCCGGTGTAACTTTTTCGCAGGGTGCCTTCCTCCCCGCCCCGGGCCATGAGGGAAAAAAGCCGTTCTTCGGGCACTTCCCGGTAGAGCTGCATCAGCAGGGCGACGAGGGATTCGGGGGAAGCCAGGTTGTACCGCGAAAGCCCGGACCCGTCCACCCAGCGGGCGGGCCGGGGCAGCCCCCGGAGGTAGGTTTCTTCGATATGGTCCCGGGCGGTTCGGAAACTAAGGCTGTCGCCCAGGGTGGAGGAAACAAGCAGCATCAGTTGCTCGGCAATAAAATTATCGCTAACTGCCATCATATAGCGGAAGAGGCTGTCTGAGGGCATGCCCGGAAGGACTTTCCAGGCCCCCCCGGGCGGATCCGTTCCCTTCAGCAGTGGCTTTTCGGCCGCCGAGGCCCACAGGTCATGGATCAGTCCGGGCGACAGGTCCATGGGAATTTCCACCGTATCGGGCAGGGAAGGCCCATAGAAGAACCGGTTGCCCGCCCGGGACCTCCGGTAGGGATGCGCCTGCAGGCTGACGCTGTCGGCGAACCCCGGAGGGCGAACTACCAACCCGCCGGTTGCCCGCTGGAGGCGCACGACATTTCCATGGATGGGGAGGGCCGATTTTTCAGGCATGTAATACCGGTCAAAATCGTCCCAGGCCCAGCCATCCCCCCAGGGCGGATCCTGCAGGTTGCCCTGGTGGAGTACCACCACCCGCGATCCTTTAACGAACTTCAGGGCGGTACTGTCTGCCAGCACGGGATGCAGGGCTGAGGGGTCCCCGGTACCCAGGATGTGCAGGGTATCACCCCGTTTTTGGTATTTCAGGGCCGGTATTTGAGGCGGGAGGGTTTTCAGGGCGGCGTACAGGGCAAATACCTTCAGGGTACTGGCCGGGGTAAAATTCCGCTGCGGGTTCCACGCAATCAGGGTATCGCCGGATGCCGCATCCACCATGAGCAGTCCGGTAAATTGTTCCGTATTATCTAAGGGCCCGAGTTGTTTGTGGAGGAATTGTTGCGTCCGCTTAAGGGAGGAACAGCCCGTGAGCAAAAAGACGAGCCCAAAGACCAGCCACAGGGAAAGGGCCGGGAGTCTGCGGAACGGGGGGGCAGTTGTTGACAAGGAATAAGCGGGTGTTGGTCGAAATTTATATGAATTTATTAAATATTTAACTGATTTTGTGCAATATAATTGGTTGTTTCTGACTTAATTTAGTAGCAACAATCTAACTAAAACCTTCACTGAATTATGGCAGGATCGATGCTGGAGTATACCAAAACGGTGCTCCAAAAAGTAAGTTTCGATGCGCGGTTGTTCAGCCGGGAATTAAAAAAAGCCATCCAACGGCTTTTGCCCAATGAACTTCAGGAATTAAAGGAGTGGCTCTTGCACTTTGTGACGGACAAACCGGAACTTCAGCAAAGCCTGGCCTATTTACCAGCTTAATCCATTGGAAATCCCGCCCCCCGGCGGGATTTTTTTTGCCCCCGGGGATCAAAACCCCTTACGCGGTTTACCGGGGCTGATAATTTTAACGTCCTGGAACGCAATGGCCCCCCGCACCACTCCGGAGATCACCTCCCGCAGGGCTTCGGTGATCTGGTGCTTGAGTTCTTTTTTATGGTAAATCAGGCTGACTTCCCGGGCCGGGGGGGGATCGGTGAAATATTTCAGGTTTCGTTTCCGCCGTTCACACAGGCCCAGCGTATTGAGGTAGGGGAGCAGGGTCATCCCCATGTTTTCATCGGCCAGGTTCACCAGGGTCTCAAAGCTCCCGCTTTCGAGTTCAAAGTGGTCGTCCCCGGCTTCCCCTATGGCCTTGCACAGGTTGATCACCCCGTCGCGGAAGCAATGCCCGTCCTGTAGCAGCAGGATGTCGTTGAGGTTCAGGTGTTCGGGCTGCAGCCGGTCCAGGGAGCCCAGCCGGTGCCCTGCGGGGACGTAGGCCACAAAGGGTTCGTAATAGAGCGGCCGTTCCACCAAATGTTCTTTTTCCAGGGGGGTGGCGGCAATTCCGGCATCCAGGTGGCCTTCTTCCAGGTTCCGGATCATATTTTCGGTGTTCTGCTCCCGCAGCACCAGGTGCACCTTGGGATAGCGCTCCACGAAGGTTTTCAGGAACATGGGCAACAGGGTGGGCATGACCGTCGGGATAATCCCCAGGGTAAAGGTCCCGCCGACAAAGCCTTTTTCCTGGTCTACAATATCGCGGATACGGGCGGCTTCATTCACGATATTCCTGGCCTGCTCCACGATCCTCTTTCCGGCGTCTGTGATGGATATCGGTTTTTTGCCCCGGTCAAAGATCAGCAGCCCGAGTTCGTCCTCCAGTTTTTGGACCTGCATGCTCAGGGTGGGCTGGGTCACGAAGCACTTTTCTGCAGCCAGGGTAAAGTTCTGGTATTCGGCCACCGCCAGGACATATTGAAGTTGGGTGATGGTCATTGAAATTACCTATTTTATGACTTAAAGATATTAAAAGTATCGATAAACCTGATCGAAACGTGTTTTTATATTTAGTATCTTTATGGAAAATAAAATTTTATGAGTCTTAACAGTATTGGTCTGCCGGCTACCCAGTCGAAGGAACTCGCCGGAGACCTGAACATCCTTTTAGCGAATTTTCAAACCTATTACCAGAACCTGCGCGGCATCCACTGGAATATCCGGGGCAGGAGCTTTTTCGACCTCCACGCCAAATTCGAGGAGTTGTACAACGACGCCAACATGAAGGTGGATATGATTGCGGAACGGGTACTTACCCTCGGGGAGGTGCCCCTGCATACTTTTGCGGCCTATACCCAGGCTTCGCGCGTACCCGTTGGGAAAGACATCTCCAAAGATGAAGAGGCGATTCGGCTGATCGTGGATTGCCTTAAAGAATTGCTGATCCTGGAACGCCGGATCCTGGAGGCTTCCGATGCCGCGGGCGATGAAGGCACCAACGCCATGATGAGCGACTTCATCACCGAACAGGAGAAGACCGTCTGGATGATGAAAGCCTGGCTGGCGGAGAAGATTTGAGCTCAGGGGAAGAAAAAGAAAAAAGCCACCTTCGGGGTGGCTTTTTTTTGTTAAAACCGGATGCGCAGGCTGACATCCTCCGTACCCACCGTGAATTGGGACGCTTCGAAGGAAGGCGGGCCCATGCTCATGTCATTTCCGCTCATGGCATAGGGTTCCGAGGGCATGCCGCCGGGTTGGAAATCCATGCGCTCGTTGCCGTTGAGGTCGTGCAGGACCGAAACGGCATACACCCCTGGCGGTACATTTGAAAAATTAAAGGTAAGGGCCCCTTTTTGGGCGGCGCCCCGGTAGGAAGCGATACCGCCCCCTTTCATAAATGTTTCCGAAGTATTCAGGCTCGCCAGGATTTCGCCCTGGTCGTTGAGGACGTTTTCCAGGGTAATGGTAACGGTGACCCCTTCTGCAGCAGGGGCCTGCCCGTAAGCGAGGCCCGCAAGGAAGAACAAAAGGTAAAAAATTGATTTCATGGGTATTGGCGTTTTTGGGTTATGGGGGCAAATCTGGCCCAACCCTTGCGCTTTCGCAAACCGGGGTGACTGAGTTGGCGAATTTGCCGGACAGGATGCCGAACAAGCCGACCGGGGGAGGCCCGGTCAGGGCAATGTTGACCAAACTTTTTCCAGGAGCGCTTTGGTGGCCCGCACCCCATCGTATTCGGAAAGGCGGTGGCCCTCGTACTCAATGCCGATGTATCCGGAGAATTCCGAAGCTTTGACTTTTTCAAGCAGGACACGGTAGGGCAGCAGGGTTTCATTCCCGTCAGCATCAAAATCATACGACTTTGCACTCACCCCGCGGGCAAAGGGCAGGAGTTCCTCAAGGCCCCTGACCGGATCGTAGCTTTGTGTGCATTCCCCATCCTGGGTGCTGCCCCAGGGCTTGTTCAGGCACCAGTTCCCAAAATCCGGGAGGGTCCCCAGGAAAGGGCTGTCCACGGCCTCCAGGATTTCGACCATAAACGCAGCATTGGAGGTATGCATTCCATGGTTTTCGACGAGTACCGAAATCCCGGCGGCGGCCCCTGCTTCGGCCAGCCGGCCCAGCCCGTCGGTAAGGGCAGCCTTCCCCCCGCTCCCGAAGGCGTTCACGCGGATGGAATGGCAGCCTAGCAATTGTGCGGCTTCCAGCCATTTTTGGTGGTTCGCGACCGCTTCCACGCGTTTTTTCTCCTGTGGGTCACCCAGGTCCCCTTCCCCGTCGACCATGATCAGCACATTTTCCACCCCTTCCGATTGCGCCCTGCGCCGGAGGTCCTGCCAGAAGGCACCCACTTTGGCTTTGTCGGTGTAGAATTGATTTACGTATTCCACGGCCCCGATGCCAAACTCCTTTTTGGCCAGAACCGGGAAATCTTCCGCCCTGATTTCCCCTTTCTCCAGGGCCCGGTGAAGGGACCACTGGGCCAGGGATATTTTGAGGGTGGCCCCCGCAGGGATCCCAAACAGCGGGTTGCCGAGCACGGAAAGGGTTGGGGTGGCGAGGGCGACCCCGCCCAGCAGGGAGTGTTTCAGGAAGGTCCTTCTGGAGTGCATGGTCATAACGGGGATTTATCGGGAAGTTTCGGGTTTGTTCAGGATTTCGATGATCCAGTAAATCAGTTGGGCGATGCCCGAGGCGAAAATAAACAGCAGGATCCAGATCAGCAGCAGGTTGTTCTCCTTTAGGTTGGGGTTGTTGGCCGCGTGTACAATGTAAAAGACCAGGCTGGCCAGCGAAACCAGCACCATGAGGAAAACGAGCACCAGGAAAATCCCCAACCCTCCAAAGAGCGCCATGGGCGGGTCTCCGCCCATTCGTTCCATTTGCGGGAGGTTGCTGAAAATGGAAAATAGCATTATGGCGTAGCCGATCAGCAGGAGCAACAGGCAAACCAAAGGGGAAAGGGCAAAAAAGGCCTGCCAGAATTTACTTTTGAGCATGGTTGGTTTTTCTTTTAAATATAGGGATTTTCGGGATCAGGTCCCCAGGGTATCGCGGTCTTTCATGGCGCGGGCCACTTCGGCGGCTGCGTTTCCCCGCTTTTCCAGTTCTTCTACAATCCGGGGATGGTCGGCCTCCCGCCCCTGGGAAAGCTTGTAGGCCCCTTCCAGGGAAGTAACCGCAATGCGGAATCCCACAATACCCCGAATTTGCCTCAGGGTCGTTTCGGACATGTTCCCCAGGGAAACCGGATGGGCGGAATCTTTTTCATACAGGTCCACCATATGGTGCAGGGAGGCCCAGAGTTCGTCTTCGGACTGGGCGAAATACGTCCCCCTGGCGTGTACGGCGAGGTAATTCCAGGTAGGGACTTCTTCATCGT
The DNA here is from genome assembly GCA_964539905.1 of uncultured Robiginitalea sp. GTDB lineage: Bacteria > Bacteroidota > Bacteroidia > Flavobacteriales > Flavobacteriaceae > Robiginitalea. Next base: position 48,809 of record CAZIJW010000006.1, read on the forward strand.
GGTACCAGGACGAGGACACATAGCTCTGCGGCCCGTTGAAAATACAACATACCGGAGCACCGTCGGCCAGGTGCCGCCAGTGGTCGTTGGCCCGTGCAAAATGCCCGTAAAGGCCCAGGGATGCATCGTCCTCCGGGAGAAGCTGCAGGGGAAGGTGGGTGGCCAGGGGGCCTTCGGGCCCGTTGGAAACCAGGATGCCGAAAGGATGCTTCCGGATGAATTCCCTCAGGGCATTGTCGTCGGTGTTGCGGTAGTGTTCCGGGATATACATGGGCGTTGAACTGTTGCGGCACGTCTGGCTAAGGTAATGAATTTGACAGGGAACCCGCACCCTGACCCCCCGGGCTCCGGGCGGATAGCCCCCGGGAACCCATGCGGTTGCAGGGATACGGCACTGGGAGCGCAGGAGGGGAGTGCGTGATGGCGTTGTTCTTATCCTTAGCAGGCAAACGGCGATCGGGCCTACACCCCATCGCCCAAATATGCGCTTTGGGCCGCAAAAAGGAACAGCCCGGCCCTTTTTCTTTGCGATTTTTGGGAAAACCGATCGAATTTTGAACGCTTCAGGCGTATTTTCTGGTCGGGTACCCCCCGGCCTGAAGGCGCTTTTTGGTACATTTAAACCGGCTGATCCGGCCGGGAACCCCCGGTCGGGGATAGGATAACCCTGGAGCCCATGAAAAACCTGCTCAAACATTTTGGCAATGCCACCCTGGTAGGGTTGGCGCTTTACCTGGTCTTCTGGGCAATCCACCTTTTCCGTGGCGGCAGCCTCCGCTGGGAAGCCGATTCCGGGCAGGAATTGCTCGAGCACATGATCTTTTCCTGGATCCTGTACCTGGCCAATGCCCTGGTGATCACTTTTGCCATTGGGCGCTTGCGCACCCACAACTTCCACTGGAAGGTGTTGTCGCTTACGGTCCTGGGGAATATTGGGGCTTCCCTGCTGGGTATCTTCCTGGCCCGTTCCATCATCTTTTCCGGATTCAATGGCTTGGGGTTCATGGAGTTCCTCAGGGGAGAATCTCCTGCATTCTATGTCAACTCCCTGGTGATTGCCCTTTGTATCTCCGCGATTTTTTTCGGGCTGTATTATTACAAGTTCCGGCAGGAAAGCCGGGTCAAACAACAAAAAATCATCGCCGGGGCCGCTTCTGCCCAGTTCGACGCCCTGAAGAACCAATTAGACCCGCATTTCCTGTTCAACAGCCTGAACGTACTCACCAGCCTTATTGAGGAAGATCCGCAACAGGCGCAGCGTTTTACCACGGGCCTTTCCAAGGTTTACCGCTACGTCCTGGAACAAAAGAATAAGGAGGTGGTACCCGTGGACGAGGAATTTGCTTTTGCCCGCACCTATGTGCGCCTGCTTAAAATGCGGTTCGAAGACAGCATTGTTTTCGACATCCCGGAACGCAGCGCCAACCCGGAAGGGAAAATCGTCCCCCTGTCGTTGCAGTTGTTGCTTGAAAATGCGGTAAAACACAATGTGGTCACCCAGGAAAGCCCCTTGCACATAAAGGTGGAGGAGCGGGGAGGGTTTATTGTGGTTACCAACACCCTGCAACCGAAGCAGGTAGTGAAGAAATCCAGCGGGGTTGGGCTGCAGAACATCCGCAACCGGTATTCCCTGCTTACCCGGCGGCAGGTAGCCATTAAAATGTCGGAAGGGACTTTTGAGGTTGCCATCCCCATCCTTACCCGACAGGTGACCCGCCAGGTGACCCAGGAGGCCTTTGTGGAAGATAAGCGCTATCAAAAGGCAAAGGAAAAGGTAGAGGCCATAAAAGGGTTCTACGGGAACCTGGGGGCTTACCTGCTGGTCATCCCCTTCCTGGCCTGGCTCAACTGGAAGTCCACCGCCTTCCCATGGGCCCTGTTCCCTGCGGTGGGCTGGGGGTTTGGGCTGGTGATGCATGGCCTGGAGGCCTACGGGTACAACCCGCTTTGGGGGAAGCGGTGGGAGGCCCGGAAAATAAAGGAACTTATGGAACGGGACGACTGGTGATCGCCGAATGGCCAATTCAGGATGCGATTTCGACAACTGGATCCCAATTTTTTCGGAATCCCGGTTTGGGTGCTGAATTTTGGCGAAACAAGAAAAACAACCAGTATGAATGCCTTTGAAAATCAGAAACGATACGAGCGCGCCAGGGAACGCGTCGCCTGCCTGAAAGGGTTTTACGCCAACCTTTTTTCGTATTTCCTGGTGATCCCCTTCCTGTTTTGGATCAACCTGCGGACCACAAGTTTCCCCTGGGCCTTGATCCCCGCGCTGGGGTGGGGGTTTGGCCTGTTGATGCACGGGATGGAAGCCCACGGGTACCACCCTTTTCTGGGAAAGAACTGGGAGGCCCGGAAAATCAGGGAACTCATGGCCCGCGAAGAGCAGGAGCTTTTTTGAAAACACTCTTTAAATCCAAACCCTAAGAAAAGAATTGAAATGGACGAACGCGAAAGCAAATACCTCAAAGCGCGGGAACGCGTGGAAGAACTGAAAAAGTTTTACGGGAACCTGACCTCCTATATCTTTGTGATCGGCCTGTTGGCCCTGATCAATTACCTGACCAACGAATGGCGCTACGCCTGGTTCCTGTGGGCGGCCTTTGGCTGGGGGATCGGGGTCTTTTTCCACGCCCTGAAGACTTTCAGGGTAAACCCTTTCTTCTCCAGGGATTGGGAGGAACGGAAGATCCGGGAGTTTATGCAGGAAGAAGAACAAAACGGATCCAGATGGGAATAACCAAAGACCCGGAAACCATGGAAAATAGCGAAAAGCTGAAGCGCGCAAAAAAGCGGGTGGAGGAAATCAGGGGCTTTTATACCCACCTGGCCGTTTATCTGGTCATCAATACCCTGATTATTCTGATGAACCTCGTTTACGGCAACTTTAAAGGGCTCTCATGGGGATGGTGGGGCTTTTTGGTGACCCCGCTTTTTTGGGGGATTGGCCTCGCTTTCCACGCCATTTCGGCCTTCCAGTGGAACCCGTTTTTTGGCAAGGCCTGGGAGCAGAAGATGATCGAGAAATACATGGAAGAAGACCGGCGGGAAGCTGGGAACTATATGGACCAACCCTGAAACCCCCGACAGGATGCGCGAAGAAAGACCCCTGAAATCCGTTATTATTGAAGATGAAAAGCCTGCGGCCCGGAGGCTGGCGCGGCTACTGGAACGACAGGGTGTGGCTGTGGAGCATATGCTGCACTCCGTTTCGGAGTCGGTAAGCTGGTTTGCCCAACACCCCGGCCCGGACCTGATCTTCCTGGACATCCAGCTTTCCGATGGCCTGTCATTCGAAATTTTCGATGCCGTGCCGTTAAAATGCCCCATTATCTTTACCACCGCCTTCGATGAGTATGCTTTGCAAGCCTTTAAGCTCAACAGCATCGATTACCTCCTTAAGCCCATTGACGAGGAGGAGTTGCAGGCGGCCCTGGAGAAGTTCCGGAACCTGAACCCCGCCGCCCGTCCCCTGCAGGTCGATTTTGAAGACATCCGGAAACTCCTGGTCAATCCCCTCGACCGGGACTACAAAAAGCGCTTTACCGCCAGGGTGGGGCAGCACCTCAAGATTATCCCTGCCGACGAAGTGGAGTGCTTCTACAGTGAGAACAAGGGCACTTATGCCGCCACCACCGACGGGCGGTCTTACCTTCTTGACACCACCCTGGAACACTTGCAGGAAGAGCTATCGCCCGAAACCTTTTTTCGGGTAAGCCGGAAATTCTATGTGCATATCGACCACATTTCCGATATTGTTGCCTATTCGAATTCCCGCCTCAAAATAAAGCTCAAACGCTTTCGGGAACAGGAAATCATCGTGAGCCGGGAACGGGTAAGGGATTTTAAGCTTTGGTTGGAGTGATGTCTTTTAAGCTACTGGAATAAAGTTTTTTAAAAACCACTATAGAAATTTCTTATAGTGGGAATTCAGGGTTTTTCCACCCGGTTTTCGTCAAAAGAGGAGGGCAGGAGTTTCGGGACCAGCTTGATGAATATGGGGAGTAAAACTGCCCCCCCGGGAAGCAGGAAGATGGCCAGGGACGGGATGCTCTTGAAAACGTCGAGGAGTTGTTTTTGTACCCTTTTTTTCTCCTCCGGGGTGAGTTCCTTCAGGGTCGATTTGGAAAGCAATACCATCAGTTCCTTGCTTTCCATCAGTTCTTTTCGGAGCCTTTTGCTGTTGCGGTGGATCAGCCGGTCCACGACCCTGGCCAGGCTTTCATAGTACTGTGCCCCGGGGAGGGCATCGCGCAGGAAATACACCTGGTCTTCGTACAGGTTAAAAAAATTCTCCGCATCCCTGACTGCGGCTTCCATCTCCCGGTCTGTAAACCCAAGGGATTCCCCCAGAAGGAAAACCTCCTGCTGCTTTCGGGGAAATTTCGGGGCATCGTGGCCCAGCACGGCCAGGGTGGCGAGGTCCAACAAATATTTGGCCACATCGGTACCCCGATACTGCGCCAGCAGGGCGGGAAAATCCTCAGAAAGGTATGGGTCCCGGGCATTTAAGTAGCTGCGGGAGCTTTCAAAGACTTCCAGGAGCTTTTTGCCATTCGGTTCCACGCCCCGCGCGTCCAGGAGGCGGTAGATGAGGTTGATGGCGAGGTATTCCAGTTCCTGCACATGGTTTTTTGGGTCTGCAACCCCCCCCAGATAGGCGCGAAAGCCAAGCAGGTCGAGGGGTAGCAGCATATTGGTAATGGTGGAGTTAAAGGTGCGGCTCAACAGGGGATCCCCGAGGTAGACCCTGGAATCGAGTAATTTTTCCAATTGGGAAGCGGGTTTACCGCTTCGGAAAACCTTTTGCAGGAAGTTCGGTTGCGCCAGGTCCATCTTATGGTAAAATTCAAGCACGGTCTCCAGGAACGCCCCGTAATCCTCCCCGGGGCGTGCCAGGAGGTAGCTGTAACTGAGTCCTGCCAGTAGGTTAACCTTGGCATTTTCATCCTGTGAAAGGGGGTAGGGGGGAACCACCGACCCGGGGATCCCCACATTGATCCCGTACATAAACCCGCAAGCCCTGAGTTCAGCATCCAGACCGCGATCGTCGGTATAGGGAATGGGGCGGTCCCTGGTCAGGGAGCCAAACTTATCGATCCAACCTGGAGCAGAAGGGTTCATGGAAATCCGGTCTGGGGTTCCAAAAATAGGCGAAAAAGGGATTCAAGCCCCGGCCTTCATGCCACAGCCCCCGATTTTTCCCCTTGTTTTACGGGCTTTGGCCCCTGTGGCCCGGGTTTTCGACGAATGGCACCTTCCAGATGCGTTTCCTGAGTGTTTTTGTCAGTTTCCTGCGCCGGCAGGATGCCTACCTTTACCCTGTCCGCAAATCCAGAGAAGTTGCTTCCCTGGACCCGGGCAGGAACACTAAGGAACACAGGTTATGGAAATAGTCCTTTTTTCATTGTGGATAGCGCTCATGTGCGCCCTTGGCCTCAGGGTATACCGGGCCCATCAATCCCTCAAAAAAATCCAGCACTCCGAAAATGCCTGAAAGCAGGGTGCGAAGCGCTACGCCATACGGGAAGCCACTTTCTGCCAGTTGATGATCTTCAGGATGTTCTGCAGGTATTCTCCCCGTTTGTTCTGGTATTTCAGGTAATAGGCGTGTTCCCACACGTCGATGCCCAATAGCGGGGTTCCCTTGCGTTCTGCCACCTGCATCAGGGGGTTGTCCTGGTTGGGGGTGGAACAGACGAAGAGTTTTTTGTCGGCATCCTGGCACAACCAGGCCCAGCCAGACCCGAAACGTTTGGCCCCTGCTTCGGCCAATTCGTTCTTAAGGGCCTCCATGGACCCGAAATGCTCCACTATTGCCGGTTCGATAGCCTTCCCGGTATCTTCCCCGGGGGTCAGCACGTCCCAGTAGAGGGTGTGGTTGTAATATCCACCCCCGTTATTGCGGATGGCGGTGGGCAGGTTGTCCATGGCCAGGATTTCCTCAATGGTTTTTTCCCCAATGTTCGCCTCTTTCAGGGCGGCATTGAGGTTGTTGGTATACCCCTGGTGGTGTTTGGAGTGGTGGATTTCCATGGTCATCGCATCGATGATTTCAGGAAAGGCGTTATAGCCATAGGGAATTTCGGGGAGTTCAAAAACGACCGGGGCCAATGCGGCCGCTGCTGCAGGCGGTTCCTCTGTTTTTGGTTCGCCTTTGCAGGCGCTGAACAACAGGGATGGGGCAACCGTAACGCCGGTGGCGGCCATGGCAGTTCTTTTCAGAAAGGTACGTTTCTTCATCGGGATCGTTTTTTTGGGTTGGCTTTAAAGATACGGAATTCGGCAGAGGTTGTCAACCGGCAGCTTTCCCGCTTCCTTCTACTGCCCTGGTCAGGACCTGGATGGGGGACTCCAGGGTGCGGTGTACCGGGCAGCGGCCTGCGATTTCCAGCAGGCGCGACCGCTGTTCCGGTTCCAGGGGGCCTGAGAGCTCCACTTCGCGATGGAAGGTATCGATTTTTGCATCCGGGTCCTCCATGCATTCCAGGCCATCCCGGGCATGCTCCCGGGCGTATGAGGTGTGGACTTCCACGTTTTCCAGGGGCCAGCCCTTGCGGCGGGCATACATCTGCAGGGTCATGGCCGTACAGGCCGACAGGCTGGCGGAAAGCAATTCATAGGGGGAGGGCCCGAAGTCATTGCCCGAATAGGAGGCCGGCTCATCCGCGGTCAGGTAATGGTTGCCCACTTTCATGCGGGTGGTGAACCCGTCTTCCGCATCGAGGCTGGCCACCACCTGATGGTCGCTTTTCAGCGGTTCTTCCCCCCGTATTTCAAGGTAGCGCGATGCCCAGCTTCCGATCACCTGCCCTGCATAGGAAGCATCCTCGGGCCGGCCCAGCAGGTGGTCGGCCCCATCCAGGCTCAGGAAACTCTTGGGATGGTGGGCTGCCCGGTAGATCTTTTCGGCATTGTCGACGGACACCACCCGGTCCTGGGGGGAGTGCAGGATCAGCAGGGAGGCTTCCAGCCCTTTGATGGCCGTGTCCAGGGAATGGTTTTGGAGGTCCTCCAGGAATTGCCTGCGGATGGTAAACCCACGGCCGCCGATGTTGACCCTGGCCGTGCCTTCTTCCCGGATTTCTTCCAGGCTGCTTTGAAGCAGGTGGGTGACGTGGTCCGGGTCGGCAGGGGCCCCCACGGTAGCTACCGCCCGAACGGAGGGAAGCCGGGAGGCGGCAAAAAGCACGGCAGCCCCGCCCAGGGAATGGCCCACGAGCAGGGCGGGGGCCTCATAATCCCGTTCCAGGAAGGCCGCCGCAGCTTCCAGGTCTTCCACATTCCCGGAAAAGTTGGTATCTGAAAAATCGCCCTGGCTTTCCCCCAGGCCCGTAAAGTCGAACCGCAGTACGCCGAACCCCAAACCCGCCAGGGCCTGACTGATCTGACGGGCCGCACCCAGGTTTTTGCTGCAGGTAAAACAATGGGCGAAGAGGGCGTAATGGTGCGGGTGGCGGTTGGGCGGCAAAACCAGTCGCCCGGTCAGTCGGTGGCCCTGGCGATTTTCAAAATGCACTTTTTCGGTTCTCATGGCAGGGTACTTTCCCCCTAAGGTCGTAAAAATAACCGGTACCTGACAAGGATAGTTACTCTCAGGCCGCAACCCTTACCCCCGCGAATTCCGGTAGGTGCCCCTGGCATACGGGGTCCTTTTGAAAGCCCGTCCAGAAAAAGGGAGCCCCTGGCTTAGTCGGGTTTGGCCTTGTTGAAAAGGCCCCGCAGGTCGGGGTTGTAAAACAGGGCCACCTGCAGGCGGTCGAAGTTCACTCCCTGAAAATGGTTTTTCAAATACCCAAGCTGCACGTTGCTGTTTTCGGTCAGGTGTATCCCCAAGGCCCCATAAAGGCGGTTTTGCCCGAAAACCTCGTCCTGCAGGTTCAGGAAGATTTCATTGTAGACATTGACAAAAAAGGTGTCGGTGAGGGGAAGGGTTAGTTGCAGGCGGTAGCGCGCCCGGTGCTCGAGGTCGGATTCCCCGCCGAAATCCAGGAAGCGCTGTTCCAGGCGGTATCGGTGTTCGATCCGGAATTCCCAAACCTTGTCCAGCAAAATAAATTGCTCGAAAATCCGGTGCTCCAGGAAAAAATTCCCTGCAAAGGCGGCATCCTGCAAGGGGGCTTCTTCAAAGGTCGGGTCGGTGCCGATATAGGCGTATCCCAAAGTGGCTATGGCCTCCGGGTTGATATGGTAGTTCATGCCGGTGCGCAACAGCAGCTGGTTGAAGTTCCCCTTCCACTGGTAATGCCGCCACTGGGCCTCGGTATGCAGGCTCCACTGCTCTGAAAGTCGGTTGGTACCGAAATACATATACCAGCCCCCCAGTTCGTTTTCCCCGGTCTGCTGCGCTTCCAGGGGTTGAAGGCCGCCGGAAAGGAGCACCAGCAGGCCGGCAAGCCATCCTTGCCTGAATACGCTTATTCGTTTCCGGGGTAGCAGGTTCAACGGCCTTGGCTTTATTCTTGTTCCAGTGCCCCCCCTTCCATAGGGTGGTCCGGGATCGGGGTAACGGGGGCATTTTTCAGGTGGGTATCCAGGAACTCCAAAATTTTGCGGTAGCCTTCCACCTGGTTTTCCTTCTTCAGGAAGCCATGGCCCTCGTCTTCAAACAGGACGTATTCCACGGGAACCCCGTTTTTACGCACCCCGGCAACAATCTCGTCGGACTCCACCTGCAAGACCCTTGGGTCCTGGGATCCCTGAAGGACCATAAGCGGACGGGTAACCCGTTCGGTGTGGAACAGGGGGGAGATGGCCCTTAGCCGGACGGAGTCCGCGCTGTACGGGTCCCCCAATTCTTTGTAGAGGGCATCCTTGAAGGATTCCCACCAGGGCGGGATGGAGCGCAGGGTCCGAATCCAGTTGGTCACCCCGAAAATATTTACCCCCACCCCGAACTCCTCCGGGGCAAAGGTCAGGGCGGCCATGGTCATATACCCCCCATACGAGCCGCCCATGATCCCGATTTTTTCCCCGTCAATGGTGGGCAGGCCCGCCAGCCAGTCTTTTCCGGCTATGCAGTCCTTCAGGTCCTTGTCGCCGTGGTTCAGGTCATCCATCTGGTAAAAGGTTTTTCCGTACCCCGAACTCCCGCGGTTATTCACAGCCAGGATCGCGTACCCGTGGTTGACCAGGTACTGGATCAGGGGGTTAAAGCCCTGTCGCGATTGCCCGCCGGGCCCCCCATGTACCCAGACCAGAGCGGGTGCCGGCTGCGTTTCGGAAGCCTGGTGCGGCCGGTAATAAATAGCCGGGATTTCCAGGCCGTCAAAGGACGGGAACCGCACGACTTCGGCCCGAACCAGGTGGGTTGGATCAATTTCGGGGTTGAGGACGTCGGTAAGGCGTACCACCTGTTGGTCGCCCAGGGAAAGCACGTAGAGGTTGGATGGGGTATGGGAGCCCCCGGCGTAGAAGCGCATCAGGCGCTCATCGTCGGAAAAGGCCACGCTGCTCAGGTCGAGCCCTTCCGGAATGGGTAATTCCAACTGTTTACCCGTCCCGGTCTCCATCACTTCGATCGTCGTTTTGGCGTCCTGGTTGATGTAGGTTACCTGGTATTTCCCATTTTCGGTAAAACTGCTCCCGGTGATATCCCAGTCGCGCTGCAATACCTTTTCCCGGGTCCCGTCAGACAGGTTGTATCGCATCAGGTAGGCAAACTCGGCCCCATCATCGGTGGTGTAGAGCAGGGCCTGGCCATCCGGGGTGAAATCCTGGGCGGTATTTGCAGATTGGCCTTCGTTGATTTTTGTCATGGAACCCTCCCCGAGGTGGTGGAGGTACAGGTCACTGTCGTTAGTGTTTATGGATTTGGATAGGGCGAGGTACTGCTCATCGGCGGAAATGGCCTCCAATTCGTACCCCCCGTCATTTTGGAAGAGCAGGGTGGGCTGAAAGGTTTCCAGTTCCATGCGGTACAAGTCCATGAAATTGGCATCGCGTTTATTGGAACCGAAGTAAAACGACTTCTTGTCTTTTGCCCAGCGGTAGAACAGGGAACGGGCGCCTTCCCCGGGGGTCAGGTCGCGGGGCGACCCTCCGGGTTCCATCAGGTAAATGTGGAATACCTCATCCCCGTTGTTGTCCATGCGGAACAAGATGCGCTCATCGTGCGGAAAATAGGAGATGGCAAATACGGAAGAACTGTCGGAGGCGGTTACCGGGGTGAATTCCCCCCCGGTTGCCGGCACGGTATAGAGGTTGTAGATGCCCGAGCGGTTGCTGTGGACCAGCAGTTTGGAACCGTCAGGGGAAAAACTGCCCCCGCCCACGCTTTCATTGTCCATCATCTGCTCGATGGTGTACGCCTTAAGGGTCTGCGACACCGTGGGAGCCGCCGCTTCCTGTTTGCATCCCAACAGGGCCAGGGCTCCTCCGAGGGCCAGGAAGGATACTTTCATCCGCAGGGGGTAGGTTATCGTTGCATTCATTCCAGGGTCAGGGTTTTGGTTTCCTTGAAGGGGGAAAGGTCAAGGGATTGCATGGATTCCCGGTAGGCTTTCCAGGCATTTGCAAAGAAGGCGTTGGTTTCCCCCAGGGCCTTCTTCAGGTCCTCTTCGGCAAATTCCATCAGGCGGGTCTCGGTTTCCGTCATCCCCGAGGGGCGGCTCCCCACATACCCGTAGGCATTGGAAATCCGGCGCACCACGGTCATTTCAGGGTTCCGGGTAATCCCCTGCCGCTTGTCTTCCTTTCCGAGGTAGCGGGCCAGCAGGGAGTCGATTTGTTTGCTGATCTCGCCGGAGGCCTTGATCTGCTCCTTATACTTCTCCTTATCCAGGTCTTTCATTTCCTTCTCGTACTGGCTGGCCACTTTTTTGCTTTCCAGAAGTTGCTTTACGGCATCTGCTGCCGTTTGCATATAGCCATCCAGTTTTTTGGTCGCTGCATACCGGGCTTGCAAGGCCTCCGGTGCTACCTGCAGGCGGGGATCTGCCTTCACCACCACGGTGGTCTCATCCCGGGCCTCCCCGTACTCGATGACCACCCGGTAGGTGCCGGGCAGGACGGTTACCCCCCCGGGTTCGCGGGTGCGCTTGCGCAGGGTCCGGGAAGGGCGATCGGGGCCGGCTTCGTCCAACCCCCAGTAGGCCCTGTGGAAGCCCGCCGAATCCGGGGTTTGATATTTCAGGGTTCGGATCAGCCGCTCCCCTTCATAGATTTTCAAGAATACGGAATCTTTTGTTTTTTCCTTAACCCCGTCAGTTTCCGTTGCGCCACCTTCGTTTTCCGGGGCCGACCCGGGGTCGGAAACTCCTTTTTCTGCACCCGTATTTTCAGGTTTCCCGGCCTTTTTCCCTTCCTTCAGGAAATAGGTGATCATGGCCCCGCTTTTCCGGTTTTCCCCGTTGAATAGGGCATCCGCCCCGAAACGGCTGCCATTGGGCTGCTGGTAGGCCGCCAGGTAGGCCGTGGGCGTCGGGAAAAGGCGGACGGGCTGCTCCATCAGGGACGGATCCGCGGCCAGGGCCCTGAGCGGCCGGATATCGTCGAGCACCCAGAAGGCCCTCCCAAAAGTACCGATCACCAGGTCGTGCTCCCTGGGGTGGATCACCAGGTCCATGGTAGGTACGGTGGGATAGCCCCGGGTCCACTTCTGCCAAGATTGCCCTGCATCCAGCGACAGGTAAAGCCCATCGTCTGTCCCCAGGAACATAAGGTTCGGGTTTTCGGAATCCTCCACAATGGAAAGGGTAAAACCCTCCACATCGTTCCCATCCACGAGGCGCTCCCAGGTTTTTCCGTAGTCCCGGGTGCGGTAGGCGTAGGGGGTGAAGTTATAGCGGCGGTAATCATTGGCGACCAGCAGGGCTTCCCCTTTGTTGCGCCCGGAGGCTTTTATTTGCGCAATCCAGCTCCCTTTGGGCAGCCCTTTGAGGTTTTGGGTGACTTCCGTCCAGGACGAGCCGCCGTCCGGGGTATAGTGTACCCGGCCGTCATCGGAACCCACCCATAGCATGCCGGGTTCCACGGGGGAAGGTTCGATCACCAAAAGGGTGCAGTGGTTTTCTGCCCCGGTGGCATCCATTGTAAGGCCCCCGCTTTCGCTTTGTTTTTGCTTTTCAGGGTCATTGGTGGTCAGGTCGGGGGAGATCACCTGCCAGGTCAGGCCCTTGTCGGTGCTTTTATGGACGAACTGGCTTCCAAAGTACACCGTGGAAGGGTCAAAAGGGTCCTGCCCTATGGCGGAATTCCAGTTAAACCGCAATTCGGTGGTGGCATCCGGGGGGGTGGGGCGTACGGTATAGTCGTTCCCGGTCATCCAGTCATAGCGGCGCACAAAGCCCTGCTGGCTCATGGCGTATCCATAGCGGGAATCTTCGGGGTCGGGGACCACGTCAAACCCGTCCCCGAAGGCTATTTCCTGCCAGTAGGCATTGCGGATACCCTGGGCGCGCCACACGTAGGCGGGCCCACGCCAGGAACCGTTGTCCTGCATGCCCCCGTAAACATTGTACGGAAACTCCTGGTCCACGGCCACATGGTAAAACTGCCCCACAGGCAGGTTCCCGATAAAACGCCATGATTTGCCCCCGTCCCGGGTGATGTTCATCCCCCCGTCATTTCCATCGATCATGAACTGGCCATTTTCGGGGTGGATCCACCAGGCATGGTGGTCGGGGTGTACGCCGTTGTCGGCCCCGTAGGCCGGCATCAGTTCCGTAAAGCTGCGCCCCCCGTCTTCCGAAACATTCACGTAGGTGAAGACGGAATAAACCCGGTTTTCGTTCTGGGGGTCCACGAATATATCGGAGTAGTAAAACGGACGGTCGCCGATATCGTTCCCGTCATTGACCTTTTTCCAGGAGAAGCCCCCGTCTTCCGACTTGTACAGGGCGTTCTTTTTGGACTCCACCAGGGCGTACACCACATTGGGTTTTCCACCGGCAATCGCCAGGCCTATCCGGCCCAACTCCCCTTTGGGTAGCCCGTCCTTCTCGCCCAACTGCTTCCAGGTAGCCCCCCCGTCGTGGGTCATGTAGAGGCCCGAACCCGGACCGCCCGAATTAAAGAACCAGGGGTCCCGCTTGTGCTCCCACATGGCTACCAGGAGCTTGTTGGGGTTGGTGGGGTCCATGACCATATCGGCCACCCCGGTTTTATTGTTTACAAAAAGGATTTTCTCCCAGGTTTTTCCGCCGTCGGTGGTTTTGAAGACCCCCCTTTGCGGATGTTCCCCCCAGGGGGAGCCAATGGCCCCCACATACAGGGTGTTGGGGTCCGTGGGGTCAATCAGGATCCGGTGGATGTGGCGGGTTTCTTCCAGGCCCATCCGCTGCCACGACCGGCCTGCATCGAGGGAGCGGTAAATGCCATAACCCCCGTTCAGGGAGTTGCGGGGATTGCCCTCCCCGGTACCCACCCAGAGGACGGAGGGGTTTGATTGCTGTATGGCCACAGCCCCGATGGAGGCCGTAACTTCCTTATCGAAAACGGGCTCCCACCGGATGCCCCCGGAGGCCGACTTCCACAGGCCCCCTGAGGCAGTGCCAACGTATATGATATCGGGGTCTGACGTTACCACATCTATGGCCGTAACCCGGCCGCTCATCCCTCCGGGGCCGATGTTTCGGGGCTTGAGGTCGCCCGCCAGCTTCATGTTGAATTGTTGTCCAAAGAGGGGTGCCGTTGCGATCAGCAACAACAGGGGGAAGAGTTTTTTCATCGGGTTCAGAAATTGGTCGGCTAAAGATACCAAAAAGGGGGGTCGGAATTCTTAAAAGAGTGTTAACGGAACGGTGCAGGAGGCCGTTCAAACGGCCCTTTTGGGGTTAGGAACCTCTGATAATTAGGAAAAAAAAGTACCTTCGCATTCATGGATTTACCAGGCGAAAACCCATGCCTTCGGGCACTGAACTTATTATTTGAGCCGATGAAAACCACCTTTGCCTTCCTTCTGCTGGGATTCCTGGCCTTTTCCTGTGCAGAGGAAAAGCCGCTCAGTTCCACCAATCCCGTCAACTGGGAAAATCGGAGGGTCAGGGGATCCTTGCCCGATTCCCTGGGTCCCGGGACTTCCTACCTTTCGGTCTACTCGCAGGTCTACAGCCTTACGGAACATCGCACCCACGACCTGACCGTAACGGTGAGCATGCGCAACACCAGCCCAAACGATACCCTGTATCTGCAGAAGGCAGAATATTTCAATACCCATGGGGTGTCGATCCGAACCTATTTTGATGAGCCCATCTTCGTAGCCCCCCTGGAAACGGTAGAGATCGTCATTGAAGAGACCGACCGGGAAGGAGGGACGGGGGCCAATTTTATATTCGACTGGGCGTTGCTTCCCGGCGCACCGGAACCGCTGTTTGAAGCCATCATGATTTCAACGTCTGGCCAGCAAGGCCTGTCCTTTAGCACCCAGGGCACCCGAATCCGGTAGCGTATTCCAGCAGGAGCAGGCCGAATCCGCCTGAATCAAGGGGGGGTGACGGGAAACGTATTCCTCGCTGCGGCCCAGCTGTATCCTTCCCCGCCAAGAATTTACCATGGCGAAATTTCCCTTTCGGACTCCGATTTTGCCCTGGAATTCCGTAATTTTAAGGGATAAGATCCGATCTATTTTGAAAAATTTATTGTTCTACTACCTCGCCGTCTTTATTCCCCTGGGGCTGATCCTGCTGTTGCGGTGGCAGGATGCCATCGGGCCGGGGACCTTCCTGATCCTGATCGTGGCATATGCCCTGATCTACCGGACCTGGATCGATGGGTCCCGCCTGGCGGCCAAGGGGATTATTTCGAAAAAAGACCGGTGGAAGATGATGTTGCCCGGCATGCACATGAAACATTTCACTGAACTGTACCTGAAATAGGAAGGGGTTTATGGTTCCCGCAGGCCGGGGCATCCTGAAATGGTCGCTTTCGGGGAGCAATTTAAAAGGGGGGATATCCCCCCATCCCCCGGACACAATTTAAACCACCACCCTGCAATCCGCCGGCAGGCCGCCACATTTTTTAAGGGTCCTTTCATTTTCCAAACAATCCGTATCTTCCATCGCCAAATATTCCATTACCCAATAAAGCCGTTAACCCATGAAGAAGACTATTTATTCCCTTTTTGCCACCCTGCTGGCCGCAATACCCCTGATGGCCCAGGATTTTTCTGCCCTGCAATACCGTGAACTGGGCCCCTATCGGGGGGGCAGGGTTACCACAGTGGCCGGGATTGCTTCCCATCCGGGTACTTTTTACTTTGGGGCCACGGGGGGCGGGGTATGGAAAACCGAAGACTACGGGACCAGCTGGCACAATACTTCCGACGGGTTTTTCAGCACCCCGTCTATCGGGGCGATTGTGGTAGCCCAGAATGACCCCAACATCGTATATGTGGGCACGGGTTCCGACGGCCTGCGCAGCAACGTAATTGAGGGGAAAGGGGTTTATAAATCCATCGATGCGGGGAAAACCTGGCAACACCTCGGTCTGGAGCAGACCGGCCTGATCGGGGCGGTGCGCCTGCATCCCCAGGACCACAATACGGCCTATGTGGCGGCCATCGGCAAAGCGTTCCAACCCAATCCCGAGCGGGGGGTGTACAAAACCACGGATGGGGGCCGGTCCTGGAAACAGGTCCTGCATATTTCAGATCGGACTGGGGTCTCTGACGTGGAATTGCTGCCTACCAACCCGAATGTATTGTTTGCTGCGGCCTGGAAAGCCCAACGGACCCCCTGGACGATTATTAGCGGGGGGACACAAAAGGAGGGGGGAATCTACAAAAGCCTGGATGGCGGTGCCAGCTGGACCAAAATAGAGAAAGGCCTGCCCACCGGGTTGATCGGCAAAATTGACATTGAAGTGTGCCCGTCGGATTCCCGCATCGTCTATGCGCTGGTAGAAGCCCCCGGAGAGGAGGGCGGCCTGTACAAATCGGTCGACCAGGGGGAGAGTTTTACCCAGGTTTCATCGCATAACGGTATCCGCACGCGGCCCTTTTATTACACCAATATCAGGGTAGACCCCAAAAACACGGATGTGATTTACGCCATGGCGACCGGGTATTTCAAGTCTGTGGATGGGGGGAAAACCTGGAGCCGGTTGCGTCCGCCTCACGGCGACAACCACGATATGTGGATCAACCCGGAGAACCCGGACCTTTTCATACAAAGCAACGACGGTGGGGCCAACGTCACCTTCAACGGGGGACAAACCTGGTCTACCCAGTTCAACCAGCCCACAGCCGAAATCTACCAGGTGGAGGTCGATAACCAGTACCCTTACTGGCTTTACGGCGGCCAGCAGGACAACTATTCCACTGTGGCCGTGCCCAGCATGCCGCCCTACGGGGTGCAGGCCGAAGGGATTGGCTACATCATCAATACCGGCGGGTGCGAAACCGGGCCTGCGGTGCCCCACCCGACCAACCCCGACATCGTATACTCCAATTGCAAGGGGCGGTTCACGGTTTACAACAAGCGTACAGGCACCGAGCAGTCGTATTACGTGGGGGCTTCTAACATGTATGGCCACAACCCCCGGGACCTGGAATTCCGCTTCCAGCGGGTCTCGCCCATCCATGTCTCCCCCCACGACCCGAAGGTGATTTACCACACCTCCCAGTATGTGCATAAAACGGTGGATGAAGGGAAAACCTGGGAAATCATCTCACCCGACCTGACGGCCTTCGAATCCGATAAGCAAGTGATCTCAGGGGAACCCATTACCAGGGATGTTACCGGGGAGGAATTCTACAGCACCATTTATGCGATCCGGGAATCCCCGGTGCAGGAAGGGGTGATCTGGGTAGGGGCCAACGACGGCCCCGTACATGTAACCCGCGACGGCGGGGGCTCCTGGGAGGCCGTTACCCCAAAAGCCCTGCCCCCCGGCGGGCGGGTCGATGCCGTGGAGCCCTCCCCGCACAACCCCGCAAAAGCGTATGTCTGCGTGCTACGCTACCAGTTGGGGGACCCGAAGCCTTACCTTTTCAAAACCGAAAATTACGGCAAAAGCTGGAAATTGCTTACCCCCGGCACCAACGGCATCCCTTCCGGGACTTCGGTCCGGGTGGTGCGGGAGGACCCGGTGAGGGAAGGCCTCCTCTTTGCGGGTACCGAAGACGGGATGTATGTTTCCATGGATGACGGCCAGACCTGGAAGCCCTTCCAGCAAAACCTTCCAATAACCCCTGTTACGGACCTTAAAATCCACAGGGGAGACCTGGTCCTTTCCACCATGGGCCGGGGCTTTTGGGTGCTGGACCGAATCACGGCCCTCCGGCAAATGGAGGCCCCGGACCCGGCGGCCCCCGTGCTGTTCCAGCCCGATCCGACCGTGCGCTACCGCACCCCTTCCGGCGCCTGGGGCAGTGAAACCCCGAGGTACCCAAGGCCTTCTGTTATTTTTGATTATGTCCTTCCCGACCCGGTTACCGGGCCGGTGCATCTTGAAATCCGCGATGCGTCAGGGACGGTCCTCGCCGCCTTTTCCAGCGACGCTTTACCCGAAGGGGGATCCGGGCCCGTGCGGGACATGGCCACGAATTTCACGGAAATCAGGGTATCCAGGGAACTTACTAAAAATCCCGGGTTGAACCGGTTCCGTTGGGACATGACGCTTCCAGGCCCGTGGAATCCACAGGAGGGCCGCAGGTACCAAAATGGGCCCCTGGCCCGGCCCGGCCGGTATACGGCGGTGCTCCATGTTGGGGAGGCCAGGGCCAGCGCGCCCTTTGAACTGGTCCCTGACCCCCGGGTGGTGGCTTCCGGGGTTTCTGAATCCGATGTGGATGCCCAGGTGGGGTTCCTGCTCAGGATCCGGGACAAGGTCAGCGAAACCCTCAGGCTTCAGGACGACCTCGATAAAAAAATTGCCGAACTGAAAAAGGCTGCTTCCCCTACCGAGGCTGAAAAAAGGAGGCTGGAAACCCTTCAGGGGGTGCTTGCCAAAATAAAAACCGAAGAGGGGATCTATATGCAACCCATGCTGGCCGACCAGTGGCGTTACCTGTATTCCATGATGGACCAGGCCGACCAGGCCCCGGGAAAAGATGCCCTGGACCGGTTTGAGGCCCTAAGCGCGCAGTTGGCGGCCCTGAAAAGGGAATTGGAAGAGTAGTACCCCGGCGAACCTGTCCTAAACCCCGGACTACCCGGCTGGTCTGGATATCCTGGAGGGTATCAGAGGGCAGGGGCTCTTGGGGAAATGGTTTTTTCCTTTTTCCGCGTGCAGGTTGCAGGGATGGGGGGTATTTTGGCTTTTGGGGGAGGGGGGATTTCCCCGTAAATGCAGGAGCTGTTTTTTTATCCCATTTCCCCTCAGGTTAACGGAAACCAGCCCCTTTACGCAAGCAAAAGGTCTTATTCCCCGGGAACCTCCTTTACGACCCTTCCATTCAGCATCACAAAATGGACGTCCCGAAGGGCCCGGATATCTTTCGAGGGGTCGCCGGGCACGGCGATCAGGTCGGCCAGGAAGCCCACCCGGACCTGCCCAAGCCGATCGAGGTGGAAGGTTTGGGCATTTATGGACGTGGCTGCCTTCAGGACCTTCATGGGCTCCATCCCATAGGCTACCATAAGTTCGAGCTCGCGGTAATTTTCCCCATGGGGGTATACCCCAACGTCCCCTCCGAATCCGATCGTCACCCCGGATGCGAGGGCGAGGCGGAAGCTTTCCTTTTTCCGGCTGATGCGGTCGGAGTCAACCATCCCATCCCATCCACCATAGCGTTCAATGGCATCGCCGGCAGCCAGGGTAGGGTAAAGGACCACGCCTTTTTCCTTCATCAGGGCGAAGACCTCTTCAGTGCCCCCGTCGCCGTGCTCGATGGTTTCCACCCCGGCCAGGACCGCACGCTTCATCCCCTCCGGGGTGCTGGCATGGGCTACGGCATAGGTTCCCGCACTCCGGGCCGCAGCCACAATGGCCCTTAGCTCTTCGGGGAGGAAGGTGGGTTGTGACGGAGCCCCTGGGGTCCACCGGTAGTCCGCATAGATTTTGATGAAATCGGCCCCTCCCCCAATCTGGCGCCTGGCTGCGGCAATGACGCCATCCACGCCGCTGGCGGGTTCAGCCCCAAGGGGAACCGCCACCCCTTCATGGAAGCCCTTAGGCCCATAGGCCCCTGTAGCCACGATGGCCGGGCCGGCGACCAACATCCGGGGTCCGGGGATAATCCCGGTTTCTATGGTTTTTTTGAGGGCAACATCGGCGTAACCCGCCCCTTCCGAACCCAGGTCCCTCAGGGTGGTCATGCCGGCCATCAGGGACCTGCGGGCATGGACCGCCCCCCGTATGGCCCTTTCGGCCGGGGACTCCTTCAGTACCTGGTCATTCCAGGAGGTCTCATTGTAAGGGTGTAGCAGGAGGTGTGAGTGGCCCTCGATCAAGCCGGGGAGGAGCGTCATCCCCTCAAGGGCTACAATTTGGGTTCCCTCCGGGGTCTCAAAACGGTCCTGTGGCCCCGCGTACCCTATGGTTGAATCTTTGACGAAAACCACCCAGCCCGGGTGCATTGCAGTGCCGTCGAAAACCTGCTGGGGTTTCAGCAGGACCTGGGCCGAAAGGGGATCCAGGGTGCCGGCCAGGCTGAGGAGAAGAAATAAGTAAAGGGATTTCAGGGCATTCATGGGTTGGTTATTATGGGCGTTGGGAGTAAACGGGGTCCGGGGATTTGTGCCGGTCGATCAAAGCGACCCAAGGTATCGATGGCTTTCCCCCAGGGCTTCCCTGGGGTTTGCCACCAGGTCCTGTTCCACAAAGAAATGGTCCACCCCGGTTTCCAGCGCAGCCTTTACGATGGCTTCCAGGTCCAGCACGCCTTTTCCGGCAGAGGCCATCAGGGGAAAGAGTTCCATCCATTGCCCCGGGTCGCCCCCGTCCCCGGAGAAATATTTTCGTTCCTTCATGTCCTTTAAGTGCATCATTTTGTAGCGGCCCTTATAGTCCTTCAGGTAGGTCACCGGATCTGCTTTGCCCGCGGCAGTCCAGAAAACATCCATTTCCAGGAAGACCGACAGGGGGTCGGTGGCTTCAAGGAGGACCCGGAACGGCACCTGCCCATCCTGCTCCTGGAGTCCGTATCCATGGTTGTGGTACGCAAAGCGGATTCCTTCCTCCAGGGCCGACTGCCCGATGCGGTTAAAGGTGTCTGCCATTTTTTTATAATCGTCCAGGGATTGTCGGCGCTCCGCCGGGATAAACGGCAGGGTCACGTAGGTTGCCCCCAAATCGCGGGCCGCCCCGGCCAGGGCCGGCATATGTTGTTCAAGGGTGTCGAGGTCGGTATGCAGGGAGGGGATTTTCAGGCCCAGGTCGCTGGCCATGGCTTTGAATTCCCCGGTGGATACCCCGAAACACCCGCTGCCCGAGAAGCCCAGCATTGGACTTAGCTGCAGCCAACTGGCCTTATTGCTCTCGGCGCTGAAGGCATAAGGGCCGAACAGTTCCAGTTCCGCGTACCCCAGTTCGGCCAGCATGGCTAGCGTGCCCCTGAGGTCCGCCTCCAGCATTTTCGGGAGGGAAAACAGCTGAATCCCAAGGGTGTCGAGCATTTCCAGGGCCTTAATGCCATGGGGGTTTGCCTTGAGGATCCCCGGAAGGAGGGTGCTGCCCAGGGTCCCCAGGGCTGTGGTTTTCATAAAGTCTTTTCGATTCATAGGACGATCAAATTGGTTGCGGCTGTGCCTGGCGGGTAACGCCGGGGCGTGGTATACCGGCACCAGGCCCTTTGCACCGTAACAGGCGTGTCAATCCTGGCCGGAGGGGTCTTCCGCTGCGGCATTGCGTGCAATTTCAGTTAGTTTTTGGTCTATTTCATCTATAGGAATCCAATGACCCTTTAGCATGACGCCGCGGATGGCTTCCAGGGCGCTGAGGTCCTCAAGGGGGTTGCCTTCGACCAGGACCAGGTCTGCGACCTTTCCTTCTTCCAGGCTGCCCCACTCGGATTCCTGCCCGAAGAACCGCGCCGGGTACAGGGTGCCCATCCGCAGGATTTCCAAAGGGGAAAGGCCTGCCCGCCGCATGCCGGCGATTTCGTGCTTCAGGGAAAACCCGGGCACGTTGAATAGTTGGGGCGCATCCGAACCCAGCAGCAGGCCATGGCCTTCTTTGGCCAGGCGTCGGATCAGTTCCAGGCGGATGGCGTCAAAGGTTTGCCACTGCCCCGGGTCCCAGGAAGGGTCTTCCATATACTGTGTTTTGACCTGCCTCCAGGAGGCGAGGGTGGCCCCGGGCATGTATTTCATTTCGGGCTGGGCGAGGAGACTGTCGGCACTGGTAGGGGCAAACCAGCGCTCGAACAGGCTTTGGGTGGGCACTACCCAAACCTTGTGTTTTCGGGTAAGGGCCATCAGTTCAGGGATGCGGGCAGTGTCGGCCAGGGCCGTGAAGCGGAACCCGAAAAAGCCGTTGTCTTGTGGCCTCACCCCTGCGGATTCTGGGACCAGGCCTTCCAGGTAGCCATCCACGTGGTCAATGGTGGCATACCCGCTTTCCAGGGCGTGCCGTATCCCCACATCCACCGGAACGTGCCCGGCAAAGGGGATGCCTGCCTCCCGGGCGGCGGCGGCCAGGGAATCGAAAACGTCCCTTTGGATGCCGGGATGGATCTTCAGGAAGTCATACCCTTCCCGGGCGTACTGCCGTACTTTTTCGACGGCTTCCCCCGGGGTCCTGACCGTATTCCCGTTCAGGGAGGGGCTGGAGGTAAATATCCTGGGGCTGGGGATTTCCCCTTTTTCGGCCTGCTCGCGGAGCCTGAGGTGGTAGGGGTGCCCCAACATGCCCCGGATGGTGGTGACCCCCCTGGCGAGGTAGAGGTAAAGGGTTTCGGCAATGCGCGTTTCGGAAACCGGGGGCGAGGGGATATGGGCGTGCATTTCCGTGAGGCCCGGGACCGCATAGGCCCCCTTCCCGTCTATGACGGTCAGGTAGCGTTCGGGATGCTCGGTTTGCGATGCGATCTGCCGGATGCGGCCCGAGTCCACAACGAGCTGCTGGTCCCTTAACACCGTTCCCTTTTCCACATCCACCACGTGGACATTGCGGATCAGCAGGGCGGTTTGGCCCGCTCCTTCGGGAGTGGGGTTGCAACCTGCAAAAATCAGGGCCAGCAAGGGGAGGAGTTTCCGGGTCATAGGGTATGGCTTTGCCTTTTAAGCCGGGTTAGGGGTACCACCCGGCGTTTCAAAAGGTAAAAAGATTTAGCGATTTATATAGCGTCGGATCCCGATAAAAACGAAAATAAACCCGGAGTATGCGATAAAGAAGGGAAAGATGAAGTCTTCCAGCCCGAAGGCCAGCATTAACCCAATCACCAGCAGCTGGAAACCCAGGCCAAAGGTGGAAACCGCGGTCATGAGCCATTTGGGGAGGTGTTTTGCCGCAGGGGCCTTTCGATCCAGGGCATAGATGGCGCGGTCGAAAAGCCCATAGCACCCCTGGTAGAGGCGGAACAGGAACGTTACCCACCCCTGGCGTTCCCCGGCCAGTGCCTTCGGGGGGGTGCTTTCAAAAATACGGCTGGTGGTGTCGCCCTGAAAGCGCCTTTTCAGGATGGCGTAGTAGTAGTTGTACAGGGTGCCCTGCAGCTGCAGGCCCAAAAATGCGAGCAGGAAGAACCATTTGGACCCGTCGGTAACCTGCCAGATGCTGTACATCAGCAACAGGTTGATCGCAATATCGGCCACGGAATCGAGGTAGCGCCCGATGTAGGAAGGGGTCTTCCGCAAACGCGCCAGTTCCCCGTCCGCGGCGTCCAGGATGGATTTCAGGATCAGGAAGAAGACGGCGGCCCAATAATGCTGCTGAAAGATGCTGAGGATTGCCAGCAAGCCCGAAAGGGCAAACCCCAGGGTCACGTGTACCGGGGTCAGGGGGGTGGGGACGAGCCAGGCAGCAATTTGCCGGCCAAAGGGCCTTCCATAGTCCGAGAGGTCTAAAAATTTGTGGTTTTCCGGAAGCTTTGACATCTGGGGCTTCCCGGGCGGTTCTGGTTTCAGCGCGGAAGGGGCAGCCGGGAAGGTTCAAAGGTAACCTTTTTTTAACGAATAAGAGAACTTCCCGTAACCTGAAGGGGTGGCCTGGGGCCCCTATCTGCCCCTGGGGATGACGTACAGGTTTGGGTCGACCTCAAAGGTGACGGGCTGCTGCCCAAAGGAAGTTTCCTTCCAGGCTGCCGTGGGGTAAATCCACGATTCCTCCCCATCGAGGAAGACGCGCACCGGCATGTCGAAGCCGTCGACAATATCCTGGTAGCGGTAGTGCAACACCACGCCGTCCCACCGGTACTCCAGTACCGGGATGAGGGTCGTACGCAGGTACTGGTCGAAAAAGGCCGACAGGTCTTTCCCGGTCTTTTCGCTCAGGAACCCTTCAACCTGTTCCGTGGTAACCGTTTGGTGGTAGAAGGTTTCATTCAATCCCCGGAGCACCGTGCGCCACAGGGCATCATCATCGACCAGGACGCGCAGGGTATGCAACATATTGGCCCCTTTGTAGTACATGTCGCCGGAGCCTTCCCGGTTGACCCCATAGGTTCCGATAATGGGGCGGTCGTTGCGGATCCTCGCCCGGGTGCCGATCACGTATTCGGAGGCCGCCCGGGAGCCAAAGTGGTAATCGAGGTAGAGGTTTTCGGAGTAGGCCGTAAACCCTTCATGGATCCACATGTCTGCGATGTCTTTGTAGGTGATGCTGTTGGCAAACCATTCATGGCCCGCCTCGTGGATGATGATGAAATCGAATTTCATCCCCCAGCCGCTGCCCGAAAGGTCGTACCCCCGATACCCGTTCTGGTAGCCATTGCCATAGGTTACGGAGCTCTGGTGCTCCATCCCGAGGTAGGGGACTTCCACCAGCTTGAAGCTGTCTTCATAGAACGGATAGGGGCCGAACCAGTGCTCGAAGGCCTCCAGCATCAGGGGTACCTGCCGGAATTGCTCCCTTGCCTTTTCCAAATTTTCAGGCAGCACGTAGTAGTCCAGGTCCAGGGGCCCATTTTCGCCTTCGTAGGTTTCCCCGAAATGAGCATAGTCGGCAATGTTCACGTTTACCCCGTAATTGTTGATGGGGTTGCTCACCGCCCAGTGGAACACGCGGGTGTCCCCCTTGTCGAGTATTTCTTTCAGCCTGCCGTTGGACACGTTCATCAGGGGTTTGGGCACCTCAACCCGTATGGACATCGAGTCCACTTCGTCGTACATATGGTCCTTGTTGGGCCACCAGGCGCTTGCCCCCAGCCCCTGGCAGGAAGTGGCGACAAACGGCAGGCCCCTGCTGTCCTGTTTCCAGGAAAACCCGCCATCCCAGGGGGCATTTACGGCCTCCCTCGGCTTCCCGGAATACCGGATTTCCACTTCCTGCATGCTGCCGGGGTCCTGCGCCTTTTCCAGGAGGATGAAGTGCGCATTTCCTTCGTGTTCCACGGTGAGCTCGCGCCCATCCTGCAAGGCGGCCTCCAGGCGGAGCGGTTCCTGCAGGTCCACCTGTAGCCGGTTGCCGGGCTCCAGGACCCTGTATCGGATGGTATTCCGCCCAACAATACTCCGGTTGTCGGGGTCCACGTCCACATACAGGTCGTAGTGGCTAAGGTCCCACCAGGCCCGCTCCCGGGTAATGCTACCCCTCAGCGTATCCTGACGGGTAGGGGTTTCCTGTGCGAGTCCCCAGTACCCTGTAAACAAGAGGGCGGCACATAGCAGTCGTCGTTTCATAGTCCGTATCATTAAAGGTCGGCATCCCCAAAGTCGGTGGTATCCCTTTCCAAAAGGAAGGCATACCGGCTGCCCCTGAGGATGCGGGTGTAGTCATCAGTGGTCAGCAGTTCCTCCACGGCCCGTTTTTTATCGGGGTGGCGCTGGTAGAACGATTTGCTGATCAGGTATCCCACGGCATAGCCCAGATCGTTTGGCCGGTCTTCGATATCCCCGTTATACAACCATTTGGAGGTGTCTTCCCCATATAATTCCCGCTGTAGTTCCCCGAAGATCCACTCCCGGTTGCCCTGGTCGGCCAGGAATTCAAGGTTGTCGCTTTCCAGGGGTTCCCCCGAGCAGAGTTCTACCATAAAATCGCAGACCCCTTCCTGCAAAACCGCGGCGAGCAGGGTACCCTCCCGTAGGGTGTCCCGGTAATTTTGCTGGAAATGCATCAGCTCGTGGATGGTGATCTTCGGCAGGTCCCTGAACGTCATGATGGATTCTTCCTGCCACTCGCTGAGCTGTTCCGTGGGCATTTGGGGGGAGCGGCCATACATATCGGCCCCCAGGAACATCCCCATTTCAGTGGCGGTGCCCCCGGAATTCAGGATGCCGGGCACCAGGAACACCTTGGGGAAGACCGCTTCGGGATAGAGTTCCCGGAAACGCTCCATCCATCGGGTCGTGGCCTCCTGAAGGGGCCTGAGGCTATCCGGTTTGAATTGTTCTTTCAGGTATTGGTAATATCCCGGGGCAGCGTTGACCATCTGCCCGTACAGGTTGCCCACGTTGCCGTAGCGGACGACATAAAAATCCCGGATTTCCGGCGGGCCCGAAAGGATGAAGGCCCTAAGGTGTTTTCGGGCCTGGGAAGTATCGGCCATTGCCGCCTCGAAAAAGGGCCAGAAGCGTTCCATGGAACCTGCCTTCATCTCAAAATTAGATACCTGTTTCAGCTCCGAGCGGATGGAGTCGAGCCTCTTTTGCAGGGAGCCCCAACGGGGCCCTTCCGGCAGCGGCTTCCCCCCTCCGATCTTTTCCAGGATGTTTGGGTTCGACATGCCCTGGTCGATGGCCCGGTGCAACATGGCAGCGGTAGCTTCTTCCATGCCCGCCATCCAGTAGGCGCGGGCGGCCTCCACATAGAGTTCCGAGGCCTGCAGGTCCCGGTTGGCCCGTTGGAGGGTATCCCCGAGGGCCTCGTAGGCCCCGCGATCCAAAAGTTTCTGGTAGGTTTGAAAAAAACCCTCCAATTCCGGCAGGTAAAGCGCCTGGTAGTCGACTTCGGGCTTTTTTTCCGGGGGGCCGGTACAGGCCACCAGCAGGGCCAGGATGGCGGGAAATAAAAGGGCCTTGCGCTTCATGGGGGCATCTTTTTAATTGCGGAAGACCCCGGAGGGAAAGACCACCGGGCTCTCATGCCCGTCTTCGCCCACCGCGGCCACGCCAAAGAAAAAGTTATCAATAACGATGCCATCCAGGGTCACCTCCGACACTCCTTCCACATAGCGGAAGTGGTCCCAGGTAGGGGAGGTGGTATCGCGCCAGTAGACCTTGTAACCTTTGGCGCCGGGCACGGGCTCCCAGCGCAGGCGGGCAGAGGGTTCCACGATCCCGCCGATTTCCACGCGGGCCGGGGCCGGGGGTGCCCACCCCAGGGAGGCCAGGGTAATGGCATTCACGGCGGTTAATTTGGCGGCGTATTCAAAATCGACAAACTCCAGCAGGTCCCCGTATTGGATGCCGTCCTCCACCCGGATATCCTGGTGCTGCTGCGTATAGTTCTCATGTGCCTCCATGATGCGTACCCCGGCAAACCCCAGGTCGTTGAAAGGCCTGTGGTGCCCCCCGCGCCCGAAGCGGTCGAGGCGGTAGACCAGCATGGGGTTCATCTCCGGCATGTAGGTGCGGGTCGTTTTATGGATATAGCGGATTCGGTCGGGGGTACCGGCTCGGAAAAGATCCTGAAATCGCGATTGCTGATCACCCCATCGACCCCCCGGATATTCCCGATCATGTCGTTGTTGATGACCCCTATCAGGTCCCAGGCGTTGTCGCGGGCGTATTCTGCCAGGCCCCGGCCGCCGAAAAGCCCTTGTTCTTCGCCTGAAAGCCCCACATAGGCAATGCTGTTGTCGAAACGGTATTTGGAGAGTACCCGGGCCGCTTCAAGGACCCCGGCCATGCCACTGGCGTTGTCGTTGGCCCCCGGGGAATCCGAAGTCGCGTTATTGGCATCGCTTACCCGGGAATCGATATCGCCGCTCATCATCACATAGCGGCCCGGATGCTTTTGCCCCCGCTGCACAGCCACTACATTCACTACCCAAACGTCTTCAGGGATGCGTTGGTTTTCCCCGGCCTTCACCAGGTTTTTCTGGTAAAAAACGTCCAGGCAGCCGCCGCAATCGGCCGAAATTTTTTCGAATTCCGACTTGATCCACCTCCGGGCAGCGCCAATCCCCCGTGTCTGGGAAAGCGTATCGCTCAGGGTGTGCCGGGTGCCAAACCCCGCAAGGGTACTGATATCGTTACCGATGCGTCCGGCGGATACCGAATCGATAATGTCGTAAATACGCGGGTCAGCCTGGGCCTGCAGGGCAGTACAGCCAAGGGAAAGCCCCAGGCAAATCAGGAAATTTTTCATAGGGGCGTGTTCAGGTCTTTTTATTGACTTCAAGGGGTGAATTTAGGGAATCTCAGGGCCCCGGCAAAACAGGAGCGCCGTCCCCGGGTATTTTTTAGCCCTGCCCGTGAAAAATTGCAGCGGTCGGGATTTTTCAGGGCTGCTCCCCCGGCGGTACAGGTTCCGCGACAAAGGCAAGCCGGGTGCCCTCTCGATTGACGGCCAGCCGGCTCAGCAGGCCCAGGGATGGCGGGAAGCTGTGGAACACCTCCCAACTTTGGCTGGTTCCGGGGGTGAAAACAAGGACCTGGTTTTCTTTCCCGCAGAGCAGCCTCCCGTCGGGTAGCCGGCCAAGGTCCTGTACCCCGTCGGGGAGGGATACCATACGGGTTTGCTCCAGGCCCTCCGGGTCCATGGAGTATGCCACCGAATGCCCGTTTTCCGTCCGGGTGTACATAAACCGTTTTGTGCCCGGGACCGGCAGGAGCGACCTGCCGACGTTCCTTTCGACCATGGTCGCGCGTTGGTCGCCCACCTCGAGCAGGTACAGGTCCATCCTGTCTTCCACCAGCACGGTGCAGGCAATAGTGTTTTCCGTCAGCCAGAGGTAGTACCCCACCTTCAGGTCCGGATGCAGGAGTACCGGCGCCCCTCCTTCCGCCGGATATTCGTAGAGGCGCTGCAGGCCGGTGGTGTCGAGTTGGACTGCCGACAGGGAAGCCCTCCCCGGGATTTCCACGGGGGAATATTCGCCCCCGCCCGGGGTATCCGTGCGCCAGGAGGTTTCCCCTGTTTCCGGGGAATAGCGGGCAATGTCGGTTTGGCCGGCCCGGGTCCGCACATAGAGCAGGTCCCCTGCCCGGGTGAAGGAAGGCTGGTTGTCATACCCGGCATTGGCCGAAATATTCACAGGGGCGGAAACCCGGATTTTTCCCTGTTCAGCCGATAGTTCCGCCAGGTAGACCTCTGTTTCGGGCTGGCCATGGGCGCGTGCCCCTCCCAGCAGCAATGGGAGCAGCACCAGTGCCAGGCAGTTGATCCTTGCGTGTTGGAAATTTTTCTTCATAGGAAGCATGGCTTAAAAGGCCCGGGACTCCCCACCCCGGCCCGATTAAGGTAAGACATTTTGGGATAGCTCCGGGTCATTTCCCTTCCCCGATCCCGGCAAAATGCCGCAGCAGTTCCCTGACCGCCCCAATGCCTTCCAGGTAATACCGCGCCTGGGTTTTCATGCGGCCGACCTTTACGGTCACTGCTTCCCGGGGCAGTTCCTGGAACATGAACTCATCGGTCCAGTCGTCCCCGATGGCAAATATAAAGTCGTAGGGCTTGCGCGCCACCATACGCATGGCGGCACGCCCCTTGTTCACATTGCTGCTTTTGATCTCCACCACCTTGTTGCCGTTCAGCACGCTGAGGTCGTCGTTGGCGATCAGGGAGGTTAGGACGGTGTTCAGTTCCGAAGCCCTTTTCTGCCCGAAGTCCGGGTCCGTGTTCCGGTAGTGCCAGGCCAGGGAGTAATTCTTGTCTTCGATGAAGGACCCCGGGGTACGGTCCACAAAGGATTCCAGCACGGGCCGGATCTTGGGCATCCAGTCGTTCTTTACGTTTTCCAGCAGCTGGAACTCCTTCCCGTTTTCCGAGATCCATACCCCGTGCTCCACGATCATGGAATATTTTTTGCCATCGAACCAGTGGCCCAGGGTTTCCTTGTCGCGCCCGCTGATCAGGAAAACGTCGGTACGGGCATGGGCATTAAGGGCGTCCAGCAGTGCGATCAGCTCTGCATCGGGGACCACCTTGCTCGGGTCATTTTTAAATCCGGCCAGGGTGCCGTCGTAATCCAGGAACAGGATGCGGTTGCGGGCTTTTCGGTATTGCTCCATCAGGGTGTCGATGTGGTCCAGGGTCAACTTACTGGCCACATACGGGGCATCCTGCTGTTTCTGGGCCAAAAGGGAGTCCATGAAATCCTGTGCCCACCGCTCCACGTCATACCGTTCCAGGCGTTTCTGCATGGGGGTGTTGCGGGCCACCTGTTCCTCCAGGGGCATATTGATTGCCTGGTGCAGGGCCAGGGCAATTTGCTCAAAATTGTTCGGGTTGATCAGCAGGGCCTCGTGCAACTCATTGGCTGCCCCGGCCATTTCGCTTAAAATCAGCACCCCGGACTGGTCGGTCCGCGTGGCGATGTATTCCTTGGCCACCAGGTTCATCCCATCCCGGATCGGGGTGAGCCAGGCGATGTCGCATGTGGTATACAGGTCGATGAGGTTTTCGAACTCCAGGGAACGGTAGAAGTACCAGATCGGGGTCCAGCTGACTGTGGATAGTTCCCCGTTGATCCGGCCGACCAGTTCGTCAATTTCCTTTTTCAGGCGTCGGTACTGGGGGACCTTTGAGCGGGAAGGCACGGCCAGGATGATCAGGCGGACTTTTTCCCGGTATTGCGGGTACTTCTGCAGGAAATACTCAAACGCCTTGAGGCGCTTGGCGATCCCTTTGGTGTAGTCGAGGCGGTCAATGGACAGGAAAAACTTGGCTTCCGGGGTGGAGGCCTTATGCAGGTTCAGGCGGCGCTGCAGGTCAGATTCCTCCCCTTCTTCCAGGGCGGCATGCCTCAGGGCGGCTTCCCGGAATTTTTTGTAGTCGATCCCCATGGGAAAGGAATCTACCTTGGCCACCCGTCCTTCGAGGTGGATTTCGTTGAAGGTTACCTCAAGCCCGAGCAACCGGCGGACAGAACTGAGGAAGTGCCTTTCGTAATCGTAGGTATGGAAGCCTATCAGGTCGGCCCCAAGCAGGCCCCGGAGGATTTCCATCCGCCACGGGAGGGTCCTGAAGATCTCAAAGGAGGGAAAGGGGATATGCAGGAAAAACCCGATGGAAAGTTCGGGGCGCTGCTCGCGCACCATCTCGGGCACCAACAGGAGCTGGTAGTCGTGTACCCAGACCACGTCGTCCTGCCCGGCTTCTGCCAGCACGGCTTCCGCGAATTTCCGGTTTACGGCCTCATAGACCTCCCAGTTCGAAAGCTCGAATTCCGAATACTCCATGAAATAGTGGAACAGGGGCCAGAGGGTCCGGTTGCTGAAACCGAAATAGAAACCGTCCACCTCCTCCTTCCCCAGGGGTACCTTGAGGCAACCATGGCCGGCCAGGGCCTTGTCGATCTCCCCTTCCAGGTCTTCCGGGGTTTCTTCCCGGGTTAGCCCGCTCCAGCCGATCCAGAGGCTTTCTCCATCCTGGTGGACCGATTTCATGCCGGTAGCCAGCCCCCCCACGCTCGGGATGGCCTCAATGCTGCCCTGGCTGATTTGTAATTGTACCGGAAGGCGGTTGGAAAGGATGATGGTTTTGCTCATTTCAGGGGATTTTTTCGTTTTAAGGACCCATTTTCCCTAAATTTCGGCAAAATGGGCCGGATGGCCAATAAAAACCACTGATTTAAGGAAACTACCGCCTATGGATAACCTCGATTACGGCATCATTGGGAACTGTCGCTCCGCTGCCCTGATTTCTAAAACCGGCTCCGTAGACTGGTGTTGCCTGCCGGAATTTGATTCTTCCTCCGTGTTTGCAAAGCTGCTGGACGAGGAAAAAGGCGGGAGTTTTGAAATCCTGGTCGATCCGGGGTACGAGGTCACCCAGCACTATAAGAAAGAAACGGCCTTGCTGATTACCCGGTTTTCCAGGGGGGGCGACCGTTTCGAAATCAGGGACTTTATGCCGCGTTACCGCAACCCCGACGGCTCGTACCACGCCCCCCCGGAAATCGTCCGCTATATCAGGCACCTGGAAGGCAGCCCGGTTTTCCGCGTGAAATACGACCCCCGGCTGGAATACGCCCTGGGGGAAACCCGTACCTATGCCAAGCACCCCTTTCTGGTCAGCCTGAACGATGGGGACAAATTCGATACGGTATTCCTCTATACCTCCTTCAACAAGAATGCTGTGCTGGAGGGCCGGCCCATTACCCTCCAGGATGATGGTTTTTTCCTGATGGGCTACAACGAGAAGCTTTTTAAGCCCACCACGCGAAACCTGTACCTCGAGATGGAACGCACCAAGGTCTACTGGCTTAACTGGAGCAGCCAGACCCCGAGGTACCGGGAGTACAATGCCGCCATCAACCGGTCGGCCATTACCCTGAAATTGTTGAGTTACGACCGTTCCGGGGCCGTGCTGGCGGCGGCCACCACTTCCCTTCCGGAAACCCTTGGGGAAGTGCGCAACTGGGATTACCGCTTCTGCTGGATCCGGGACGCCTCCATGGTGGTGAAGGTTGTTTCCGACCTTGGGCACAAGGAAGTGGCCCGCCGCTACCTGAAATTTGTCGTGGACCTGATCCCCGACAAGGACGAGAAGCTCCAGATCATGTATGGCATCCACGGGGAGAAACAGCTCACCGAAACCACCCTGGACCACCTCAGCGGGTACAAGGGGTCGCGGCCGGTGCGGGTCGGCAATGCGGCGTATCGCCAGCGCCAGAACGATATTTACGGCATCCTGATGGATGTGATCCACACCCAGCTGGTGCGCTTTCCCAACGATATCGAAAACGGGGAAGAGCTTTGGTCCCTGACCAAGGGCATCGTTTGGATTGTACAAAAACACTGGAAAGAACCCGACAAGGGCATTTGGGAATTCCGTACCGAAGACCGGCATTTTACCTTCTCCAAGGTCCTCTGCTGGGTGGCCATCGACCGCGCAATCAAGGTGGCGCGGATTTTTCGCAAGCAGCGGAAAGTCGACAAGTGGCTTCCTCTGGAAGCGGAGATTCGGGACGACATCCACCGACATGCCTGGAATGAGGAGGTTGGGGCCTTTACCCAGGCTTATGGCACCCGGTACCTGGATGCCTCGGTCCTCCTTATGGAACCGTATGGGTTTATCGATGCCATGGATTCCCGTTATGTCAGCACCGTGAAGGCTATCGAAAGGGAACTGAGCCATGACGGCCTGCTCTACCGCTACAAGAACGAGGATGACTTCGGGATGCCTACCTCTTCGTTTACCATCTGTACCTTCTGGTTTATCAACAGCCTTTTCCGCATAGGGGAAGAGGAGCGGTCACGGGAGTGGTTTGACCGGGTGCTGGGGTACAGCAACCACCTGGGCCTGTTCAGCGAGGATATTGACTTTAAAACCAAGCGGCTGCTGGGGAATTTCCCCCAGGCGTATTCCCACCTGGCCCTCATCGAATGCGCCCTCAATTTTTCCAACAAGGCCAGCGACCAGCAGGTCCTGCAGAGTATCCGGGATTAAAGGGCAGCCTCCTGCAGGCAGTGGTGGCCCAGGGCTTCGAGGTGCTCGAGCAGGTCGCCAAGGTCTTTGGGTTCCGTAAAGGGGTTCATCAGGGTGGTGCGGAGGTAATACCGCCCCTGCAACCGGGTCTGAACGATATAGAATTCCCCCTGTTCCAGGACGCGCTGGCGCATCCGGGCATTTAAGTCGTCCAGGGCTTCTTCGGGTACCCCTACAGGGGCCCACCGGAAGCAGAGGATGTTCGACTGGGGCTCTGTGAAGAGCTCCCATCCTTCCCGCCCCCGCAACATCACGGCGAATTCCCGGGCCAGGTCGTATTGCCGGTCGAGGTAGGCGCCGAAGATGCCTTCCCCGTACTGGTGGAGCACGGCATACCAGCTTAAAGCGCTGGTGAGCTTGGTGCATTCAAAGGTGCGTTTGGCCCCGTTATACCAGTCTTCCTCGGGCGTCTCGGTAAGCAGGTATTCCGCCTCCTGGCTAAAGGTGGTATAGGAGTCGGCCCCTTCCCTGAAAAGCAGGGCAGTGGTAAGCACCGGCATTCCCATCATCTTATGCCCGTCGATGGCGATTGAATCGGCCCTTTCAATCCCTGTGAGCAAGGCGCGGTATTTTTCGGAACATACTGCGGCCCCGCCATGGGCCCCGTCCACATGGAACCAGAGGTTATGCTCCCGGCAGAAACCGGCCTGCGCCTGCAGGTCGTCATGGGTGCCGGTAGCCGTGCAGGGGGCGCTGCCCACCACGGCAAAAACCTCCAGCCCGCGGGAGGTGGCCTCCCGATACATTTGAGGTAACAGGGAAGTGTCCATGCTGAAATCGTCCCGAACGGGCACCTTGAGCACCCCATCGACCCCCAGGCCCATGATGCGGGCAGCCCGGTCCACGCAGTAATGGGCGGCTTCGCTGACCATAATGGCGAGACCCCCGGTATAGCCCTCGTTCCAGATGTCCTTTCGGGCCCTGTTGCGTCGGGCAGACAGCAGGGCGGTCAGGTTGGCCAGGGTCCCGCCAGAGGTCAGAAAGCCCCTGGCCCTCTCGGAGTATCCTACTTTGCGGCACAGCCAGTCCGTCACTATCCGTTCCATGGCCGTAGGGG
This sequence comes from uncultured Robiginitalea sp., assembly GCA_964539905.1. GTDB lineage: Bacteria > Bacteroidota > Bacteroidia > Flavobacteriales > Flavobacteriaceae > Robiginitalea. Next base: position 82,449 of record CAZIJW010000006.1, read on the forward strand.
CCATCCCCATTTCATAAACGGCCATGCCATTGTTCAGGGTGCCGCCCAGCAGCGCCATCAGGGAAGCCAGGGGGAGGGGAGGGGCTACCTGGTGTCCCATGTATTTCGGATGGTGCACCCTGGTGATCCGTTCCAAAACCGCCCCGATAAAAGTGTCGCCAGCGCCCTGGCGGAGGTAATTTTCCCAGAAAGCCAGGGCCTCATGGGGTTCCCGGTACTTCAGGACTCCACCCCGGCCTTCCTGTGCGGCCGAGAGGTGGTCCGACAGCAGGTGGACCAACCGGCAGCCGGCTTCCCGGAACTGCTGCGGATCGTAAGCGTTTTCCAGCAGGGTCTTTTCCATGCCCTAAATGTAGGCTGTTTCCTCCGTTCTGTCAATGCAAAAAATGGGGTCTGAAGGGGGGATGCAGGGTAGGGGGTTAATTTGGTGTTGGGGGCGGGGGGTACCCCCCAAAAAAAACCACAGGAAAATCCAAAAAAACGTCCTTTAAAAGTCCCCGTAATGGCCTGAAGAAAAAAAACCGCCCCAATTTGGGGCGGTTTTTGCTATTCGGGACTCCCTGGTCCGGGGTCAATCAAAGGTATATCCGTTGTCTTCGGCCACCCGGTCTGCGATCAGTTCCCGAAGGGCCGCCACATTGGGTGGGTTTTGGTATTTGGTAAACCGTTTCAGCCCCATCAGCATCATGCGCTGCTCGTCTCCTTCGGCAAAGGAAACGATGGCCTCCTTGCCTTTTTTGATCACAATGTCCACCGCTTCGTAAAGGTATAGGCGCGCCATGGCAATCTGGGTTTCCTGGGAGGCTTCCCCGAAGCGTTTCGCATTCTTTTCCGCCCGCAGCACTGCCGATTCGGCCATATAGACCTCGATCAGGATGTCCGCGGCAGACAGGAGCAACTGCTGGTGCTCCTCCAGGTCGGGCCCGAATTTTTGGACGGCCCTGCCGGCGATCATCAGGAAGACTTTTTTCATGCGCGCGATCAGGTCCTTTTCCTCGGCAAACAGGGCAGAGAAATCAGGGGTGTCGAAACTTGGGATCCCCATCAGCTCTTCCCCTACGGCGGTAGCCGGCCCCAGCAGGTCCACATGCCCTTTCATCGCCTTCTTGATCAGCATGCCCACGGAGAGCATCCGGTTGATCTCGTTGGTCCCCTCGTAGATCCGGGCGATGCGCGCATCCCTCCAGGCCGACTCCATGGGGGTGTCTGCACTGAAGCCCATCCCGCCGAATACCTGTATCCCTTCATCGGTGGTCTGTTGCACATCTTCGGAAACCGCTACTTTTAGCAGCGAACATTCGATGGCGTACTCCTCCACCCCTTTAAGTTCGGCCTCCTGGTGCGAGTTCCCGGCAGCAACCCGGAGGGCAATGCGGTCCTCGATGTTTTTGGCCGCACGGTAGGAGGCGGATTCGCCCACATAGGCATTGGTCGCCATGGTGGCAATCTTCGCTTTGATCGCCCCGAAATCGATGATGGGGGTGCTAAACTGCACGCGTTCTTTGGCATAGCGCACGGCCTCATCGGTCACCCGGCGCTGGGCTTCCAGGCAGGCGGCAGCCAGTTTGATCCGCCCGACATTCAGGGCATTCATGGCAATCTTAAAGCCATTGCCCCGTTCAGACAGCATGTTTTCCACCGGTACCCGGGTTTCATTGAAGAACACCTGGCGGGTGGAGGAGGAGTGGATCCCCAGCTTTTTTTCCTCATCGCCCAGGGTGATCCCATTTTCAGGGTCGTTTTCCACAATAAATCCGGTGATGTATTTGTCGTCCTCGATCCGGGCGAAGACGATGAACAGGTTGCAGAAGCCGGCATTGGAGATCCACATCTTCTGGCCGGTGATCTTGTAGTATTTCCCGTCTTCCGAGAGTACAGCCCTGGTTTTTCCGGAGTTGGCGTCGGACCCGGCCCCGGGTTCTGTCAGGCAGTAGGCGCCGAACCATTCCCCGCTGGCCAGTTTGGGCACGTATTTTTGCTTTTGTTCCTCTGTACCGTAGAGGGTAATGGGAAGGGTACCGATCCCGGTATGGGCACCGAAGGCTGTACTGAACGAACCGGTGGCCCCGGAGATATAGTCGCAGACCAGCATGGTGGAAACAAAGCCCATCCCCATGCCGCCGTACGCCTCGGGGACGGCAATGCTCAAAAAGCCAAGTTCGCCTGCTTTTTTCATGCATTGTTCCGTGAATGCATAGTCTTTTTGTTCGAATCGTTCCCAATGGGCCCATAGTTCCCGGTCTACGAATTCGATGGCGCTCTCGCGCATCATCTTTTGTTCCTCACTGAGGTCTTCCAGCGTGAAGATGTCTTCGCAGGCGGTTTCCTTTACCAAAAACTGCCCGCCTCTCAGAATGTCCTTTTGTTTGGTTTCGCTGCTCATGTTTTACGTGTTTCCGTGACTAATTTGTTTGTCCCTCCGTCAGTGGACGGTTCAGGAAAGAAATTCATAAATGCCGGCTGCCCCCTGCCCCGTGCCCACGCACATAGTGACCATGCCGTATTTACCCGACAGGTTCCTGTGGCGCATCTCCTCAAAGAGTTGCACGGACAATTTGCCCCCGGTACATCCAAGGGGGTGACCCAGGGCGATGGCCCCTCCGTTCACATTCACAAGGTCCGGGTTAAGGCCCAGTTCCCGGATGACCGCGAGCGACTGGGAGGCGAAGGCTTCATTCAGCTCAACGAGTTCCAGGTCCGCCAGCTTCAGGCCGGCCAGTTCGAGGGCCCTTGGGATGGCTTTGACCGGCCCAATCCCCATGATACGAGGTTCCACGCCTACGGCGGCGTAATTCACCAGGCGGGCTATGGGCTCCAGGTTCAGCTCTTTGACCAGCGCTTCGCTCATGACCAGCACAAAGGCTGCCCCATCACTCATTTGGGAGGAATTCCCCGCCGTTACGCTACCCCCTGAGGCAAAGACAGGTTTTAACCGGCCCAGGGCTTCCACGGAGGTGTCGGCCCGGGGGCCTTCATCGGCCTCCACGGTATACGATTTGGAAGTTTTCTTTCCCCGGCCGTCCACAAAGGTGTGGTCTACGGTAATGGGTACGATCTGGGAATCGAACTTTCCCTCCTGCTGGGCTTTGAGTGCCTTTTGGTGCGACTGGTAGGCGAATTCGTCCTGGTCTTCCCTCGATACCTTGAATTGATCGGCAACCGCCTCTGCGGTCAGCCCCATCCCCCAGTAATAGTCTTCATGGCCCGCTTTCGCCAGGCGGTAGTCCGGAACGGGCTTATACCCGCCCATGGGGATATAACTCATGCTTTCAGCCCCCCCGGCAATGATGCACTCTGCCATCCCCGACCGGATTTTGGCCGTCGCCATAGCGATGGTCTCCAGACCGGAGGCACAGTAGCGGTTTACGGTTACCCCGGGGACATCCACCAGGTCGAGCCCCATCAGGGAAATCAGCCTGGCCATGTTCAACCCCTGCTCCGCCTCGGGCATGGCATTGCCCACCATCACGTCGTCGATTCGTTTTTTATCCAGTCCGGGCAGTTCTTTCATCATATGGGCGATGACCTCGGCAGCCATTTCGTCGGGCCGTTTGAACCGGAAGGTGCCCCTTGGGGCCTTTCCGACGGCAGTCCGGTATGCTTTAACGATATAGGCGTCTTTCATAATAGGTTTCCTTTGCGATGCGATTAATTTCTTAAGGGTTTTCCGGTCTTAAGCATGTGCTGGATGCGCTCCAGGGTCTTGCGTTCCGTGCAGAGGGAAAGGAAGGCTTCCCGTTCCAGCTCCAGCAGGTAGGCCTCGCTGACAAAGCTGGCCTCGGAGAGGTCGCCCCCTGCCATCACATAGGCGAGCTTGTTGGCGATCTTTTTATCGTGTTCCGAGATGTACCGGCCGGCCAGCATGGAATCGGTCCCGACCAGGAACATCCCCAGGGCCTGTTTGCCCAGCACCTTGATGTCGGTCCTTGGGATGGGTTGTGTATACCCGTTTTCGGCCATCTGCTTCGCGTAGGCTTTGGCGGTGGCGATCTGCCGGTCTTTGTTGACCACTACCACATCCTTTCCTTTCTGGAGTACCCCGAAGTCAAAGGCTTCATAGGCTGAGGTGGAAACTTTTGCCGTCGCGATGGCCAGGAAGTATTCCCTGAGGGCATTGAGTTCCACGTCGTCCTTGCGAAAGGTGTCCGAAGCCCGAAGGGTCATCTCCTTGGAGCCCCCCCCACCGGGGATTACCCCGACGCCAAATTCCACCAGGCCCATATAAGTTTCGGCAGCAGCCACCACTTTGTCGGCGTGCAGGCTCAGCTCGCACCCTCCCCCGAGGGTCATCCCATGGGGGGCTGCAACAACCGGGATGGAGGAATAGCGCATCCGCATCATGGTGTCCTGGAAATACTTTATGGCCATGGCCAGTTCGTCGTATTCCTGTTCCACGGCCATCATAAAGATCATGCCGATATTTGCCCCTACCGAAAAATTCGCAGCCTGGTTGCCCACCACCAGTCCCTGGAAGTCTTGTTCAGCCAGGTCCACGGCTTTGTTCAGGCCTGCCAGTACATCCCCGCCAATGGTATTCATCTTGGAGCGGAATTCCACGTTCAGGATGCCGTCGCCCAGGTCCTCGACCACCACCCCTGTATTTTTGAACACCTCCCTGGTTTTCCGGATGTTGTCGAGGATGATAAAGGCATCCTGCCCGGGGATCCTGGAATAGGATTTGGCCTCCGGGTCATAGCAAAGGGTGTTGCCATCGGCAATGCTGTAAAAGGAGGAGATTCCTGCCTTTTTCATTTCGTCTATCCACCCCGCCGGCGATTGCCCTGCCGAAGTGATCAGTTCCAGGCCCTTGTCCAGGCCAATGGCGTCCCAGATCTGGAAGGGCCCGTGTTCCCATCCAAAACCGGCTTTCATAGCATCGTCTATCTTATAGGGGGCATCGGTGATCTCCGGGATGCGGTGGGTCACGTAGGCAAACAGGGCGCCAAAGCTTTTGCGGTAGAACTCCCCCGCCTTGTCTTTTCCGGCCACCAGCACCGGGAAGCGGTCGATGACGTTGTCGATGGTTTTGGTTTGCTCGAGGGTGGCGAACTGGGCTTTCTTATTGGACCGGTACTCCAGGGAGTCGAGGTCCAGGGTCAGGATTTCGCTGGAACCGTCCGGTTTGCGGACCTTTTTATAAAAACCCTGCCCGCTCTTACTGCCGAGCCATGCCTGGTCGACCATGGTTTGGATGAAGCCCGGCAGCTGGAAGAGTTCATGCCGCTCATCGCCCGGGCAATTCTCGCGGATCCCATTGGCCACGTGGACCAGGGTATCGAGCCCCACCACATCCACAGTGCGGAAGGTGGCTGATTTCGGTCGCCCGATCACTGGTCCGGTGAGTTTGTCCACTTCCTCAACGGTCATCCCGAGGTCTTTCACGGCGTGAAAGAGGCTCATAATGCTGAAGATCCCGATCCGGTTTCCGATGAAGGCCGGGGTATCTTTGGCGAGTACCGAAGTTTTACCGAGGAATTTCTCCCCATAGGCGGCGAGGAATTCCAGAACATCCTGCCGGGTTGCCGGCCCGGGGATGACCTCAAACAGTTTCAGGTAACGGGGCGGGTTAAAAAAATGCGTCCCGCAGAAATGCTCCTGGAAATCGGCACTGCGCCCCTCGCTCATAAAGGCGATGGGGATGCCGGAGGTGTTGGAAGTTATCAGGGTTCCCGGTTTGCGGTGCTTCTCGAGTTGTTCGAAGACCTGTTTTTTGATGTCGAGCCGTTCCACGACCACCTCGATAATCCAGTCCGCCTCCGAAACCCTGGAAATATCATCTTCCAGGTTCCCGGTTTTGATGCGCTGGGCAAAACTGCGGTGGTAAATGGGCGAAGGGTTCGATTTCAGGGCGCCGGCCAGGGAATCGTTCACCAGGCGGTTCCGGACTGCCTTGTCCTGCAGGGTCAGGCCCCTGGCTTTTTCAGCCCCGGTGAGTTCCCTCGGGACGATGTCGAGCAGGAGTACTTCCACCCCGATATTGGCGAAATGGCAGGCGATCCCGCTCCCCATGATCCCCGACCCGATAACGGCCACTTTTTGAATATGTCTGTTCTTCATGGATACAGGCTATTTGGTAATTGACTCTTTTTCTTTACGGTATATCTTTTTTTCAGCAATCAATTGGTTGATTTTCCCGATCACGGAAAAGAACCCCTCGAGTTCTTCTTCGGTCGTTTCCTGGCGGACGGCCTCATTGAATCGCAGGACGACGTCTTTGGAATCCATGCGCTTTTCCAGGCCGAAATCCGTGAGGTGGATCAGGACCCCCCGCCCGTCTTCCGGGTTGGGGCGTCGCCGGATCAGGCCCTTTTCTTCCATGGCCTTCAGGATTCGGGAAAGGCTGGTGGCCTCCATGCCCATCTTCGGCCCCAGGGCGGTGGAAGGGGTCCCGGTCTTGGGGTCGATGCTCAGCAGGGTAAAGCCCACGGCCATGGTGCTGTCGAATCGCCTGGCCTCTTCATTGTACATGCGGGCTACGGCCTGCCAGGTAGCCCGGAGGGCATAGTCGATAGTAATGTCCTTCATGATCAGGGGATCCATGGAACCAAATATAGCAAAAAATACTATGCATGCATAATAAATGGAAGAAGAAGTTATCAACAACCAAAAGGGGGGCTGTGGATCTACCACAGCCCCCCCTGGGTGGCAGGTCGATGAAATAAAGGGCTATGAATGCCCGTAAATCTGGTTGTACAGGGGAAGGTACTTTTCTTTGATGGCTTTCCTGCGTAGTTTCATGGTTGGGGTCAGGTGGCCGTCCTCAACGGTCCAGACCTCCGGGGTCAACCGGAAATCCTTTACCTTCTCCCATTTGGCGAAATGCTCATTGGCTTCTTCCACTTCCTGCCTGAAACGATCCAGCACCCTGGGGCTGGTCAGGGCCGTCTCCATGGCCCCCAGGGCGACGTCGTGCCTTTTGGCCCACTCCAGCAGGAATTCAAAATTGGGCTGTATCAGGGCTGCGGGCATTTTTTCCCCTTCCCCGACTACCATCACCTGCTCGATAAACCGCGACTGCTTCAGGCGGTTTTCCAGGAGTTGGGGGGCGACATATTTCCCCCCGGAGGTTTTGAACATTTCCTTTTTGCGGTCAGTGATCCGGAGGAATCCTTCATCGTCGAATTCCCCGATGTCCCCGGTGTGGAAAAACCCATCGCTGTCGATGACCTCTGCTGTTTTTTCCGGGTCCTTGTAATACCCGGTCATCACATTGGGGCCTTTGCACAGGATTTCCCCGTCCGGGGCGATCACGACCTCGATCCCCTTGATGACCTTGCCCACGGACCCTATTTTCCACCCGCGGTTCCGCTGGTCGTTTACCGAGATCACCGGGGAGGTTTCCGTCAGCCCATACCCTTCCATTACCGGGATGCCTGCGGCGGCAAACACCCGGGCAAGGCGCGCCTGCAGGGCCGCGCTCCCCGAGACCATCACTTCCAGGTTGCCCCCGAGGGCTTCCTGCCATTTGCGGAAAATCAGCTTGCGCGCCAGGCCCAGTTTCTTCTCGTACCACCAGCCGTTGGCCCCGTAAGGCTCGTATTTCAGGCCCAGTTTCACAGCCCAGAAAAACAAGGCCTTCTTCAGCCCGGTCAGCTCGCTGCCCCGGGCAACGATCTTGTCGTAGACCTTTTCGAGCAGGCGGGGGACCACCGTCATGGTATTGGGTTTTATTTCTTTCAGGTTTTCGCTGATTTTGTCGAGGCCCTCGGCAAAATACACGGTGATTCCGCAATACTGATACAGGTACAGGATCATCCGCTCAAAGATGTGGCATACCGGGAGGAAACTCAGGGCGGACCCCCCTTGCTCGAACGGGACCCGTTCCTTGCTGGCCAGGACATTGGAAACGATGTTGCTGTGCGTAAGCATCACCCCTTTCGGCCTGCCTGTGGTCCCGGAGGTGTATATCAGCGTCGCCAGGTCTTCGGGCTTTACCTGCGCCTTGCAGGCCTCCACTTCGGGCTGGTTCGAAGGATCTGCCCCCAGCTCCAGGAGCTCGCTCCAGTGCTTACAGCCGGGGACCCTGTCGAAACAATAAACCTCTTTGAGGGCCGGCACCTCTTTTTGGACGGCCCGCACCTTTTCCAGCACCTCCTGGCAGGAGACAAAACAATAGGTGGAACCGGAGTGGTTCAGGATATAGGCATAGTCGGTTTCTGAAATCGTCGGGTAGATGGGGACGTCCTGCGCCCCCAATTGCAGGATACCGGTGTCCATGACATTCCACTCGGTGCGGTTGGTCATGGAGATAAGGGCAATTTTGTCCCCGGCCTTCACGCCGAGCCTGAGCAGGCCCCTGCTGACGGCATTGGCCTGGTTGAGGTATTCGCTGGTGGAAACCGGTTGCCACTGCCCGTCGTAATTAGTCACCATGGATTTTTCCATGGGGTAGTGCTCATTCTGGTAATAAGGAATATCGAAGAGTCGTGAAATGGATTGCATTGGAGTTAGTTGTTAGCGATTTGCAAAATACGAAAAGCCCGGGGTATTTTACAACAGGATTAGCAATGTGCCAAGATGCAAATTGGGAATCCTGCAAAGCCATGCAGAAACCATAGGGTGGGAGCGGGTGCGTCGGGAACCCATGGCATGGGTGTTTTCGGCCCTGAACAGGTCCGCCCGGCCTTAAGGGGCGGGCGGGTAATTCCAGCGTATTGGCACCTTTGGATCAATCCCCCGGGGTTTCCCCTTTCAGGAAGCGGTCAAAGAAGGAAGCGGCAGCCTTGTAGGCCTGCAGCCAGCTTTCGTGCCTGAGGAACCCATGGACTTCATCCGGGAAAACCAGCACCTCGTTATAGACCCCCAGGGCATCCAGCCGATTTTTAAGGTCTATGGATTGCCCGATCATTACGTTGCGGTCGTCATCCCCGCTGATCAGCAGCACCGGGGATTTCCAGGCCTCCCGGGCCTGGCCACTATCGACATCCCCCTACTTATGCGACTCGATCCATTTGCGGGCCGCGACAAATGCCTGTAGCCAGGGCGAAACGGCATCGGCCCGCCCGGGCTCGTAATGCGCCCAGTTCCACGGGAAGATAGACCGCTCGATATGGGGCATGGTCACCAGGTGTCGCCCGCTGTCATCGCAGAGCATGGCGGTATTGTAGTCGCTTCCGTTCGGGTTGGCGGGATAGCCTTCATACCCGTAAGTCGCCACAATATTATAGCGGTCGGAAGGGTAGGGCAACCGGAATTTACCCTCCCCGTGGGAAATCCAGACCCCCAGGGTGGTACCGGCAAGGCCGGAAAGCATCACGGAATGGTTTTTCCCGATCTTCACGGAGGTAAAGTTGCTTTCGTGTTTGTGGGAATCGTTGAAGGTCATCTTGCCGTGCTCCTGGTGGTCGGGGTGAAGGAGTTCGAGTTCCATGAACAACTGGCAGCCGTTGCAAATGCCTATGGAAAGCGTATCGGGGCGGCTGAAGAAATGCTGCAAGGCCTTCCTGGCTTTTTCGTTGTACTTAAAGGCCCCGGCCCAACCCTTGGCGCTGCCCAGCACATCGGAGTTGGAGAAGCCCCCCACGGCGCCAATAAAACGGATGCCTTCCAGGGTTTCCCGCCCGCTGATCAGGTCGGTCATGTGCACGTCCTTCACGTCAAACCCGGCCAGGTAGAGGGCGTGGGCCATTTCCCGCTCGGAGTTGCTCCCCTTTTCCCTTAAGATGGCGGCTTTAGGGCGCTGCCCGGCCGGGGTTTTTATCCGGGGGAGTTCGCCCTTGAAGGCCTGGGGGAAGGAAAACCTCAGGGGTTGGGCTTTATAATTTGTATACCGCTCCTGGGCCAGGTCGGCGGCTGTTTGTTTCCGGTCCAACAAGTAGGAGGTCCTGAACCAGGTATCCCTCAGTGCCGCCACATCGAGCTCCAGGCTTACCCGTTGATTTTTGATCCGTACCTCCGGCCGGTCGAGTACCTTGCCGATCCGGTGGAAGGTGATCCCGGCCTTGTCGAGCACCTTTTCTATGGTTTCATCCGCGGCCTGCAGGACCACCCCTGCATTTTCCGCAAACAGCACCCTGATCAGGTCCGGTTCCCCCAGGGGCCCGAGGTCCAGTTCGAGCCCGGTTCCCGGGTTGGCAAAGCAGCCTTCCAGCAGGGTGGTGATCAGCCCTCCGGAGGACACGTCGTGACCGGCCAGCACCTGCCCTTCTGCGATGAGCCCCTGCAGGGTATCGAAGGCCCTGGCGAAGTATTCCGGGTCCCTGACAGTAGGTGCCTGCCGGCCTACTTTCCCCAGTACCTGGGCGAAAGAGGACCCCCCCAGCTTAAACCCGTCGCGGGAGAGGTTCAGGTAATACACCGGCCCTCCTTTTTTCCGGAATACGGGTTCCACCACCTTGCGGATATCCGTGCAGTGCGCGGCCGCTGAGATAATGACGGTACCGGGGGCGAGTACCTCCCGGTCAGGGTATTTCTGTTTCATGGAGAGGGAGTCCTTGCCCGTTGGGATATTGATCTCCAGGGCAATGGCGAATTCCGAAGCGGCTTTAACCGCCTGGTACAGCCGGGCATCCTCCCCTTCATTGTTGCAGGGCCACATCCAGTTGGCCGAGAGGCTTACGGATTTCAGGCCATGCTGCAGCGGGGCCCAGACCAGGTTGGTCAGCGCTTCGGCGATGCTGTTGCGGCTCCCGGCTTCCGGGTCGATCAGGGCTGAAACCGGGGAATGTCCCACGGAGGTGGCCAGGCCTTCCCTGCCCTTGAAATCCAGGGCCATTACCCCGCAGTTGTTCAGGGGCAATTGCAGGGGGCCGGCGCATTGCTGTTTGGCCACCCGTCCGCCCACACAGCGGTCTACCTTGTTGGTCAGCCAGTCCTTGCACGCAACGGCTTCGAGTTGGAGCACCTGTTCGAGGTAGGTGTGGAAACGCTCCATCTGGTAATCCACTTCCTGGTAAACCCGCTCCACCGTCTGGTCTTCCATGACCGTTTTGGGCGAGCTGCCGAAGAGGTCGGCGAGTTCCACGTCCATGGGGGTTTCCGTTTCGGAGGCGATGGTGAAGCGCTGGTCGCCGGTTACGTGGCCCACGTCGTACAAAGGTGCGCGTTCCCGCTCGGCCACCCGCCTGAGGAACTCCAGGTCGTCAGGCCCCATGACCAGCCCCATGCGTTCCTGCGATTCGTTCCCGATGAGCTCCCTGGCCGACAGGGTGGGGTCTCCTACGGGGAGGCGGTCGAGGTGGATGTATCCCCCGGTTTCCTCTACCAGTTCGGAGAGGCAGTTCAGGTGCCCGCCGGCGCCGTGGTCGTGGATGGATACAATCGGGTTCTGCTCGCTTTCCACCAGGCCGCGGATCGCATTCGCCGCCCGTTTCTGCATTTCGGGGTTTGACCGTTGAACGGCATTCAATTCTATGGCTGCGCTGAACGCACCCGTATCGGCGCTCGAAACGGCAGCGCCCCCCATCCCGATGCGGTAGTTGTCCCCGCCCAGGACCAGGATGCGGTCCCCTTTACGGGGGGTATCCTTCAGGGCCTGCGAAGCTTTCCCGTAACCGATCCCCCCGGCCAGCATAATTACCTTGTCGTAACCCACTACGCGCCCTGCCTCCTCGTGCTCAAAGGTGAGTACGGATCCGCTGATCAGGGGCTGCCCGAACTTATTCCCAAAATCGGAGGCCCCGTTCGAAGCCTTGATCAGGATGTCCACAGGGGTTTGGTAAAGCCATTTGCGCTCCCCCACATGCTGTTCCCAGGGCCGTTCTGCTTCGAGGCGGGAATAGGCCGTCATGTATACGGCGGTACCGGCCAGGGGTAGCGCCCCCTTGCCGCCGGCCAGGCGGTCGCGTATTTCCCCCCCCGAGCCGGTGGCCGCCCCGTTAAAGGGCTCCACGGTAGTCGGGAAATTATGGGTTTCCGCTTTCAGGGAGAGGACCGAGGTGAAGGGTTTTTCCTCGTACCAGTCCGGAACGTCGGGTCTCCCGGGGGCAAACTGCACCACTTCGGGCCCCTTCAGAAAAGCCACGTTGTCTTTATAGGCCGAAACGATGTCATTGGGATGGGCCTCGGCAGTTTTCCGGATCAGTTTGAAAAGGGAATCGGGCATTTCCCGGTGGTCGATCACAAAGGTGCCGTTGAAGATCTTATGGCGACAGTGCTCGGAGTTTACCTGGCTGAACCCGAAAACCTCCGAATCGGTAAGGGGGCGGCCCAGGCTTTGGCTCAGGGCTTCCAGGTACCCGATTTCCTCCCCGCTCAGGGCCAGGCCCTCCTGTTGGTTGTAGGCCTTGATGTCCCTGATTTCCCGCACGGGTTCGGGGAGGTGGTCTATGCGGAAGAGGTCCTGCCCCAGGCTGGGGTATTTTTGGAACAGCATGGGGTCGTAGTCCGTATCCGCGGCGTGGGTACGCCGGTACGATTCGATCCGGGTGATCCCCTCAATACCCATGTTCTGGGTGATTTCCGTGGCATTCGTGCTCCAGGGGGTCACCATGGCGGCCCGGGGCCCAATAAAAAAGGCGTCCACAGACGCCGCATCCAGCCGGGGCTGGTCGCCGAAAAGCCAGCTCAGTTTTGCCGTGTTTTCTGCGGACAATTCGCCCTCGCAGGACAACGCATAAACAGTGGATTGCGGATCTCCGAAAAAGTGGATCATGGGAAGCCGGCTTGAAGGGGTTTCAGGCCACAAAGGTATTATTTTCATCCCAATGGGGCCGATTGAAGAAATCAACAATCGGGGCCTGTTTTGTCAACAGTTCAGGCCATCCGTTCCATTTGGGCCATGTAGAACCCGTCGAATCCTTCCCGGGAAGGAAAAACAGCCTCCTCCTTTACAAGGCGGAACCCCTTCCCGGTTTCGCCCTCCAGGAATGCTGCGACCTGCAGGTGGTTTTCCGCGGGCAGGATGGAACAGGTGGCGTACACGACCTTGCCGCCCGGTTTCACCATGCGGCTGTAGTCGCGCAGCAGGTCGCGTTGGGTCTGGCAAACGGTTTCCACGAATGCGGGATCCAGTTTCCATTTGGCATCCGGGTTGCGCCTGAGGACCCCAAGCCCGGTGCAGGGGGCGTCAATCAGCACGCGGTCGGCCGTCCCCTCCAGGCGCTTGATAACCTTGGAAGAGGTGATGGCCCTGGGTTCGATGTTGTGCGCCCCGGCCCGTCGGGCCCGCCTGCGCAGTTCCTCCAGCTTGGCCGGGTACACGTCCAGGGCCAGGAGCTGCCCCTTGTTTTCCATGAGGGCCGCCAGGTGGAGGGTTTTCCCCCCGGCCCCGGCGCAGGCGTCAATCACCCGCATCCCGGGGCCTGCCTCCAGGAAGGGGGCCACCTTTTGGGAGGAGGCGTCCTGCACCTCGAACCACCCGTCGCGGAAGGCTTGCGTCCTGAAGACATTGGCGCGCTGCTGAAGCCGAAGGGCCTCCGGGTATCCTTCGACAAAATCGGTCTGGAACCCCTCTTTCGCCAATTGCGCCCTGAGGGCTTCCGCGGTGGTGCGCAGGGTGTTGGCGCGCAGCACCACCGGCGCCTGTTGGTTCAGGGCTTCCAGTTCCCGCGTCCACGCCGCTTCGCCCAGGCTTTCCACACCCAGGCGATCGAGCCAGTCGGGTACCGATTCCCTGAACTTGCGCTGTTTCACAAGGTTTGCGTGACGGTCCCGCACTTCCTTTTTGTCCAACCCGGCAAATTCATCCCAGGCGGGAAGGGAATGCCCCTTCAGTAAGGCCCAGGCACCCAGGATACGGTACAGGTCCTCCCGGCTGTACGGGGAAGCAGCCCCGGCAATTTCGGAATAGAGCCGTTTCCAGCGGACGATTTCATAGACGGTTTCTGCGACAAAACCGCGGTCCCTGCTCCCCCATTGCCGGTTTTGTTTCAGCAGGGATTCCAGGGCGCGGTCGGCGTAGGCCCCCTGGTTGAAAATCCGATCAAGGGCCTCGATGACCCCGTCTGTCAGGTTTTTGTGAAAACGCATCATAGGGGGCAAAGGTACCCTTTTGGCCCAAATAAGGCTATATTTACCCAAACCGGAATGTAAAATGAAAAAAGGATTCGCAGGCTTGTGCCTGCTCGGGGCACTGGCCTGCGGGGAGCCCCCTGTAGCGGCGCCTTTCCGCATGGTGGAAGTGACGGCCCTCCTGCAGGACAGCATTTCTGTAAGGGCCCTGGAGCCCATGCAGGGCAGTGTGGGGTTTGCGGGTAGCGGGGGCTTTTTCGGGAGCCTCGACACCCGCGACTTCACGGTCAGGACGGGCCGGATGGAATACGGGGGAAGTTACCCTGAATTCAGGGCCGTGGCCCATACCAGCACCGATTTTTTTATGCTCTCGGCCGGCGACCCGGCCCTGTTGTACAAAACCGGGGGGAAGGGCCGTATGGAACTGGTTTACGAAGAACACGGGCCGGGGGTCTTTTACGATGCCCTGGCTTTCTGGGACGACCTGAACGGGATTGCGGTGGGCGATGCCCTGGAAGGATGCCTGAGTATCCTGCTCACCCGGGATGGGGGGCAAAGCTGGAAAAAACTGCCTTGTGAGGGGCTTCCCCCGGCCCTGGAAGGGGAAGGGGCATTTGCCGCCAGTGACACCAACATCGCCATCCGCGACGGGCAGTGCTGGGTGGTGACCAGCAAGGGCCGGATTTTCCATAGCGCCGACCTGGGCCACAGCTGGAGCGTATATGCCACCCCGGTGCGTCCGGAAACGGAAACCTGCGGCCTGTATAGCCTGGATTTTTACGATACCCTTACCGGATACGCGATTGGGGGCGACTACACCCGGCCCGAAGAGAACCGGGCCAACAAGGTAGCCACCCTCGATGGGGGGAGGACCTGGACCCTTAAGGCCTCCGGCCGGGAGCCGGGGTACCGCAGTTGCGTGCAATATGTGCCGGGGCGCCGGGGACGCGACCTGGTTGCTGTTGGGTTTATGGGGATATCCTATTCAAGCGACGGGGGGGGAACCTGGTCACCCCTTTCCAAAGAAGGGTTCTACAGCCTTCGTTTTGTGGACGATTCCACGGCCGTTGCCTCCGGCAAGGGTACGATTTCCAGGTTGCGTTTCCGGTAGGGGCTCAGGGTCGGTTCCCGCGGCGCTTGCGGTATTCCTCCAGGAGGCGACGCCTGAAATCGTGTTCAGCCTTGAAAAGTTCAAGGGTGCGGGAGGCCGAAAACCGGTCGGCCATTTTTTGGTAGAACCGACGCTCTGCATCCTCTTCCTGCGCTTCCAGGGCCAGGTAGCGGTCCAGGATTTTCCGGGCTTCCGGTTCGGGGATGGACCCGAGCGATTCCAGCCGGTTCCTTACTTCGCTGCGTTGCCGGTCCCTGAGGGTTTCGCGCTCCTCTTCGTACTGGTTGTAAAGCGGCCAGAAAACACTGGCTTCCTCCGGGCTAAGGCCCAGCCTTTCGGTGAAGAAAGCCACTTTAAGGGCCTTGATTTTTTCCCGGTCATCGGGGTCCTGACCGAAAGCCGTGGCCGTCAGCAACAAGCCCAGGCACGCCAGGAAGGCCGTTCGAAGGCCCCTAGTTGTCATTTTCCCAATAGAGTTCATCGTCCGTATCGGTGTTGTTTTCCAGGTATTCAAGAATCAGCTGATCCCCGGGGCTTGCTTCCAGGACATCGGCCAGGCCGATGTCCCCCAGGGGGATGGTTTCCGTCAGTTCGTAGGCCGTGAGGTCTAAATCCCCCGAATCCAGGTAGGCTTCGAGGGTTTCCCCGGCCAGGTCCTCAAAACGGGGCGCGGGGGTGTTCCCCTGTGCCCATGGGCGCAGGAAGATCAGCAGCAGCACGGCGGCGGCCGCTGCGGCGAGGGGTAACCTCAGGGCGGGCCACAGCGGACGCACCGGGGTTTCCTTCCTTTGCAGGCGCTCGTTAAGGCGGTCCGGAAAGGTTTCAAAGTAGTTTTCGGGTACCGTAAACCCGCTATCCGCGGGCAGGTTGAGCTGTTCCCCTTCCCCTAACCGGTCGGAAAGGCGCTCCGGAAAGCGCTTGAAGTAGCCTTCGGGGACCCTGAACCCATGATGTTTTGACGGTGTGCTCATTAATTGTTAGACGCTTATTTACCCCAAAGGTTTAATCCTTAAAATCTTAGTGCCGTTCCAGCAGGCCTGCTTTGAGTTGTTTTTCAATTTTTTTTACGGCCAGGTGGTAGGAAGCCTTCAGCGACCCCACGGAGGTCTCAAGGACCTCCGACATTTCCTCGTACTTCATGTCCTGGAAATATTTCATGTGGAACACCAGGCGCTGTTTTTCCGGGAGCCCGGCAAGGGCTTCCTGCAACTTCAGTTCGGCCTGCCCCCCGTCGAAGTAGGGGTCCGCCTGCAGGTTT
Organism: uncultured Robiginitalea sp.; assembly: GCA_964539905.1. GTDB lineage: Bacteria > Bacteroidota > Bacteroidia > Flavobacteriales > Flavobacteriaceae > Robiginitalea. The sequence continues at coordinate 98,708 of CAZIJW010000006.1, forward strand.
CGCACCAGGTGTTGCTGCAGGTCCCCGCTGCTTCCCTCCCGTATTTTGCTATTCCGCTTCAGGAAACTCAACGCCTCGTTGGTGGCTATCCGGTACATCCAGGAATACAATTTGCTCTCCCCCTTGAAGCCGTCGATGTTCCGATACACTTTAATGAAGGTTTCCTGCAGCACGTCGTCGGCATCCTCATGGGAGAGCACGATGCCCCGGATGTGCCAGTAGAGCCGTTCCTGGTACTGCAACACCAGTTCCCTGAAGGCCGCTTCCCGACTTCCCGGGTCCCTGAGTTGCGCCACTAAAATGGAATCGGCTGACATGCTTGCCATATTGTGCATTAGACCCGTTTGGGGCCCAAAAGGTTTAACGGGGCCTCAGGAGGGCAGTGTCCTTTTTGCCTTATCCGAGTTGCTGCATTTCCACCAGGCGCGAATACACCCCGCCTTTTTTGAGGAGTTCCTCGTGGGTACCCTGCTCGGCAATTTCCCCCTGTTGCATAACGACTATAAGATCTGCCTTTTGGATGGTGCTCAGCCGGTGGGCGATGACCAGGGAGGTACGGTTTCGCATCATGTTTTCCAGGGCGTCCTGTACCAGCCTTTCGCTTTCCGTGTCCAGGGCGGAAGTCGCTTCGTCCAGGATCATGATGGGTGGGTTTTTCAGTACGGCCCGGGCTATGGAAAGCCGTTGCTTCTGCCCGCCGCTGAGCCGGTTCCCCCCATCCCCGATGGAGGTGTCGTACCCCTGAGGCAGTTGCATGATGAAGTCGTGGGCGTTGGCAACGCGGGCTGCAGCTTCCACTTCTTCCCGGGTTGCCCCTTCCCTGCCCAGCAGGATGTTGTTGTGTACCGTATCGTTAAACAGGAGGGAATCCTGGGTCACCAGGCCCATCAGTCCGCGCACCGAAGCTTTGGTGACCTCGCGAAGGTCGGTGCCGTCGATGGTGATGCGGCCGGAATTTACGTCGTAAAAGCGGGTCACCAGGCTGGCAATGGTACTTTTCCCGCTGCCCGATTGCCCGACCAGGGCCACGGTTTTCCCTTTGGGTACCCTGAGGGTCACATGCTTCAGGACGGGCTCTTCCCCATAGCTGAAGGAAACATCCTCAAGGCAGAGGCTTTCGTTAAATCCGGCCAGTTCCCTGCCGTCTTCGGGATCCTTTATGGGGTTTTCGGTTTCCAGGATTTCCAGCACCCGTTCGGCCGCGGCATTCCCCTTGCGGACCCCGTAGGAGGCCTTGCTGATCGCTTTGGCCGGGGTGAGGATGTTGTACGCAAGGCCCATGTAGGCAATAAAGGAGGAAGCATCCAGGGTATTTTCCACCAGCACCATCCGCCCGCCGAACCAAAGCAGGACCCCGATAACGAGAATACCCAGGAATTCCCCGGTGGGGGAAGCCAGGTTTTGCCGGTTCAGCAGGCTGTTGGAAAAATGGTAGAACCGTTCGGTAGAGTCGCGGAAGACCTTTATGAACCGTTTTTCGGCATTGAAGGCCTTCACGATTTTCAGGCCGCCCAGGGTTTCTTCCACAATCGATAACAGCGCCCCCTGCTCGGCCTGAACCCTGTCGGAGCGTCTTTTCAGCGATTTCCCGATCCGGGAGATCACGATGCCTGCCAGGGGGATAAAGACAAAGACGAAAACCGTGAGCTCAACGCTGATAAAGAACATCACCGCGATGGTAAACAGGATGGTCAGGGGCTCGCGGACAATGAGTTCAAGGATGGAGAGGAAGGAATGCTGTATCTCCAGGACATCGGCCGTAATGCGGGCGATCACATCCCCTTTTTTCTTTTCTGAATAGTAGGAAACCGGGAGGGACACTATCTTTTCATAGATAGCATTCCTGAGGTCCTTCAGGATCCCGTTCCTCAGGAAGGTGATAAAGTACATGGCCAGGTAATTGAAGACATTCTTCAACAGGAAAAGCAGCAAAACCAACCCGATGACGAGCACCAGGGCCTTCATCTTGTCATCCCCGGCCACGCTTCCCACCTGATAGTAGAGCCAGCCTTTCACGAAGGGTTCCAACTGGCCGATGCCCTGGTAGACCGGTTTTGCGGCGATCTCCCGGGTTTGCTGAAAAAGCACATCCAGCATGGGGATCAGGGCTGCAAACGAGAGGGCGCTGAAGAGGGCATAGAGGATGTTGAAGAAGATATTCAGCAGCCCGTACCGGCGGTAGGGGAGGGCAAAACGGAGGATTTTCCTGAAGTAGCTCATCCGTTCAAGTTCAGTTCCTCCACGACGCGGTCCAGTTTGGATTCCAGTTCCTGCAGGGCCAGAGGGTACCCTTCCCGGGTTTCAATCGGCTGGTGGGCACTCAGGTAGAATTTTATTTTGGGTTCCGTG
>CAZIJW010000006.1:101066-157603 GCA_964539905.1 uncultured Robiginitalea sp.
AGCGGTGTTATCCAGCCTTGTATTCACGCTGATGTAAAACTTTATTTTGGGTTCCGTGCCGCTGGGGCGTGCCGCCAGGCGCAGCCCTTCTTCGGTGGTGTAGATCAGCACATTGGACTGCGGCAGCGCGATGGTCCTGGTGGTTCCTTTCCGGGGGTCGCGGGAAACGGACTGCTGGTAATCGTCAATCCGCACCACCGGGGAGCCGTCCAGGGTTTTAGGCGGGTTTTCGCGGAATTCCCGCATCATGGCGGTAATTTCCGCCGCCCCGTGCATGCCCTTTTTGGTCAGGGAAACCAGGCGTTCCCGATAGCAGCCAAAATCCACATAGCACTGCAGCAACTCCAGGTAGAAGCTGCTGCCCCGCGATTTGGCTTCCGAAGCTATTTCGCAGGCAAGGAGGGTCGCCGTTACGGCATCCTTGTCCCTCACAAAGTCCCCAACCATATAGCCGAAACTTTCTTCCCCGCCGCCGACAAAGTGTTGGTTGGGAAAATCCCGGATCATCTTCGCGATCCACTTGAACCCGGTCAGGGAGGTCTTGCATTCCACCCCATAGGCATCGGCCATGGCCTGCATCATGGGGGTGGAAACGATGGTGGAAGCAATGAATTCATCCCCCTGAAAACCGGCTGCCTTCCGTCGATCCAGCAGGAAGCGCGTCATCAGCACCATGGTCTGGTTGCCGTTGAGCAATTCGAGCTGCCCTTTGGCATTGCGCACGGCAATCCCAAGCCGGTCGCTGTCGGGGTCCGTGCCGATGACGATATCGGCCCCAATTTCCGCTCCTTTTTCCAGGGCGATTTTCAGGGCTTCGGGTTCCTCCGGATTGGGGGATTTTACGGTAGGGAAACCCCCGTCAGGGGTGGCCTGGCTTTCGATGATGGTAACCCGGGTATAGCCGGCCCGCCTGAGGACCTCCGGGATGGCCGTGATGGATGTGCCGTGCAGGGAGGTAAAGACAATGGAGAGGACTTCCCGTCCCGGGGCATCAAAACTCCCGTGCTGCACACAGGCGTTGATAAAGGCCTCGTCCACTTCCCGGTCGATGATTTCAATGAGGTCCTCCCGGGCTTTAAAGCGTATTGCCTCATAATCCAGGCGATTGATCCGGTCGATGATCTCCTGGTCCTGGGGGGGGACGATTTGCCCCCCGTCGGTCCAGTATACCTTATACCCATTGTATTCGGGCGGGTTGTGGGAGGCAGTCAGCACAATCCCGGCGTGGCACCCGAGGTGCCGCACGGCAAAAGAAAGCTCCGGGGTGGTGCGCAGGTCGGAAAACAAAAAGACCCCGATGCCGTTGGCGGAAAACACTTCTGCCACCGTGCGGGCCAGGGACTGGCTGTTGTGCCTGCAGTCATAGGCGATAACGACCTTCAGGCCATCGGGCCCATATACCTCCCGGAGGTAGTCGCTCAGGCCCTGGGTGCTTTTCCCGAGGGTGTATTTGTTGATCCGGTTGGTACCCGTGCCCATGATCCCCCTCATGCCGCCGGTTCCAAATTCAAGCGTTTTGTAAAAACGGTCCGTGAGTTCGTCCGGGTTTTTTTCGATCAGTTCCCTGATTTCGGCTTTAACTTCCGGGTCAAAAAAATCGGTCAGCCAGCTTTGGGCAGCCTCCAGGATGGAAGGGTCGATGGGCATGGGTGGTTTTTTGGCAAAGTTACATCAGAAAATCCGAAAGGGGGCAGGCAGGACCCGCGGGGCATGCCTAACCCGTGACTTCGTGAACGGCCCCTGTCAGGGGCCGGTCGAGATTCAGGGTTTCGTGTATGGTATAGCGCTCCTGGTTCTTTTTTACCCGGAGGATCATCTCTCCCAAAAACCCGGCCAGGAACATTTGCGTCCCGATGACCATGGCGGTAAGGGAGATAAAAAATTCCGGTCGCTGGGCCAGCAGCCGGCCGGTTGGGTTCAGGAACAATTTGTCGATCCCCAGGTAGAGGGCAAAGCCAAACCCGATGACAAACATCAGCACCCCCAGGGCCCCGAAAAGGTGCATGGGGCGCTTGCCAAATTTGGAGACGAACCAAATGGTGATCAGGTCCAGGAACCCTTTGATGAAGCGGTCGGCCCCGAATTTGGTCTTGCCGTACTTGCGGGCCTGGTGGCGAACCACCTGTTCGCCCACCTTCCCGAAGCCGGCGTTTTTGGCCAGTACGGGGATGTACCGGTGCATCTCCCCGGAAACCTCGATATTTTCGATCACCTCCCGGCGGAAAGCCTTCAGGCCGCAATTGAAATCGTGCAGGCGGACGCCTGAGGTTTTTCGCGCCGCCCAGTTGAACAGCTTGGAGGGCAGGTTCTTCATCAGCAGGGAATCGTACCGCTTTTTTTTCCAGCCCGAGACCATGTCGAACCCATGCTCCCGGATCATCCGCACCATTTCCGGGATTTCTTCAGGGTTGTCCTGCAGGTCGGCATCCATAGTGACCACGACTTCCCCCCGGGTCGCCCTGAACCCGGCGTGCAGGGCCTGGGATTTCCCGAAATTTTTGCGGAACCGGATCCCGCGGACTTCAGGGTTGGTCGCAGCAAGTTCACGGATGATCCCCCAACTGTTATCGGTACTGCCGTCGTCGATGAACAGGACCTCATAAGAAAAACCATTGGATTGCATGACCGATGCAATCCAATGGTAGAGCTCGCTGAGGGATTCCTCCTCGTTCAGCAGGGGGATGACGATGGACAGGTGCATTAAAGGGCGTTGCTTTTTCCTCCCCAAAGGTACGCTTTTGGGATTAATACTCCGGGCGTGCCTTTTTGAAGATCAGGCCCCCCACCAGGCCGATGAGCAACCCCAGCAGGATGTTGACGATGAGGATCACCGGGTAGCCCACCCACCAGAATTTCAGGCCCATTTCCTTTTGCTGCTGGATGATTTCCGGGGTCAGATTGGGGTTAGAAGCGGCCTCGGCCAGACGGGCGTCCATGACTTTGGAGGGGAATTCCGGATCCAGGACATAGGTAAGGACCAGCGTCCAGAGGACCGTTAAAACCCCGGCAATCAGGGCGATCCCGGCCCCCAGTTTCAAGGCCTCCCCAATGGTGAGGAAGCCCTCGTTGGCCTTCCTGAAACTGATGATCCCCCAGAAGATCACCCCGATCATCATGGCCATGCTCACGACGGAATTGACCGGGCTTTGGGAGGTATGGGCATCGCTGATAAAAAGCATTATCCCGAAGACGACCCCCAGGCCCCCGAGGATCAGTCCGTAGTTCAGCGAAAATTTACCGGTTTTGGGTGCAGTGGAATCCATGATTTTTTACATTTTAAAGTTTGGTGGCTATTGGTTTAAGCAAAGGGCGAAATGTTACACCAAAATATGCATTTAATTTCTTTTTTTTCGGCAGAGCCCCTGAGGTTATAAAATAAAAATTCATTACATTTGCACCCTTGAAAAATTGCAGGCATTAATCGTAAGACCCATGAAAAAAGGCATTCACCCCGAAAATTACAGGCTGGTAGCGTTCAAGGACATGTCCAATGAGGATGTTTTCATCACCAAATCTACCGCTGATACCAAAGAGACCCTTGAAGTGGACGGGGTGGAATACCCCCTGGTGAAACTGGAAATTTCCAGGACCTCACACCCGTATTATACCGGGAAGGCCAAATTGGTCGATACCGCAGGTCGGATCGACAAATTCAAAAACAAATACCAGAAGTTCAAAAAGGATTAAGGGGCAGGCCCCTTCAGCCTCCTTATACGAAAGATGGGCAGTATCCCCCGGGATGCTGCCCATTTTTTGTGGCTTCTTATCCACTTGTGGGGGGCCGGGAAGGAATACCGCGAATTGTTACCTTTGCCTTAAAAGCCAGCCATGCACTATATCCTTTATGACGGGGACCGGCGCGAAGCCCTCCTTCCCTTAACGTATACGCGCCCTGTGGGCGCCCTGCGCATCGGGATCCTGACCCTTCAGGAAAAATGGGAGTACGAGCTCGCTGCCCCGGTTTCGTTCAAGACGGAACCCTATCTAAGCGGCAAATTTCCGATGGAGGCGGGAACCGACAACCTGTTCATTAAAGGGTCGTTGCTGCCCGATGCCGCCCTGGCGCAGGCAGTGAAGAACCTTCAAGCCGGGGAAGCCCTTTCCGGGCCTTTAGGGGTGCTCGCTTACCGCAGCCCCGAACCCGCCGGGGAAGCCGGACCCGTGGGCTTCAGGCAAATCGCTTACCAGGGGGGGGTCAGGGAATTGCGCAATACCTGGGATATTTTTTCCATCAATGGCCCGGCCCTGGCCGAGGATTTCGACCGGCTCACCCGCGGCCGCGAATCCATGCCGCTGCCGGCCTCAAACCGGGCGGTTCACCCCGAACGCATCTTCCTGGAGGAAGGCGCCAGCGTCGAGTTCAGCATCCTGAATGCCTCGGAAGGCCCTATCTACATCGGGCGGGAAGCCACAGTTATGGAGGGAAGCCTGATCCGGGGCGGGTTTGCCCTGGGCGCACATGGGGTGGTAAAGATGGGGGCAAAGATCTATGGGCCCACCACGGCAGGGCCATGGTGCAAAATAGGGGGGGAAATCAACAATGCCGTCCTGTTCGGGTACTCCAACAAGGGGCACGATGGGTTCCTGGGGAATGCCGTCCTGGGGGAATGGTGCAACCTGGGGGCCGACACCAACAATTCCAACCTGAAGAACAATTACGCCAGGGTGCGGCTCTGGAACTACCAGAGTGGCAGCTTTGACCAAACCGGGCTGCAATTCTGCGGGCTCGTGATGGGCGACCACAGCAAATCAGCGATCAATACAATGTTCAATACGGGGACGGTCGTAGGGGTGAGCTGCAATATTTTCGCGGCCGGGTTCCCGCGGAATTTCATCCCAAGCTTCAGTTGGGGCGGTACTTCCGGGTTTAGCACGTACCTCCCCGAAAAGGCTTTCGAAGCCGCCCGGGTGGCTATGGAACGACGGGGACAGGAATTTACCCGGGAGGATGAGCAAATCTTCCTGGAGGTCTTTGAACAAAGCCGGAAGTACCGGAAATCCTGATGCAGGTTGCGCCCTGATACCTCAGGGCGATCGCCTTCTGTTGATTTTTGGTATCTTTGCGGCCTTTAAAACCACTGAAAAGCGGCTATGGAACGAAAGGTGGCCTATTATACCCTGGGGTGTAAACTCAATTTTACGGAAACTTCCACCATTGCCCGGGACCTGGAGAAGGATGGGTTCCGTAAAGTTGACTTTTCGGAGGCGGCAGACCTGTATGTCATCAACACCTGTTCCGTGACGGAGAATGCCGACCGCAAGTTCCGCACCGCACTCCGGCAGGCGCAAAAGGCAAACCCTGAAGGGCTCGTGGCCGTGGTGGGCTGCTATGCCCAGCTGCAGCCCGGGGAAATCGCTGCCATCCCCGGGGTGGACCTGGTCCTCGGGGCCACCGAAAAATTCAACCTGGGGCACTACCTGCAGGGCCTGGGCAAACAGGAAACCGGGCAGGTGCATTCCTGCGAGATCGGGCAGGCGGATTTTTATGTGGGCAGCTATGCCATCGGGGACCGGACCCGGGCCTTTTTAAAGGTCCAGGATGGCTGCGACTACAAATGCACCTATTGTACCATCCCCCTGGCCCGGGGCATCTCCCGCAGCGATACGCTGGAAAATGTGCTCCGGAATGCCGCTGAGATCGCTGCGCAGGGCATCCGGGAAATCGTGCTTACGGGGGTAAACATCGGCGACTACGGGAAGGGGGAATTCGGGAACAAGAAACATGAACACACCTTCCTGGAGCTCATCCAGGCCCTCGATACCGTGGAGGGGATACAGCGGTTGCGCATCTCATCGATCGAACCCAACCTGCTTACCAATGACATTATTGATTTTGTAGCGCGAAGCAATAGCTTTGTCCCCCATTTCCACATCCCCCTGCAGAGCGGCAGCAACCAAATCCTCAAGCGCATGCGCCGGAGGTATTTGCGGGAATTATATGCCGAACGGGTCTCCCGCATCCGGGAACGGATGCCCCACGCCTGTATCGGGGTGGACGTGATCGTCGGGTTTCCCGGCGAGGGGGAAGAAGCTTTTATGGAGACCTACGATTTCCTGCACGGGCTGGAAATTGACTACCTCCATGTTTTTCCGTACTCCGAGCGGCCCAATACCCCTGCGGCAGCTATGGACGGGGTGGTTTCCCCAAAGCAGCGCGCCCGCAGGAGCACCCTGCTCAGGGGCCTTTCGGAGAAAAAGCGGAGGGCTTTTTACGAAAGCCAACTGGGCCAGTTTCGGACCGTGCTTTTCGAAGGGGAAAACAAAAAGGGGTATATCCATGGCTTCACGGAAAACTACGTGAAGGTAAAGGCCCCCTGGGACCCCGCCCTGGTCAATACCCTGCACCGGGGTGTATTGGGTAGTATAGACCCCGATGGCTTGGTGCGTTTGGCAGCTGAGGGGCATCCGCTGAATGAAAAACCCGGCACGGTGGCCGGGGTAGTGGGATTGTCGTAAGGATTGCCGCTCAGATCCGGATGCCGATAGGCAGCATTTCCTTGTACTGGCGATTTTTTCTCAGGAACCCGGCAATTTGCGGGCTGGTCGGTACTACGCGCAGGTTTTGCTCCTGGATGTGGTGCAAAACGGCCTTGATGAACTCTTCTTTGAAACCTTCCCGGTTGATGGCTTCCGGGATCACTAATTTGGTGAGGAATACCTTGCGCTCCTGCGAGGAGTACTCGATTTTTGCCAACTCCCCGTCTACGCGAATTTCAAATTGGCGCAGAAAGCTGTTGTCCTTGATGGCCAGATCACTCATATAGTTTGATTTAATTTGGTTTCAGATGAAAAAAATGCGATCTATGCCATCGGAGCCGAGCCTGAAAAAGATCGCTTTTCTGGAAGTTTTAAAGAACAACCAAAACAGAATGCTAAAGTACTAAAAAAAATGCTAAAAAACTAAGATTTAGCCTGTTTTGAACCTGGATACCCCTGATAAGATCCCCGTATATTTTATCCCCGGCCTGGCAGCCAGCCCGGAGATCTTTGAATTTATCTGCCTTCCCCCCGACCGGTTTGAGGTGCACCTGCTGGAGTGGTTTGTTCCCTGGCCGGGCATGACCCTAACCGAGTACGCGGCCAGGATGGCTGAAAAGGTCACCCGCCCCAACCCTGTCCTGGTAGGCGTTTCTTTCGGGGGGATGTTGGCACAGGAAATGGCAGGCTACCTGCAGCCCCGCAAAACCATCATCATTTCCAGCATCAAGTGCCGATCGGAAATGCCCCGAAGGCTCCTGGTCGCCAGGTACACGCGCCTACACAAACTCCTGCCCACGGGGATCATCAGCAACGTGGAAGTCCTGGCACGGCTGGCCTTCGGCGATCCGGTCAAAAAGCGGTTACAGCTTTACGAGCGGTACCTGGCGGTGCGCGACAAAACCTACCTCGACTGGGCCCTCGACCGGATTGTGCACTGGGAACGCGATACCCCCATCCCGGGCCTGGTCCATATCCACGGCGATTGCGATTCCGTGTTCCCTATGGCCCATATCGGTCCGTGTATTAGGGTACCCGGGGGCACCCATACGATGATCCTCCACCGGCACAGATGGTTAAATGAACATCTCCCCGCAATAATTTTGCAGGATGATAGTTCCTTTTAATACCTTTGAATACAAACTTTTAAGCCCCTGTCTTATGCGATTTCTGAAAAACAGCCTGATGTTCCTTGGGTTCCTGTTGGTAGTTAGCACCCTTATCTTTGCCGTTCAGCAGGGTATGGAGCCCACGGAATCCCCCGCCGCCTCTGGGCCGGCAACAGACCCGGAACTGCGGGTAAGCCCGACCTATCAGATTTCGGCCATCGCCATCCCTCAGGACTTAAATTTTGCAGGGGAATCCGTTCCCCAGGACGACCCGGAGGTTTTAGAACGGATCGACCGGGAGTTCCTGGTGAATACCTACTGGCAATCCAACGCCCTGCTGCTGATGAAGCGGGCACACCAGTATTTCCCGGTGATTGAACCCATCCTGGCCAAAAATGGCATCCCCGATGATTTCAAATACCTCGCGGTGGCCGAGAGCGGCCTGCAGAACGTGGTTTCCCCGGCAGGGGCCACTGGCTTCTGGCAGATCATGAAGGCGACCGGGAAAGAATACGGCCTGGAGATCAACGAAAATGTAGATGAGCGGTACCACCTGGAGAAATCGACCGAGGTAGCCTGCCGGTACCTGAAGAAATACCGGGAGAAATACGGGAGTTGGACCCTGGCAGCCGCCGCCTATAACGCCGGTACGGGTGCCATTGACCGCTTTATGTCGGTACAGCAGGCCGGGGGATATTACGACCTGTTGCTCGGGCAGGAAACCGGCCGGTACGTTTTCCGCATCCTGGCCATTAAGGAAATCCTCTCCAACCCGGATAAATACGGTTTTATGATGGAAGAGGAGCACCTGTACAAGAATGTCCCCACCTTCCAGGTGGAGGTCGATACCCCGGTGACCAACTTTGCCGACTTTGCCAGCCAGTACGGCATCAATTACAAGATCCTCAAGCGCCACAACCCCTGGCTCAGGGAACCCCACCTGAACAACGCCTCCGGGAAGGCATACCAGATCGACATCCCCATGAAGGGGTATTACCGGGTAGGACCCTGACCGCCTCGGGACAGGGAAACCGGCAGGGAATTTACATTTGACCCATTAGTAACGTTATGGCATGGAAGCGCTTCTGACCAACCCCTGGACGCTAACCCTGGTGCTTACCGGCTTGATTTTCTCGATTTCAGGCGCCATCCTCTGGAAATACCCCCCAAAGAGCATTAACTGGCTCTACGGGTATCGCACGGCCCGTTCCATGAAAAGCCAGGAACGCTGGGATTTTGCGCAAACCCTTTCCGCACGTGGTATGGTTTGGGTCGGAGGGATTCAGGTGGTGCTGGGCCTGGCCGGCCTTGGATTCTCAATGCATCCCGGATGGGCTGCTTTTCTGGCGATTGTGGTGATGTGTCTGATGATTGGGGTCCTGCTTTTCTATGTCGAGCGCGCCCTGGAGGCCCGTTTTGGGAAATAGGCCGGGGGGATTTTTCAGATTTCACCACCTTCACACTTACCCATTTGGTGTATTTCTCTGCCGCTTACCGGCACGATGTACTTTTAAAGGAGCGTAAAATCAACAGATTTAAACATCTGTGGTGACAATGAAGAGGACTTAAAACGCAACAAACAATTCCCCATTGCTAATGCTGTGAGAGCTTCTATCGATTGGGTTGATTACCGTCCCTGAAAATGTAGCTCTAACCCCCGTTTCATTCAACTCAAGAATGTTCACTGTGGATTGTGGGTTGTTTGGATCTGTCGCCGTTAATAAAGAATTTGTTTGAGAGATAAACCCCAACTCCGCTCCCACAAACAAATTTCCAAAGGGTCCAAACTCCACAAATCCCCCATCACCGTAGACCCCTGCCCTAATTTCATCTTGGGAATAAATCAGGATTGAAACGGATTCGGAAGAACCCGAACTGTCCTCAGGAATACTGCCGTTAATGGATAAAAAGTGTCTGCCATCGGGCATGATACCTGTAAAAGCGTTAAGGTAATCTTTTTCATTAAAGAGAAACTCTGTGCCGTTGAATGTTACTTTAATATAATCCTCGCTATTTGCTGCAATGTTCCTGTTCCCGTGGCTATCAAAGCTACAAACCAGTGGGACGAGCCACAATAGCAATACATGGACTAATTTTATTTTCATCATAATGGGTATTAGAAGCCTTAACTTTTTCCCGCTACGCTATATAGGCTGTTGTGGAGGCTTCCCTGTTTTTGAAGCCTTATCCTTTTCGCATAGTGTTAAATTAAACAAAAAGATGATTTGAGGATACCTGCTCCCTGGGAGATTTTTCTGAAAATCCCCTGTGGATTTTTCCTGCCAAAGAAATAATGAAGGTGGTACCTGTTGTCCGCTTCTCAGGACCTTTCCGTCTCCAGAGTTGTTTTTTCGATACCCCGGAACAATGCGCTCCATACCTAACGGGGTGCCGCAGGTAAGGCCATGGAACCTGCTCAGATGCGTTTCAATTGCTGCTGCATCATCTTGATCTGCTCCCCCAGCATGTTGTTTTTATCGAGCTTTTTGGCCTCCTGAAGCAACGTTACCGCTTCCCGTTTCCTCCGTTTTTGCATGGCGATCCCGGCCAGGCTCAGCTTGGCCATGGCCACGTCGTAATCCATGTTCAGCCCTAACTTCAGGGCTTTTCGGAAGTATTTTTCCGCCTGGGTCAGGTTCTTCTGCGAAAAGATGATCCCGTAAAGGTAGTTGTAGTACCCCTGCTGCTTAGTCGTCAGGGCACTTTCCGGGTTTTTTATCTTTTGCAGCCACTTCTCGGTTCCTTCCAGGTCCTGCTTCCGCATGCGGAGGAAAGACAACAGGATGATCTCATTGCGGAAATACAGGAAAACAAAAATCAGGGACAGCAGGATGAGAAAAATCCCATTGCCGATTTCCCCTTCAACGAACTGGTACCCGGCAAAGGCCACGATCAGCATGGCCAGGGCAAGCTTGATGTTTTTATTGAACATGTTTCTGGTCTATTAATCGGTACACTACATTGGAAGTAACCACAGTGGGGACTTCCAGGGACCCTGTCTGGGAGAGGGTGGATATTCCCTCAGCCCGGTTGGAGACCCGCATTTCGAGGATAAAACCGCTGTGGCGGTCGGTGGAAACCGTACTTTCCTGCTTCCCGGCCAGGTGCATGGTCATGGCGGGTTCTTCCACCTGCATGGTTACCTCGGCCTTCCCACTGATGGAAGCGCGGTCCGTGGTAAGGCTGTCGAGCCTCCAAAGGTTTTTCGACTGCAACTTCCCTTCAAAGGCATTGCGCCACTGGTCCCCAACCTGAACCGGGGTCCCGGGATACAGGTAGGTCATCTGTTCATAACTGCGCGCAAGGGCCTCAGAGCCGTATTCCTGTTCCAGGGACTTGCGCATCACCGTCCGGGCAAACCCCTCGGGTACCCCCGATTTTTGGATGACCTGGGAAACCAGGCTGTCCCCTCCGGTGACCTGCAGGACCTTTCCCTTGCGGTCGATTTCCATCTGTACGGGTACGTTCAGCAGGGCGTGAAAGATTTGCGACTGGGCATCCCCGTTTTGGGGTTCCGAAGCATGGACATCGAGGAGGACCGAACCCTGCCCGTCTTCGATCTGGAAGACCAGGTCCTTGAAGAGGAATTCCAGGAGGTACCCTTTTTCCCTCACCTTCAGTACCCGGTACTGCAGAATCCCCGAGATTCGGTTGGTGAGCTCCTGGGTGGTTTCTTCCAGGGTCTGGGTGACCCGTTGTTCCGCCTGTTGCTCAAAGGTAAATACATCTCCTTCCCGGAGCCGGTATTCCAGGGTTGCCTGGGAATATACCGCACCCTGAAAACCGACATAAAGGCATAAAAGGGCTAAAATTTTCTGCATGGGAGCTGCTCGTGGAGGATCCGGTGCAAAAGTAGTAAAAACCGGGCTAAAAAAAATTTATTTGGATTTGGGATTGCAAAAACTCTTCGTATATTTGCGCCCAGATTTTCCGCAGGCTTCACGGCCTGAACCGGTCACTGGTTAAAGCACCATCCATGAAAAGAACATTCCAGCCCTCGAAAAGAAAACGTAGGAATAAGCACGGGTTCCGTGAGCGTATGGCCTCTGCCAACGGCAGAAAGGTTTTGGCGCGCAGAAGAGCTAAGGGACGTAAAAAATTAAGCGTATCTTCCGAGCCGAGGCACAAAAAGTAATGGGATACCCATTTAATAAATAATCCAGGTGTTACTTGCTGAAAGTAGCACCTTTTTTTTATCCAGTAATTTCAAATTCTTCCCCTAATGCCCAAACGCAAAGACATCCACTCCGTACTGATTATTGGTTCAGGCCCGATCATCATCGGTCAGGCCTGTGAGTTTGACTACTCCGGGTCTCAGGCACTCCGGTCCCTGCGGGAAGACGGCATCCGGACGGTCCTGATCAACAGCAACCCGGCCACGATCATGACAGACCCTTCCATGGCCGATCACGTGTACCTTTTGCCCCTGACGACCCAGTCTATTTTGGAAGTGCTCCGGAAACACCCCGAAATCGACGCGGTCCTTCCCACCATGGGGGGGCAGACCGCCCTGAACCTCTGTATCGAGGCGGGTGAAAAAGGGATCTGGGATGAATTTGGGATCAAGATCATTGGGGTCGACATCGATGCCATCAACATTACGGAAGACCGCGAAAAGTTCAGGGAACTGATGTCGCGCATCGGGGTGAAGATGGCCCCGCAGGCCACGGCCACCTCCTTCCTGAAGGGAAAGGAAATCGCCCAGGAATTCGGCTTTCCCCTGGTGATCCGGGCCAGCTACACCCTTGGCGGGGCCGGGGCATCCATTGTTTACCGGCCGGAGGATTTCGATGAATTGCTGAGCCGGGGACTGGAAATTTCCCCCATCCACGAAGTGATGATCGACAAGGCCATGATGGGCTGGAAGGAATACGAGCTGGAGCTGCTCCGCGACAAGAACGACAATGTGGTCATTATCTGTACCATCGAAAACATGGACCCCATGGGGATACACACCGGGGATTCCATCACGGTGGCCCCGGCCATGACCCTCTCCGACAGGACCTTCCAGCGCATGCGCGATATGGCCATTAAAATGATGCGCAGTATCGGCGATTTTGCCGGGGGCTGCAACGTGCAATTTGCCGTCAGCCCGGACGAGGAAGAAGAAATTATCGCCATTGAGATCAACCCCCGTGTTTCCCGGTCTTCTGCCCTGGCTTCCAAGGCAACCGGATATCCGATTGCCAAGGTGGCGGCCAAGCTGGCCATTGGATATACCCTGGATGAACTCAATAACCAGATCACCCGGTCGACTTCCGCCCTGTTCGAACCCACCCTGGATTATGTGATTGTGAAGATCCCCAGGTGGAATTTTGACAAATTCGAGGGGGCCGACCGCACCCTCGGCCTGCAGATGAAATCGGTGGGGGAGGTGATGGGCATCGGGCGTTCCTTCCAGGAAGCCCTGCACAAGGCCACCCAGTCCCTGGAGATCAAGCGCAACGGGTTGGGGGCCGACGGGAAAAGTTACACCGACTATGACCAGATCATCCAGAAGCTGACTCACGCCAGTTGGGACCGCGTATTTGTCATCTACGATGCCATCCAACTGGGGATCCCCCTTAGCCGCATCCATGAAATCACCCGTATCGACATGTGGTTCCTTCGCCAGTATGAAGAATTGTACCAGCTGGAAAAGGAAATCAGCCGGTATAGCGTGGAGTCCCTGCCGAAGGAATTGCTGCTGGAGGCCAAACAGAAGGGTTTTGCCGACCGGCAGATCGCCCATATGCTGGAGTGCTGGGAGAGCGAGGTGCACAGCAAGCGCATGGCCCTGGGCATCAAGCGCGTGTACAAGCTCGTGGATACCTGCGCGGCAGAATTCCGCGCCATGACGCCTTACTACTATTCCACCTTTGAAGAGGAAATCGAAACCCCGTCCGGTGAGCGTTATGTCGCCAACGACAGCGAGGTGACCGACCGCAAAAAGATCGTGGTGCTGGGTTCCGGGCCCAACCGGATCGGACAGGGCATCGAGTTCGATTACTGTTGCGTGCACGGCGTCCTGGCCGCAGCGGAATGCGGTTATGAAACCATTATGATCAACTGCAACCCGGAAACGGTATCCACCGATTTTGACACGGCCGACAAGCTCTATTTCGAACCCGTGTTCTGGGAGCATATCTACGATATTATCCTGCATGAAAAACCGGAAGGGGTCATTGTGCAACTGGGCGGGCAGACGGCCCTGAAACTTGCAGAGAAGCTCAATAAATATGGCATCCGGATCATGGGCACCACCTTCCAGTCCCTGGACCTCGCCGAGGACCGCGGAAGTTTTTCAACGCTGCTGAAAGACAACGGCATCCCCTATCCGGAGTTCGGGGTGGCCGAAAGTGCCGATGAAGCCCTGAAGCTGGCTGAAAAACTCAAATTCCCCCTGTTGGTGCGCCCATCCTATGTGCTCGGGGGGCAGGGGATGAAAATCGTCATCAACAAGGAAGAGCTGGAAGCCCATGTGGTGGACCTGCTTCGGAACATCCCCAACAATAAGCTCCTGCTCGACCATTACCTGGATGGGGCCATCGAGGCCGAGGCCGACGCCATTTGCGATGGGGAAGAGGTCTACATCATCGGGATTATGGAGCACATTGAACCCTGTGGGGTCCACTCCGGGGATTCGAATGCCACCCTGCCCCCGTTCAACCTGGGCGAATTCGTCATTCAGCAGATCAGGGACCACACCAAGAAGATCGCCCTTGCCCTCAACACGGTGGGGCTGATCAACATACAGTTCGCCATCAAGGGCGACCAGGTGTATATCATCGAGGCGAACCCCCGGGCATCCCGCACCGTGCCCTTTATCGCAAAAGCCTACGGGGAACCTTATGTGAACTACGCCACCAAGGTCATGCTGGGCCACAACAAACTCAAGGACTTCACCTTCAACCCGCAACTCGAAGGGTTTGCCATCAAGCAGCCCGTCTTCAGCTTCAATAAATTCCCCAAGGTGAACAAGAACCTGGGGCCGGAAATGAAGAGCACGGGCGAGAGCATCCTTTTTATTAAAAAC
Source organism: uncultured Robiginitalea sp. (assembly GCA_964539905.1). Taxonomy (GTDB): domain Bacteria; phylum Bacteroidota; class Bacteroidia; order Flavobacteriales; family Flavobacteriaceae; genus Robiginitalea. The sequence continues at coordinate 115,668 of CAZIJW010000006.1, forward strand.
CTGAAAGACGATGCCTTCTACAACCTGTATTCCCGACGTAAGATGTATTTGAGTAAGTAAATGAGATCCCGGATCCCCAAGCGCAGCGCCGGGGATCCGGATGATCGAATTTATCCCGCCAGTGGCGGGATCTTTTTTTAGACAGGCCGTGTTGTCCCCAAGCGCAGCGCCGGGGATCCGGATGATCGAATTTATCCCGCCCCCCCCGTCCAGTCGGTGTGGAAAGCCCCTTCCCGGTCGGTCCGTTCATAAGTGTGGGAACCGAAATAGTCGCGTTGCGCCTGCACCAGGTTCATGGGCAACCTGGCCGTGGTCATGGCATCGAAATAGGAGAGGGAGGCTGAAAGCGCCGGCATGGGGATACCCTGGGCAATGGCCAGGGCCAGCAGCGACCTTGCCCCGGGGAGGCATGCGGTGATCTCCGGTGCGAACCGCTCAGAAAGCAGCAGGTTTTCCAGGGCATGATCCGCTTCGTAGGCTCCTGAAATCGCATCCAGGGCAGCGGCCCTGATGATGCACCCCGCCCGCCAGATCCGGGCTACCGTGGCCAGGTCGAGGCCGTAGCCGTATTCGGCCGAGGCGGCAGAAAGCTGGTGCAACCCCTGGGCATAGGTCATCAGGAAGCCAAAATACAGGGCTGCCTCACAGTGGGTTTCGAGGAGGTCTGCGTTAACCCTCTGCGGCACGGGTTTCGGATAACGGCCTTCCCCTTCCTGCCGGGCCGGTTTCAGGGCAGAAATGGCCCTGGTGGTTACCGCAATATCGATGGTCGGCACGGGGATGCCCATGTCCATGGCATTCTGGGACGTCCATTTCCCGGTCCCTTTCTGTTTGGCTTTGTCGAGGATGCGGTCAATAAGCTCGCCTTCGCCCAGCGGGTCGGGCTGTTGGAAGATTTCAGCGGTGATCTCGATCAGGAACGATTGGAGCCGACCCTGGTTCCAGCGGTGGAAGAGCGCGCTGAGGTCCGGGTTGGATAACCCGCCGAGCCTTGCCAGGACCTGGTAGCATTCCGCAGTCAGTTGCATCAGCCCGTACTCGATGCCATTATGGACCATTTTAACATAATTGCCCGCAGATCCAGGGCCGAGGTACGCTACACAGGGGGCTCCCCTGAATTTGGCGGCAACGGCCTCGAATACCGGCCGGAGGGCTTCATAAACCCCAGGGGAGCCTCCGGGCATGATGCTCGGCCCCTTCCTGGCCCCTTCGGCCCCGCCGGAAACCCCCGCCCCAAAGTAGTGGAGCCCTTTGGCCTTGAGTCGGGCCTCCCGCCGGTCGGTATCCGTGAAATAGGAATTTCCCCCATCGACCACAATATCGCCGGGGTCTAAAAGGGGCAAAAGCTGGTCCAGCACCTGGTCCACCACAGCGCCTGCGGGAACCAGCAGCATGATTTTCCGCGGGCGCCCAAGCCTTGCGACAAAGTCGCCCAGGTCGGTGGTGGCAGCCACTGCCCCAACCTCCCGGCCCTCCTGCTCGAGGGCACTGGCCTTCCCGGGGTCGAGGTCATAACCCAGGGCCCTAAACCCTTTTTCAGCGACATTCAGGATGAAATTCCGGCCCATGACCCCCAGGCCAATCAAGCCGAATTCAAAAAAAGGTTCCCTGGGTTGCAAATGGGTATCCATAGGTTGTGATGGGTTTTTCCGGTCGATTTTTTCCCCAGCCAAATTAATTCTATCTTCGCCTGGGATCCCTCAAAAATAGCTCAAAATATCCAGTTAAGGGTAGCCCGGGCATAAGGGTCCCATGGCAGGCATGAATAAAATCCCCAACCAGCTTCTAGTCATTTTCGGCGCCTCTGGCGACCTGACCGAACGCAAGCTGATGCCAGCCCTCTTCAACCTGTTCCAGGGAAAACACCTGCCGCCGCGTTTTACGGTCCTCGGGGTCAGCCGAAGCGCAGGGGATGACACCTCCTTCAGGGAACGGATGGTTTTAAAGAACAAATTTATCCCGCAGACCATTGGAAACTTCGGGTTGCGGAAGGACTTCTCCGAAAAGGTATTTTACCACGACCTGGGGGATTCCTATGAAACCGATTACAGCCCCCTGGGCGATCGGATCCTGGCCCTGGATGCCGAGCAGGGCGGCGAGCGGAACGTCATCTTTTACCTTTCCACCCCCCCGGCCCTTTATGGGACCATTGCAAAAAACCTCCACGCCCGCGGTCTCCTGGAGGAGGGGGAGGGGTACCGGCGGCTGATTGTGGAAAAGCCCTTCGGGTACGACCTGGAATCGGCCCGCGGGCTCAACCGGGAACTCCAGCAGTATTGCGGGGAATCGCAGATTTACCGGATCGACCACTACCTGGGGAAGGAAACCGTCCAAAACCTGTTGGTGACCCGATTTGCCAACAGTATTTTCGAACCGCTGTGGAACCGCAACTACATCCGCCATGTGGAAATTACCAATGCGGAAAGCGAGGGGGTCGGCAAGCGGGGCGGTTACTACGAAAGGTCGGGCGCCCTGCGCGATATGTTCCAGAACCACTTGCTGCAAATCGTTTCCCTTGTGGTTATGGAGCCCCCCATCGGGCCCCAGCCCGAAGAAATCCGCAACGAAAAAGTCAAGGCCCTTAAATCCCTCAGGGTTATGACCGACCCCAAAGTCCTTTTCAACCATACCATTAGGGGGCAGTACCTCGCCGGGAGCTGCAACGGCGAACAGGTGGTTGGATACCGGGAAGAGGAAGGAGTAGACCCCCATTCGACCACCGAAACCTACGCGGCCATCAAATTCTATGTCGACAACTGGAGGTGGTCCGGCGTCCCGTTCTATGTGCGCACGGCCAAACGGATGCCGACCAAGGTGACTGAGGTGGTGATCCACTTCAAGACCCCGCACCACCAGATTTTCCGGGGCTCTGGCATGGAGCAGTACGACAACAAATTGATTATCCGCATCCAGCCCAATGAGGGGATGGCGATCAAATTCGGGGTAAAGGTCCCTGGCCAGGGTTTTGAAGTGGCCCGTGCCAACCTGGATTTCTATTATTCCGACCTGGGCCAGGTGACGGTGATGGAAGCCTATGAACGGTTGTTGCTCGACGCCATGAACGGGGACGCCACCCTTTATGCCCGGGCCGATGAGGTGGAGGCCGCCTGGAAGTTTGTGGACCCTATCCTGAAATACTGGCAACACGGGGAGGACGTGGTCACGTACGGGTATTCCTCCGGGGTTTGGGGCCCGAAGAATGCCGACGATCTTATTGAGGGTGATTTCGGGTGGAGGAACCCCGGGGAACATATCCGGGACGACCCGGCCTTCTGTGTGATATCCTGAACTATGGAAATAGCGGTTTACGATTCTAAGCTCGATGTAGCCAGGGCCCTTTCAGACCGGTTGGTGGCCTGGAACCGGGAAGAGGGTCTTCAGACCCTGGCGCTTTCCGGGGGGAGCACCCCTAAAACCTGGTTTGAGGTCCTGGCCGAAGACTATCGCGACACGTTGCCCTGGGAAGCATTGCGTTTTTACTGGGGCGACGAGCGTTGTGTGCCCCCCACCCACCCCGACAGCAACTATGGGATGACCCGGGAACACCTCTTGCAGAAGGTTGGGGTTGCGGAACCGCAGGTCTTCAGGATCCGGGGGGAAGCCCCCCCCGCGCAGGAGGCCGCCCGGTATGGACAGGTGCTCCGGGATACCCTGCCCGAAAGCAGGGGGTGGCCCGTCCTGGACCTCGTGGTCCTGGGCCTTGGGGAGGACGGGCATACCGCATCGATCTTCCCGCATGAGGCCCATTTGTGGGATGCCCCCCAGTGTTGTGCCGTGGCCACCCACCCCGGGAGCGGCCAGCAACGCATTACCCTAACCGGGGGCGTGATCAACCAGGCCACCCGGGTCGTTTTTTTGGTGACCGGCCGCAATAAAGCCGAAAGGGTCCTTGAGATTACACAGGGCCTTGAGGGCTCCGAAAAGTACCCTGCTTCCCGGGTGGCACCCGGGAGCGGCAGGCTCCTGTGGCTGCTGGACGCGGATGCGGCCGCCCTGCTGCCGTGATTACTGCCCCCCTTCTTCTGCCCCTTTGTTGCCGAATTTCTGCACGTGGGGCGACTGGCTGACCTGCACGCGGGTAATGAAGTATTTGGAATCACCCCACCACGGGAAGGTGGCAAAGCGCTCCTCGTAATCGAGTTTTACATACTTCCCTTCTGCTTCCTTCAGGGCCTGGATAACCTCCTGGTCGCGGTCGAGCACGGAAAAGGAAAAAATCTGTGCCCCGGAAATCCCCTGGCTGACTTCCCCTTCCCAGGTCTTCATCAGGACGCCCTTGCGGCTGAATTTTATCAGCTCGCCCGAACGCACCCCTTCGCTGTAGGTGGCGTAATACAAAAAAAGAAAGACCCCCGCCACCATGACGGCCAGGATCAATGCGATTTTGAGAACGGTTTTTTTAAACATTGGAATGGTTTTACATGGTTGATTATAATTCGGCTTCTTTCCCGCCTTCTTCGGCCGTTTCCCCGGCACGCTTCAAGATGGGGTCCGGGAGCGCCTTTTTGGCCTTTGCCCCCATTTTTTTCAGTTTTTCAATGCTGACGATGATGTTCCCCCGGCCCTCGACCAGTTTATTCATGGCCCCGCTATATTCGGTTTTGGCCTCGTCCATCTTTTTTCCCACCCGCGTCAGGTCGGAAACAAACCCTTCAAATTTGTCATACAGCGCCCCGGCCTGCCGGGCGATCTCAATGGCATTGCGCTGTTGTTTCTCATTGCTCCACATGCTGTCGATGGTGCGGAGGGTGGCCAGGAGGGTGGAAGGGGTCACAATGACGATGTTCCGTTCAAAAGCCCGGTTGTATAAATCCGGTTCGGCATTGATGGCGATGGAAAAGGCCGTTTCAATAGGGACAAACATCAATACGAAATCGGGGCTCTCCATTTCGTAAAGGTCCTCGTATTTTTTTGCAGAAAGCTGCTCCACATGCCTTTTCAGGGAATTTACGTGGTCTTTCAGGTGCGTTTCCCGCAAGGCCTCCTCGGCGTTCACGAAGCGTTCGTAATCGGTCAGGGACACCTTGGAATCCACAACCATTTTGTTCCCGTTGGGCAGGTGGATGATCACGTCGGGCATGGAACGGCCCCCGTCTTCCCGCTGGAAACTTTGCTGCACCGAATATTCCCGGTCTTTTTCCAACCCCGACTTTTCCAGGACGCGCTCCAAAACCAGTTCTCCCCAGTTCCCCTGCATCTTACTGTCCCCTTTCAGGGCCCGGGTCAGGTTTTCTGCCTCGCGGGTGATCTTGAGGTTCTGGCTCTGAAGGTTCATCAACTGTTCTTTAAGGGCCTGGTGGATGCCGTAGTTTTCCTTTCGGGTTTCCTCCACCTTGCTTTCGAACCGTTGGATGCGCTCCTGAAGGGGTAGCAAAATGTTCTTTATATTCAGCTGGTTCTGCTGGGTGAATTTGGTGCTTTTCTCCTCGAGGATTTTATTGGCCAGGTTTTCGAATTCCCTGGTAAAGGTTTCCTGCAATTGCGCGATTTCCTCCTTTTGTTCCTGTTGTTTTTCCCGGAGTTTTTCCACCTCGGCTTCTTTGCGGACCAGTTCCTGCCCCATGCGTTCCTTTTCCAGTTGCAGTTCCTGCCATTTTTCCCTGGATGCATGCAGTTCCGCCCCCAGGAGTTCCAGGTTTTTCCCCAGTTGCTGCTCCCGCTCCCGCAGGGCGCTCTGGGCAGACTGGATCTTCAGCCGGGCGATGTATCCCCCAAGAAGGAACCCTCCCGCCAGGAAGCCGACGGATAACAGGGCCACAATCCAATACTCAGTCATAGACAGGAAGGTTTTGTGTAAAGATAGGAAGAAGACCGTAGAATGAAAGCAGGAAAGACACCTTACCGGGTTACCCTGAAATACCCGCTTGACGGGTCGAAGCGGACGGTGTCGCCCGGGAACAGGGCTTCGAAGCAGCCCGCTTCAATAAGTTCGCACGGCGTCCCAAAGCGGCCATTTTCAGGCTGCAGGATCAGGATATGGTCGCACAACTGTATGGCCAGCCCGATTTCATGGGTGGAAAAAAGGATGGTTTTTCCGGTACTGTGGGCGATTTCCCTCAGGAGTTTCAGGATTTTGACCTTGTGGTAAAGGTCGAGGTGGGTGGTGGGCTCGTCCAGGAGCATCAGGGGGGTGTCCTGGGCCAGGGCCCTGGCGATGAGGGCCCGTTGCATTTGGCCGTCGCTCAGGGTATGGCAGGCCTGGCCTGCGATGGCCTCCAGCTCCATTTTTTGAAGGGCTTCTTCCACGCCCCGCACGTCTTCGGGGCTCAGCTGGCCGAGCCAGTTGGTATAGGGATACCTGCCCAGGCCTACCAGTTCCCTGACGCGCAGGTGTTGCGAGGCCAGGGGTTCGGTCAGCACGATGCTCAGCAACTGGGCCCTCCGGTCCAGGGGGAGTTTCGCCAACGGAGTCCCCCCGACCCGCAGCTGCCCGGACAAGGGGGGCTGCATTCCGGACAGGGTCCGCAGCAGGGTCGATTTCCCAACCCCGTTTACCCCGACCACGGCATTGAGGCTTCCCCTGGGCAGCCCGAAGTTCAGGGGCCCGGAAAGGCGTACTTCGTTGCGTTTACCCCTGTATCCGATCTGCAGGTCCTGCGCCTGGAGGGGGAGTTCGTTCTTAAGGAGTTCCTGACTCATGGATACGGAATTGTCAAAGCCTTGCGGCACCCCCGCGAAAGTAGCCGCTGCAGGCCGAAAAACCTAATCCCCGGTTTGCGGTGCGTTAAAAAATCATCCGCCTCCGCCTGACGAGGAGCCAGATAACCACCGGGGCCCCGACCAGGGAGGTGATGGCATTGATCGGCAGCACATAAGCTGAAAAGGGGAGTTGGGCTACCAGGTCGCAGAACAACATCAGGATGCCCCCGTAAAGGAGTACCCCGGGCAAAAGGATGCGGTGGTCCTGGCTTTTCAGCAGCTGCCGGGTAAGGTGCGGTACCGCCAGGCCGATGAAGGCAATCGGGCCGGCAAAGGCCGTGATCCCACCAGCCAGGAGGCCTGTTCCCAGGATGATCCACGCCCGTGTCCTGGAAAGCGAGATCCCCAGGCTTTGGGCGTACTTTTCACCCAGCAACAGGGCATTGAGGGCTTTGACCAGGCCGAGTCCGATCCCGGTCCCCACCAGGCAAAACAGCCCGAGGAGGCCCAGCTGGCTCCACCCCAGGTTCCCCAAACTCCCGTAGGACCAGAAAATATACTGTTGCAGTTGTTCGGCCGGGGCGAAATAGGAAAGCACGGTTACCAACGCCGCCGTGATGCTTCCAAACATCAGGCCCACGATCAGCAGGGCCATGGCATCTTTTAGCCTGGCCGACACCAGCAGCACGGTCAGCAGCACCACCAGGCTCCCAAGGCCACTGGCGACGGCCAGGGAAACGTCGTTGACCAGCCATGCCGAAGCCCCCCCGGAGAGGAGGGAAGCACCCATGATGAGCAGGGCGGCCCCCAGGCTTGCCCCCGAACTTACCCCAAGGACAAAAGGGCCCGCCAGGGGGTTCCTGAAAAGGGTTTGCATGAGCAGGCCGCTCAGGGAAAGGCCGGAGCCTACCAACAGGGCGGTAAGTGCTTTGGGCAACCGGTAATTCCAGATGATGTATCCCCAGCTTTCCCGGCCTCCCTCCCCCCCGGCGAGGATCTCCAGGGTAGCTTTCAGGGGGATGTACACTGACCCCAGGCTGAGATTGGCCAGCAAGGCTACCCCCAGCAGCAGGACGAGCAGGGCAAGCAACACAGGGGTTTTTCCGGAAGGCTTCACTCGGTAAGGGGTTTAAAGAATACCGGCTGGTGTTCTGGTAAAAGTCCGGGATGGAACCAGTGGATGAGGTCTTTGAGGACCAGGTCGGGGCGGTTGGGCCCCAGTTCGAAATAAAGCATCCCTTTCCCGGGGCCTGTGCTGCGGGCATAGGTGAACACCTTCCGCTCACGGAACGCCCTGAACTGCCGGTAATGCGGGTTGGCCGCTTCCATCTCCCGGTACGAAACGAACTGGGAGGGAGCTACCCAGAAATCTGCTTCGGTAGCCCGTTCCAGTACGGCCTCCACACTCAGGGAAAGGCTGCCCCGTTCCCCCGTATCGCCCCAGAGGTAACGGGCGTGGGCATCCCGGATAAAGCTTGCGGCCCAGCTATTGCCCCCGGGCAGGTACCAGACGTCGCGGTAGAGGGCCCCGCTCAGCACGGTGGGCATGTTTTGTGATCCCCTGGCCAGCTTGCGGGCCTCGAGGTATTCCGATTCAATGGTTTGAAAGAATTCAGAGGCCTCCTCTTCCCGCCCGAAGAGCAGGCCAAACAGGAGGATCCATTCCGCTTTTCCGAGGGGGTCCTCCTCCATCCAGTCGCCGTTCAGTACCAGGGGGATTCCCGAGGCCTGTAAGGCCTGGTATTGGCGGGGCACCCCGGAAACCCCGAAACCCATCACCAGGTCGGGTTGCAGGGCCAGGACCTTTTCCGTGTTCAGGTGTTCGTTGGTCCCCAGTTCTTCGACCTGTCCCCCGGTTATTCGTTGGCGGGTCAGGGGGGAGGAAACGTATTCAAGGCCCGGGAAGCCCACCAGTCGGTCCTGCAGGCCGAGGGCTTCCAAAGAAGGGATATGGGTGGTGGACGTGAGGACGACCCGTTCCACCGGCACCCCGATTACCCCGTCGAGGCTATCGGCCAGGCCGGCATAGCGGGGAACCTCCTGTCGGGGGACCAGGGCATACCGGAACGCCCTCGAGGCCCCCGGCCAGGGGTTGTGCACAGTCAGGTAGGAAACGCCTCCGGGGAGGTGCTCCACGGAAAACCCCCTGGCATACCGGGGTTCCCAGGATTCCCGGGGTCCCTCTTTGGCAGAGGACGGGGTATCCCTGCAGGCCAGCAAGAGGGCGAAAAGGCATAACAGGAGGGTCCGGTGCATCATGGATGATTCCATCAGGCCCTAAAAGTACTTTTTTAGGGGCAGGGTACAAAAGTATTCGGAATTTGGCTACTTTAGGCCCGGATTAATGGTTGCCCGCCCCCTGAAGGGACCCGGGCATTAAAAGGGAATCCGGTGAAAATCCGGGGCTGTTCCCGCAACTGTAAGCTTAGTCCCGACCCCTGGTCGGGATGCCTGCTGCCCACTTCGATACCACTGCGCCGCCTGCACGGGGCGCGGGAAGGTCGGCAGCCGGACGCGAGCCAGGAGACCTGCCTTATCCGACGTCTAAAGTTTAACCTTCGGGACTAAAGGTTAACAAGCAGCAATGCCTGAAGACATCCCGGATTATCGAATTCCCAATGGAAACAAAGCACAGGCTTTGGCTGGCCCTTTTGTGTGCAGGTTTATCCTGTTACCCCCAGCAACAAACTGATTCCACCCGCGTACGCCAGCTTCAGGAAGTGGTGGTAACCGATAGCCGCTTCCCCCTGAAGCGCGAGCAATCGGGTAAAACCGTGATTCGGCTCGGCCCGGAGGAGCTCCGCGAGTACCAGGGGGCCTCAGTGGCCCAGCTCCTGAACCAGCAGGCCGGATTTGAAGTATCGGGCAGCCGGGGCCGGCCCGGGGAAGTCCTCGGGGTTTTTGCCCGCGGAGGACGGGGCCGGCAGGTGTTGGTGCTCATCGACGGGCTGCGCGTATCGGACCCTTCCTCTTTTGCCCAGGAATATGACCTGCGGCTACTCCCCGTTTCGGCCCTTGAATCGGTGGAGATCGTTAAGGGGGCTTCCAGTGTGCTATACGGGGCCAATGCGGCCACTGCTGTCATCGATATCCGCACTCGCAGGGCCGGGAATACCCCCGTACAGGGACGGGTGCAGGGGAGCATGGGTACCCAAAACCCGGTGGGGGCTACAAGGCCCGACGTGGGCAAGCTGAACCATTATGCCGAAGTCGGGGGCCGTCAGGAGGGTTGGGATTACAAAGCGGCCTTTTCCCATAGTTTCGCCAACGGGCTTTCTTCCCTTGAGGGCGGGGTGGAGGAGGACCCCTACAGCAACTGGTCCGCAGACCTCTCTGCCGGCCGTCAGCTGGGCCGCCACTCCCGTCTGGGGGTCCTGGCTAACCGCACGCGCATGCGCGCAGCCTATGACGATGCTTTCAACGGGGTGGACGCCCCTTTTTCCTTCCGAACGCAACAACAGCGCCTGGGGATCCAGTGGTTATGGAAAGACAGCCTGCAGCAGCTGGAAGTCAACGGGGCCTTTACCGAATACCGGTCTGAGAACGAGAGTGATTTTCCGGGTGTCTTCGAAGGGGAGAGCTGGACTGGCGACCTGGTGTACAAGCGCCGTTTGGCCCCGCAGCTCCACGGCCTGGTGGGCCTGAACGTCCTCCTGGACCGGGCCCGTCTGGAAGCCCGGGAGCAGTTCAGCCTGGTGGACCCCTACCTGAACCTGGTCTGGACGGGGAAGGGCGGGGGCAACCTCAATGCCGGCCTTCGCCTGAATTCCCATTCCACCTACGGCACCCGGGGGGTCTACCACCTGAACCCTTCGTACAGTCATCGCATCAAAGGCGGGTACCTGAAAGCCATGGGGTCGTGGGCCACGGCCTACATTACCCCCTCCCTCACGCAGTTGTTCGGGGCTTTTGGGGCGAACCCCAACCTGGAACCCGAAACGAACCGTACCCTGGAAGGCGGGCTGGAACTAGCCCTCGACCGGGGGGTGCGCCTGAGTGTGCTGTATTATAACCGCTCAGAAGAAAACACCGTATTGTTTAACAATGCGGACTTTGTCTACTTCAACAGTTCAGAAGCGGTGGCTGTTCGCGGCCTGGAAGGGGAGCTGGACTGGGAATGGTCGGCGGGGGCCCGCCTGCAGGTGAATTATGCCTTTACCGAACGGGAAGGGGGCGAGGCGATCCGCATTCCCCGGCACAAGCTGAACCTCACGGCCCGTGCACCCATTTCCAAAAGGGCCTCGGCCCTGTTTCGCTACGGGTATACCGGCATGCGCACCGATACCGATTTTACAACGTTTACCCCCGTGGAACTCCCGGGGTTCTCCCTGGTGGATGTACGGGTCGATTACCAAATCTGCCCGGGCCGGTTGGAAGGCTTCCTGCAGGTCTCCAACCTGCTGGGGGAATCCTATACGGAAGTGCTGGGCTTTGCCACCCCGGGAAGGAATTTCCAGGTGGGCTGGTCGTTGAAACTGTAATAAAAAACCTCCCGAAGGAGGTTAAGGGGTTATTCAATCAGCGCTTCCTGCAGCGAGGCCGGTAGCCTGATCTCCTTGTCGAGGACCATATTGTCTTTACGTGGCTTGAACATCCCGCTGTGGGTGAAGGGGTCGGCTGGCATCCCAACGCCCTCCAGGGCCCGTTTTCCGGCTACCCCGGTGATCTCCTGAAGGGCCCGGGCCAGCAGGGGCTCGTTCGGGTCCCCGAGCACGCCAAGGTTTTCCAGGTCTTCCGCCAATTCGATATCCGGGGCGAATCCGGCCGTGTAATCGGAGAAGCCCACCGAATTTTCGTTCCGACCTACCAGGGGCTGGATGGCCCAGGTGTTTTCGGGGTTGATGCTGTTCACCCGCTCAGGGGTATAGATAAAGGGGGCCCCGGGGCGATCGGGATCATCTACCATGGTCAGGGAGAATTCATTCTTGCCCCGGGTGGTGGTCCCGATTTTGATCACGTCGATGTACGGGTCGAGGCCGTTGATCACCAGCTCGCTTGCAGAGGCGGTGCTGCGGGTGGTCAGGACGTATACGCGGGTAAGGTTAAGGGTGTTGACGGGTACCCCTGACCGTACGGAGCTTGCAAAAAAGTCATCCAGGGCCTGGGGGTCATCACTGGTAAAGGCTTCCTGTATTTTGTCGTTCCAACGCTGGCGCAGGTAGAGGTCATTGGTCCGGGTGCCGAAGATCATGCTCGAGAGCAGGCGGGAACTATTGACCGATCCCCCTGAATTATACCGGAGGTCCAGGATGAGGTCGGTGACCCCCCGCGACTGGAAAAAGCCAAAGGCATCATTGAGCTCCAGGTCGAATTCATTGAGGAACCCGTTGTACATGAGGTAGCCGATCGTCTGCCCCCCGATCTCAAAGACCTCCGTGCGGAAAACAGGATCTTCCTGAAATTCTTCTTCCTTGGTAAGGGTGACTTCCTTGCCGTTCGGGATAAGTTCAGTGCCCGAGATATCGGCCATATTCAGCGTGTAGGTAGCGTTTTCCCCGAAAAGGAGGCTTTGGTAGTTGTCGAGGGTCAGGGTAACCCCGTTTACCCCGGTAAAGAGTTCCCCCCGGGAAATGTCTTTGGAGGCGGCATCAGAGCCCGGGAGGATGTACCGCACATACCCGAACACGTTGTTGCTGCCGCTGAACTGCACCAGGCCGAATTCCATCCCATTGCTGCGGGAAATCCCTGCCAGGCTTTGCGTCAGTTCCGTGTAGTCATCGCTGAAAAAGCTGAAGCGGTCGTCGAAAAACCGCAGCCTGTTCTCAAAAAAAAGCGCAGGGTTGCTTTCCGATTCGAGGAATTCGGTGTACTCCTGAACGGTTTCAAAACGTTCATCGGCCAAATCCGGCACTTCACCCTGCCAGAAATACCACAGGTTCATGGCCTTCCACATAAAATCCTGTACCACGACATCGGCGGACGGATCCGGGTCAGGGCCATTGGGGCCGTCAATCCCGTTGTCATCATTGCTGCATGCCAGGGCCACCAGGCCGGCCATCAGCGCGAACCACTTTTTCATACGCTTTTTTTAATTACCTATCTTTCGTCAAAGATCGTTCCAAATCGATTATGGAACGGGACCCATGCCGAAAAACGCGACCTACTGCTTCGATGCGGCAGGATGTAATCCTTATTAAAGGCCCTAAATTAGATACCCTTACAGGAAAAAAAAATTATTTGTAACAAATTTAACCTCATTTCGTCTTGCTGGTATAAACCCGGATGAACAGGTGGCAACCCTAACAGAAAGCGCTATAATGACACCCTCTGAATTCATGGAAATGGTCACGCCGTTTAAAGATAAGGTCTTCCGACTGGCAAAACGGCTGCTGATTTCCACGGAAGAAGCGGAGGACGCTACCCAGGAAGTATTGCTGAAGCTGTGGTCGGGCAAAAACAAAATAGGTTCCTACCGCAGCGTGGAAGCCTTTGCGATGACCATGACCCGGAATTTTTGCCTCGACCGGCTGAAATCCAGGCAGTCGGGCAACCTGAAGCTGGTCCATAGCAATTACTCCGACCCGTCGGTTTCCCTGCAGAAGGAAGTAGAGGCGAGGGACAGCCTTGGATGGGTGCGGCAGATCATGGACGAATTGCCCGAGCAACAGCGCATGGTGCTCCAGCTCAGGGACGTTGAAGATTACGAATTCGAGGAGATCGAAGCCTTGCTCGACATGAAACCCACCGCGGTTCGCGTAACCCTTTCCAGGGCACGAAAAGCCGTCAGGGAAAAACTTATAGAAAAACATCGCTATGGAATTGGATAAAATCAATCAACTACTGGAAAAGTATTTCGAGGCAACCGCGACGGAAGCTGAGGAACGGGAACTCAGGGATTATTTTGCGAAGGGGCCGGTTGCCCCGGACCATGAAGCGTATGCCCCCATGTTCTCCTATTTTTCCGAGGCCGGAAAGGAGCGCTATACCCAGCAGGTCCCACTAAAAACCAGAAGCAGGAGCTACGGGTGGGTTTCCATTGCAGCGGCAGCCGTGCTCATGGTCGGCCTCTATTTCGGGAAGCAGGCCCGCGACCAGCGCGAAGCGGAAATTGCGTATCAGGAAACCCGAAAGGCCCTTGGGCTCATCGCGCAGAACCTGGACCGGGGGACGGAAAAAGTCGCCTACCTGGGCCAGTTTGAACAAACAAAAAAGAAACTGTTAAACAACGATTAAAAACAAAAAATGATGAAAAAGTATATCGCTATTGCCCTGTTGGTACTGACCCCCCTGGCCGGGGCCGCCCAATCCATCTTTGACAAATACGAGGATATGGACCAGGTCAGTTCCGTGATCGTCAACAAGAACATGTTCGAGTTGCTGATCAAAATGGATGTGGATGTGGATGACCCGGAAGCCCGGGAATTCATGGAGATCGCCAAAAGCCTGAGCGGGCTGAAGGTCTTTGTAACGGAAGACAAGGGAATTTCCGCAGACATGCAGGCCACGGTCGACAAGTACCTGAAGTCGGCTTCCCTTGAGGAGCTGATGCGGGTAAAGGACAAGGAAGCCAATGTGAAATTCTATGTCCGCAACGGCAAGGACAGTGACCATGTAAGCGAATTGCTGATGCTGGTCACGGGGATCCAGAACGCCAATGTGGAGATCGATGACCGCAAGATCGAAACCGTATTATTGACCCTTACCGGGGATATCGACCTGACGAAGATCGGTTCCCTGACCCGGAAGATGAACCTTCCCGAAGAACTCGAGAAAGCCGAGAAGAAAAAGAACTAATTGAGTTGTGATGCGTGGAAAGGGGGCTGCCAATACCCCCTTTTCGGGCGTCAAAAAAAATCCAATGATGAACGATCTGAAATTACGTAAGGGAATATGGGGCGTTGCCCTTTCCCTGTTGCTCCTGGCGGGGTGCTCGGGTACACAGAGCCTGCAGGAGTATTATGTCGACAACGCAGAGAACCCGAATTTCCTCGCCCTCGACGTCCCGGCAAACATCGTAAAGCTCGATGCGGCCAACCTGAGCGAAACCCAGAAGGAAGCCCTTGCTTCGCTGAGGAAGCTAAACATCCTCGCCTTTCGCAAAACCACGGAAAACGCGCAGGCGTACCGGGAGGAAAGTGCGCGGGTAAAGGAAATCCTGGGGAACCCGGATTTCAAGGAACTCATGAAACTGAATTCCAAAATGGCTAAAGGGGTAGTGAAGTACCTTGGGGAAGGCGATGCCATCGACGAGGTGGTCATTTTCGGCGACAGCAAAGAAGAGGGATTTGCCCTGATCCGCGTCCTGGGCAACGACATGAACCCGGCCCATTTGATGCAGTTAATGCAGGCCTTGCAAAAATCGGACCTGGACGGGGAGGCCTTCAGGGAGCTTTCCGGGCTTTTCAAGGGCTGAAACCCCCGGTTAACACAAAAGGTCCCATGGTTTTTTAACAAAAAGCCATGGGATTTTTTTTTTGGGTTGGGCATTCTTCTTATTTTTTCGGCGAAAAATAAATTTAAAAACGCCATGCAAATCAGTAATACAGAAGCCCTGGCCAGCGAGGCCCAGGTCTGGATCGATAAAGGTGTCGATTTTGTCATCACCTATGGACCGAGGGTCCTTGGGGCCATCCTCATTTATCTCATCGGGTCCTGGGTACTCGGGCGGCTGGTGAAAGGCCTGCGCAAGGCCATGCAGCGGAGCAAGTATGACGAGTCCCTGCAGCGTTTTCTGATGAACCTGATTTCCTGGGCCCTCCGGGTGGTCCTGATTTTGGTGGTCGTTTCGGCCCTCGGGGTCGACGTGACTATGTTTGCGGCCATTTTTGCCGCAGCCGGCCTCGCGGTGGGGCTCGCCCTACAGGGGTCCCTTTCCAATTTTGCCGGGGGGGTACTGATCGCCATATTCAAGCCTTACCGCCTCGGGGACCTGGTGGAAACCCAGGGGGTCCTGGGGGTGGTGAAGGATATCGACATCTTTACCACCAGCCTGATTACCCCGGAGAACAAGCGCGCCATCATACCCAATGGGTCCATCGCCAACGGGAACATTACCAACTACACCATTGAAGGGTTGATGCGCGTGGACATCGTCATCGGGGTCTCCTACGATTCCGAGATCCGGCAGGTGAAAGAAGTGTTGCTCGGGGTGCTGACGGCGAACCCAAAAGTGCTGCAGGATCCCGCCCCATCCGTAAATGTACTCGAGCTGGCCGAGAGTTCCGTGAATTTTGCCGTCCGACCCTTTTGCAAGCCCGAGGACTACTGGGACGTGTATTTTGCCACCCAGGAGGGTTGCAAGCTCGCCCTGGATAAGGCCGGTATCGAAATCCCGTATCCCCATTCGGTGGAAATCCACAAGGAAGGATAGCCCGGCGCCTGGCCCTGGGTGGCCGCGCTTCAGATGCCCGTATACGTTTCGGGCCGGAAGGATTTGAGCTCTTTTTTAAGGGATTCTGAAACGTCAAGGCCATCGATAAAGGCCCCGATGGATTCCCCTGTAACGCGGCTGTTGGTTCGGGTAAGGCCCTTCAGGGCTTCATAAGGGTTGGGGTACCCCTCCCTGCGCAGGACCGTTTGGATGGCTTCGGCCACCACAGCCCAGTTGGCTTCCAGGTCCTGTCGGATCTTAGGTTCATTCAGCAGGAGTTTCCCCAGGCCTTTCTGGCACGCCTGTATGGCGATCAGGGTATGAGCCAGGGGTACCCCGATGTTCCGGAGCACCGTGCTGTCGGTAAGGTCGCGTTGCAGCCTGGAAACCGGGAGCTTGGCCGAGAGGAATTCAAAAAGGGCATTGGCCAGGCCCAGGTTGCCTTCGGAATTCTCGAAATCGATCGGGTTGACTTTGTGCGGCATGGCCGAAGACCCCACTTCCCCTTTTTTGATCTGCTGTTTGAAGTAATCCATGGAGATATACGTCCAGAAGTCGCGGTCCAGGTCGATCAGGATGGTATTGATCCGTTTAAGCCCGTCAAAAAGGGCTGCCATGTGGTCGTAGTGTTCAATTTGTGTGGTGGGAAAGGAATAATGCAGCCCGAGCTGGCCTTCGACAAAACGCGTTCCAAAGGCCTTCCAGTCCGTATCGGGATAGGCGGCATGGTGGGCATTGAAATTCCCCGTGGCCCCACCGAACTTGGCAGGGAACGGGACCATGGCCAACAGGCGTCGCTGTTCGCGCAGGCGCTGGGCGAATACCTCGATTTCCTTACCCAGTCGGGTCGGGGAAGCCGGTTGCCCATGGGTGCGCGCCAGCATGGGCACTTGCGCCCATTCCCGGGCCAGGGCCGCCAGTTTTTCGCAAAGGGTTTCCAGGGCCGGTTCGTAAACCTGCTCCATGGCTTCCTTTAAAGATAGGGGGATGGCCGTGTTGTTGATGTCCTGGGAAGTGAGCCCGAAATGGATGAATTCCTTGCAGGAACCCAGCCCGAGGCCGTCGAAGCGTTTTTTCAGGAAATATTCCACGGCTTTTACGTCGTGGTTGGTGGTCTGTTCAATGGATTTTACCTCCAGGGCATCGTCCAGGGAAAAATCTTCGTATAAAGCCCGCAATTTTTTGGTAAGGGATGCATCCAGGGCAGGGAGTTGGGGCAGGGGTATCTGGCACAGGGCGATGAAGTATTCCACTTCCACGCGCACGCGATAGCGGATCAGGGCCGCCTCGGAAAAGTAGTGTTCCAGGGAGCTCACTTTATCGCGGTACCTCCCATCTATGGGGGAAATGGCCAGCAGCGTATGGTTTGGCATAGTCGGCGGGTAAATTTAAAAGGCCAAAGATACGGAAACCCTGGGTTTTCTGGTAGGTTGGCCCCGGGCCTTTCAGGGACATTTCAGTCCCCTGAGTACCCTTCTCGCCCGTGCCTGGTAGGCCGGGGATGCGGTGGGATATTGTTGTTCGAGGATGGCCCTGAGTTCCACGCAGATCCAGCCAAAGTCTTTTCCCAGCAAAAGCAGCGATTGCATGCTGTAAATTTTAGGGGCCACCTGCCCGGGGGCCAGGAGCCAGTCGAAGCAGGCTTCGGCAAGCGCCTCTTTATGTTCGGGGGTTAGCGGTGGCCTGGTATCCCCGGGCGCGTTGGCATAGAAAGCCTTCAGGAGTTGTTCACTGATTTTGGCCAGGGGACGTATGGAGGAATCACGCACGGGCCGGCTGATCCCCCGGGTAAACTCCCCCAGGAATGGATAGAGGAGGCCCGGTTTTGCCTCGTGTACGAATTCGAGCACCCAGCAGGCCCGGCTCCCGCCAGCATCGTCGCACCCCAGGCAGATGTCGAGCAAGGGCGCGATAAAATGGGGATTATCCACTAGGAAGCCGGCCATTTCCAGGCGGTCTGCCCGGGTGGCCTTTATGCCTTCGAGCCGTAATTTTAATTGTGATTTTTGATCCAATGCACTACTTTAGGCCAAAACTTCATGGGTATGAAATTAGGAAAAATAATTGCCTGGGCCCTGCTCGCGGTCTTCGTCGGGATGCAATTCTTCAGGCCCGATAAAAACGTTTCCACAGAACCGCACCTGGAGGCCTTCCTGGCGGAGACCAACCCTTCTGCGGAGGTTTCCGGAATTTTGGAAACCAGTTGTTACGACTGCCATAGCGACCATACCGTATATCCCTGGTACAACCAGGTAGCCCCGGTTTCCTGGTGGCTTGCAGACCATGTGGATGAAGGGAAGGAACACCTGAATTTTTCGGCCTGGGATTCCTACAACGCCAAAAAGAAGGACCACAAACTCGAAGAGGTTATCGAGATGGTGGAAGCCTCCGAAATGCCCCTCAACGAATACACCTGGACCCACGAGGAAGCCCGCCTTTCCGATGCCCAACGGGAGGCCGTCATGGAGTGGGCCCGCCAGACCCGTGCCCTGTATCAATTAGGCGACGCACCAAAATAGGGAGCCCCGTAGCTGCCCGTTCCGTAATTATTTCCAGGGATTCCAGGTCACCCTCCCGGAGGTTGGGCCTGGGGTCAACGAGGTATATGCTGCTCCCTGCTTTCCGGTAATGGATGAGGCCTGCGGCCGGATATACCTGCAGGGAAGTCCCGACCACGATAAGGATGTCTGCGAGCATGGTCAGGGCTGCGGCCTGATCCAGCAAGGGCACGGCTTCTCCAAACCACACGATATGCGGCCGCAGGGGGTACCCTTCGGAACAGCGATCTGAGGGCAACAGATCCCGCCTCCAGGGATAAACGCGCTGGCCGGGCCCCGTACTTCTGGCTTTCAGCAATTCCCCGTGCAAATGGAGGACCCGGCTGCTCCCGGCACGTTCGTGCAGGTCATCCACATTCTGGGTAACGACATCGACTTCGAAATGCCTTTCCAGTTCCACCAGGGCCAGGTGGCCCGGGTTCGGGGATACCTGCAGGAGTTGCCTGCGGCGCTGGTTGTAAAATTCCAGCACCAGGGCAGGGTTCCTGGCATAACCTTCCGGGGAAGCCACCTCCATGACGTCATGGCCTTCCCATAGCCCCCCGGCATCCCTGAACGTCCTCAGACCGCTGTCGGCGCTGATACCCGCACCGCTCAAAACCACTACCTTTTTCATGTCCGTTGTGTTGCCCCCCGGTTGCCTGCCGCCCTGCAGAGCCCTCACGGGTGACCAGCACCAGGGCAATTCCGTTTCGGGGAAGAAATTTGTTAAATTTAGTCCGGAATGAGCGCAACAGCAAGGATAGACCTGGAATTATTGGAGCACCTGGAGGGGTTTCTCACCCCGCAACGCCGGGAGCGCTTTATGGAGGTCCTGTCCTGGCGCACGCGGTACCTTACGGTGGCCCTTGAGGATGTGTACCAGATGCATAATGCCAGCGCGGTGATCCGTTCGTGTGATGTTTTTGGCATACAGGATGCCCACCTGATCGAAGGCCGCTTTGGTCGACGCCTCGACAAACGGATTGCCATGGGGGCCCAGCAGTGGGTTGATATACACCGGTACGACGACAAGATGGCATGCCTGGAGGCCCTCAGGGCCAAAGGCTACCGGATTGTGGCCACGGTACCCCGGAAGGAAAGTTGCCCCCTGGACGCTTTTCGGTTCGATAGCCCTGTCGCCCTCTTTTTTGGCACTGAAAAGGAAGGGTTGAGTGCAGAGGTCCTGGCAGAGGCCGATGAGGCCATCCATATCCCGATGCATGGGTTTACGGAAAGCCTGAATATTTCCGTTGCTGCAGCCATCATCCTCCGGCATTTAAGCGAGCAACTGCACCGTTCGGGACTCCCCTGGCAGCTCAGCGAACAGGAAGTCCTTGAGAAACGCCTTGACTGGGCCTGTAAGAGCATCCGCGCCGTGGATGAAATCATTGCCCGCTACCGCGGAGCATCCTGAAAATGCGTACCTTAACTCAGGCAAACCCTGCCGGAGCAACGTTCATCAAACCTAAAAACGTCAAAACCAATGGAGCAAAACCTGATTGGCTGGGTGGAAATACCCGTAACCGATATGGATCGGGCAAAGGCCTTTTACGAAGCCGTCTTCAGGTTGGAGATAGAGGTGCATCCCTTCGGGGAACTGGTTATGGGCTGGTTCCCCTATGCCCAGGGCAAAGAAGGGGCCTCCGGCTCCCTGGTCCGGCACCGCGACGCCTACAAGCCCAGCGAAACCCATGGCCCGGTTATCTATTTTTCCTGCCAGGACCTGCAGGAGGAACTGGACCGTGTGGAGGCCGCAGGGGGCCATATCCTGCAGCCAAAGACCCAAATTGCTGAAGACATTGGTTTTATGGCCCTGTTCAGGGATCCAGAAGGAAACCGCATTGCGCTGCATTCCAGGAAATAACCGTATTATCCCTAATTCAGGGGAATGGGCAGTTTCTTTAATTTTTCCATGATCAGGGGGATTTCAACTCCCACGATGAACCGCCAGCGTTCGTAATTGATCTGGCTGGATATACTTCTCGGGTTACCGACTTGATCATCCCCAGGGATATCAGGGGCAGTAAGCACCTGGCTTCCCGACCGGGCATAACTCGTGCCCACAACAATGTTTCCCCATGGTCTGTGCAGGTCTATGCCAACCGCCCCATGCCAGATGTCATCCAACAGGTTGATCTCCTCCGTACCCTGGTTTATATAATCAAATAGATTGATACTTTCCTCAGCAGCGGAAAAATCTGAACTGAAGCTCCCTATAATGTTGATAGAAGGAGAGATGTAAAATTCTCCCCCTACTCCGAAGTTTACTACGGAATTCAGGGTTTCCCTGAAGGGGTTATCCCCCAAATACGCTATGGCATCCTCCGGGACTTCAATGCGATCATATGTACCTACGGCCCCATACCAGTCCAGGTTGAGGTGGATCTTATGTTGTTTCCAGGGGATTCCCACACCATAGGATATGGAAGCAGCTGTTTTTCGTCGGTTCTCCAGGTCTCCATAGTTCTCCCGAATAATGAAATCCCTATCCCCGGAAAGCCCGGCCAGGGATTCCTGATAGTTGATATTTGCGCTGCGATATACCTGGATAAAGGGAAGGCCTGCGTTGACCCCCATTTCAAGATTCCCTACATGCCAGGCGGCCCCCATGCGGATTTGTCCTCCGTAGGTCCTTTGCCTGTAATCCACCTGGTTGGTGTAGGTCAGTACCTCACCGGTTTCCAGTTGCTCATTGATCAGGATATCTCCTCTTCCATTGTTGAGATAGGCACTTGCGAAAACGGACACCCCGACACTTAAAGTCTCGGTTATGGGATAGGCCCAGGTAATCCCGAACCAGTCGTCCTTCAACTGGTCGCGGAAGTTCAACTCGGTAAGCTGTTGGTTCACCGGACGATCGAGGTCTGTATCATCAGGAGGGACCAGACCTGAACCATAGCGCAAACTGATGTCGCTTCGGAGTCTCGCAAGAATGGAAAAGGCAAACTTGTGCCCGGGCAGCGACTTGATAGAAAAGGTGCCCGCCAGGGTGGCCGGTACGCCCTCAAACTGACTGGTATTCAGGTTTTTGTTGGTATCCAGTACATCTGCGAAGTAGTACCGGGACCATTCAAAGGCCTTGCCACCGAAGGTGAAGGACGGATTTTCAATGAGGCCCAGGCGCGCCGGGTTGTAATAGGTGAGCCCAAGGTCGGAAACGCTCCCGGTAACGTTGCCGTTGAGCAGTACAGACTGGTTCCCGAAATTCTCGAATTTATAGTTTCCTTCCTGCCCCAGGAGGATCATGGGCAGGGAGGCCAGCAGGGCTGAGAGCAAATGCAGTATTTTGGATCTTTCCAGGAGCATAAAAAATGAACTAAAGAACCCCGGAATTCAGGGCACCGTCGCGGGATCCAGTCCAATTCAAAAGGATCCCGGGAAATGGCCAGGGATGTGGCCCCGGGCTGGTTTTACGGCCCGGGGCCTGTGATGCGCCCACCTGCCCGGCCTCTAATCGCTATCGGCCAATTCCAGGAGCGCAATGTCGAATGGCGTATCCAGTTCCACCCGCCCGTTTTTAACCACGACGTTCGTTTCGGAGTAGGCGTCAAAAAGGGTTGTACCATCGCCGAAAAACCCTTTCACGCTCAGGGATTTTTTGCCAACCGGGAGCTGGAGGCCCACCACGACCTTGTCGCGGTAATCGCCATCGGTATAGGTGCGGCTGAACACATAGGGGCTCCGCGATAACCGGTTGTGCCGTCCGGCCCCTACGGCCAGGTGGCGCTGGCGAAACCGACCGAGTTTTTGCCAGTGCGTAAGGATGCTCCGGGTTTGCTCCAGACTGTCAACAGCTTCCCAGTTCATAAACGACCGGAGGTTGGCATCCCCGACGGCTCCTTCCGCCTTCAGGCTCCGCGCGGTTTCATCCCCGTAGTAGATCTGAGAAGTACCAGGGGTCAGCAACAGGACATTGGCGGCCCTGTACGGTTGCTGGCGGTCCGGGTCAAAGGGGGCGCCGTCGTCGTGGGAACTCAGGTAATTCAACACTCCCTTCCCCTTGAGTTTGGTGTTCAGCAGTTTATGGTATTTACTAAAAATCTGTTCATAATCTTTCCGCGCATCTTCCTTGAGCTCGAAATTAATCAGGCTGTGGAACCCATGGTCGAAATAATCGACCTTCCGGTCACCGAAGTCAAAGTCCCGTCCCCCGGAGATCCCGTAATTATAGACTTCTCCTACCATGAAGAAGGGGTTGTCGTCGAGGATACGGTCCGGATTCCTTTTTTTCCAGGAATCAAAGGCATGGGAAGCTTCCCGGTAAAGCTCGGCCCAGGCCTTTTCGTCGGCGTGTTTGGCGGTATCTACCCGAAACCCGTCGATGCCGAGGTCGTTTACATAATCGGTAAGCCATTTAATGATGTAAAAGCGCGGCGCCCTGGGATATCCGGTGCGCTCAAAAAAGCCCTGAAGTTCGTCAAGCTCGTTGCTCAGCCTTCCTTCCGTTTTCCATTTGGCGAGGAGGGCATCGGGCAATTCCACCGGTTGGTCCGACTCGGTGTAGATATCGGGAAGGTTGTCTACCAGGGTACAGGCCGTCGTATTTTCGTAGGTGGTAAACCCACAGGTAGGCTCAAGCCGCACCCAATCCTCCGGCCAGGCCGGATCGGCTTCCGTCACAGGCCCTGTATGGTTCAGCACCACGTCCATCAGGATGCGGATACCCCGTTGATGTGCGGCCTCCACCAGGCTTTTCAGCTCCTCATACGTGCCGAAATTCGGGTCCAGGGCCGTCCAGTCCCTGGCCCAATAGCCATGGTAACCATAACTGTTTCCGGTCCCTTCATCGGTATCCCCGTGGATCTGTTCCACCACCGGGGTAAACCAGATGGCATTAACGCCCAGGTCGTTGAAATAGCCCGATTCGATTTTCGCGGTAATCCCTGCCAGGTCGCCCCCCATAAACCCGCGCAGCGGACCCGTGGGGTTCGTGCGGCCAAAGTTTACGTCATTTTCGGGGTTGCCGTTGTGGAACCGGTCGGTCAGCAGGAAATAGACCGTCGCCGCATCCCAGAGGAAAGGGATAGTATCCTTTGTTGCCTCAGTGGTATTGGCCGGTTCGGGGGAAGGGGAGATAGCGGTTTTCGGGTCTGGCCTGCAACTGGTGAGTAACAGGCAGGTCAGCAACAAAACCAGGGGTTTGTTCATCGGTCAGGGATTTTCCCTAAAACTAAAAAATGCCCCGTGAAATCTAAAATTTATTTTTCCCGGTTCAGCACCTTGAATTCTTCATAACAACTGCTCAGGGCATCGAGGATCTGGAGGTCGTTGGCCGTTTTGATAAAGGAGTCGGAATAATTGCAATTCGTAAGGATGTCCTCAATATCGACCTTTTCAAGCTGCAGGAGCTCCATGAGGGTTTCCCGGTCGAATTTGGAGGCGAGGAGGTCCCTGATGCGGTCGTCCTCCTTGATCTTCCGCAATTTCCGCATCTGGTTGGGTTGTCTGCCGAAAAGGTTGCGCAGCAGGTCTGCCGGGTTCATGATGGCCCCCAAAACCTTGGTTACCGCCCCAGGGGTCTTGCTGCCTCCCTCATAGCTCACCGGAAGTCCCGAGATGCTATACTGGTAGCCGGTGTTGATCGGGAGGTTTTTTACATCGATCTCCAGGTACCCGGTGAGTTGGTAGGGCCTGACGATAACTTCTTCCAGGGCATAGGCCAGCTCGGTAAGGGCTATTTGGGTGTTCTCGAAACGAAACATGTCATTGGTGACCCTGATTTTCTGGGACTTAAACCCGAGGTAAGAAAAATAAAGGGTGTCATTGACCGCGGCCCGGATCGAAAATTCCCCATTCTGGTCGGTAATGGTGCCGACCACCTGGTTCAGGTTGACCACATGCACGCTTTCCAGGGGCCTGTCGGTCTGGGCATTCACCACCACCGCCCTGAACGTACCCTCCAGGGATTCGCTTTCCTGGGCCATAGAAGGCACTGCGAGGAAGAGAAAAAATAAAAGTACGAGTCGAAACATGCGTCCTATCTGCCACAGCAAGGCCAACGAAGAAAGCAAAAAAACAAGGTCATTTCCAAATTTTTGGGATACCCTTAACTAATAGGATCCCTTGCGCGTTTTCCCCGTTTTTTTGGTTTTTTTTCCTTTTTTGAAGGCGGGGGCTTTGCCTGATTTGCGAAACCCTCCTGAATACGGGCCCGTAGCTTTCCGGCTTTTTTTCCCGCCTCGTTTCGGACCGCCTGCAGGGGCGCTGGAGATTTCGATATGAACGGGCCTTCCTGACAATTTGAATCCCTCAAAGGTTTCCAGGACCAGGGGCGCCATAACTGCGTCGGTAGTGAAAAAGGAAAAGGTGTCCATAACATCCACGTGGAAAATGTCTTCCTTGCCCAGGCCGATGCTGGAACGGAGCATATCCTTAAGGCTCATCCAGTCAAAACCGTCCTTTTCCCCCAGGTTGATGAAATACCGGGTCGTCCCGCCTTTGCTTTCCGGCAGGTCCATGGCCTTGCCTGAAGGCTCCTGTCCGATTTTTTGGGCTTTGTTGTAGAAGTCGTAAAAACGGCTGAACTCTACGGAGACAATTTTCTGGATCAGTTCGTCACGGCTGAGGCCTTCGAGAACGTCCCGGATGGCGGGCAGAAAGCCTTCCACGTCGGGGTTGATGTCGGTGTCCCTGATTTTTGACGCCAGGTGGTAGAGCTGGATCTCACAAATATCCATCCCGTTGGGTAACTGTTTCTGCTGGAACGGCTGTCCGATCATCTTTTCGAGCTGGCGTACCCTCCTCAGTTCGGAACGGGTGAGGATAGCCATGGAAACCCCAGACTTGCCGGCCCTTCCGGTACGGCCGCTCCGGTGCGTGTAGGTTTCGATTTCGTCCGGGAGCTGGTAATGGATCACGTGGGTGATATCTTCCACGTCGATGCCGCGGGCGGCCACATCGGTCGCCACCAGGAGCTGGGTTTGCTTTTTGCGGAAGGCACCCATCACCAGGTCCCTCTGGTTCTGGCTCAAATCGCCGTGGAGGGCCCCTGCGCTGTAACCGTCTTCAATCAGTTTTTCGGCTACCTTCTGGGTGTCGTTCTTGGTGCGGCAAAACACCACGCAGAACAGGCCCGGGTGGGCATCCACCAGTCGGCGCAGGGCCGGATAGCGGTCCCTGCCGGTAACCGTGAAGTACTCGTGGCGTACAGTGTCTACCCCTTTGTTTTTGGTCCCCACGGTGACTTCCTTCGGGTGGTGCATGAATTCGCTGGAAATCCGCGCTACCTCCCTGGGCATGGTGGCCGAAAACAGCCAGGTCGACTTGTCCCCTGGCGAATGGGAAAGGATGTCCTTAATGTCGTCGTAGAAGCCCATGTTGAGCATCTCGTCGGCCTCATCCAAAACGCAAAAGGAGAGGTTTGAGAGGTCGATCATCCCCCTGCCGATCATATCCTTGATCCGGCCCGGTGTTGCCACGATCACCTGGGGGTTCCTGCGGATCTGGTCGGCCTGGTCGCGTATACTCGCGCCTCCATAGACTGCGGTAATGCCCAGCCCCTTGAGGTTTTTGGAGTAATTTTTCAATTCCTGGGTAATCTGCATGCAAAGTTCCCGGGTAGGGGAAAGGATGAGCGCCTGGGTGACCCGCCGTTCGGGGTCTGTTTTCTGGAGGAGCGGAAACCCGAAGGCAGCCGTTTTCCCCGTTCCGGTCTGGGCCAGGGCAACCAGGTCGGTGTCTGATTCCAGCAGCAGGGGGATGACCTCTGCCTGGATGGAGGTGGGTTCCACGTATCCGAGGGAGCGCGCGGCTTCCCATAGGGGAGCTGACAGCCCCAGTGATTCAAATGTTGTCATAAAACTTGGTGAACAATTATAGGAAATTAGTGAAGCAAGTGGCTTGTGATTTCATGAGCTTGCATCAGGTGCCTGTTTGCCACTGGATTCAGGAAAGAAAGACAAATGCGGTGCAAAGATACCGGAAATAAACGAATTAGCCGCCTGCGGGGGGAAGTATTTCGTCCATAAAGGCGCTGAACCTGCGAAAGGCCTTTCCCCTGTGGCTGATGCGGTTCTTCTCCTCAGGGGGCATCTGGGCGAAGCTGTAGGCATACCCTTCGGGCCGGAAGACGGGGTCGTAACCGAACCCCCCATCCCCGGCTCGCTGTTCCAGGATTTCCCCTTCAGCCACGCCTTCAAAATAATGGTAATCCTCCCCCAGGGCGAGGGCAATTACGGTCCTGAACCGGGCTCCCCGGTTGGTTTTTCCTTTCATGAGCTGCAGCAATTTCTCCATATTGGCACGGGCATCGCCCCCCGGGCCGGCAAAGCGCGCCGACCATACCCCCGGTGCCCCGTCCAGGGCGTCCACCTCCAGGCCGGTATCGTCGGCAAAACAATCCAACCCGTAGTGCTGCTTTACATAGGAAGCCTTCAGGAAGGCGTTTCCCTTCAGGGTGTCGGCGGTTTCCGGGATGTCTTCGGTACACCCGATATCATCCAGGGAAAGCACCTCAAACCCCGGGGGGAGCATTTGCCTGATTTCGGCAACTTTATTGGGGTTGTGCGAAGCGAAGACAATTTTTTGCATGGGACGGACTGGCCTGAAAGCTTCCCAAAAGTAGTACATTTGGAGCCTGTATGCCAGACCATGGATAAACTCGAACTCCGCCTGCCGCCTGCCCTGGTTTTTGTGTTTTTTGCCTCGGCCATGTTCCTGCTCGCCCGGTTCCTGCCCGTCGGGCAGTTCGATTTTACGGGCAGGACGGCCCTGATGTGGGGCTTACTCGGCCTTGGCCTGCTTACCGGGGCGCTGGCCGTGGCGCAGGTCGTCCGGGCAGGCAATTCGCTGAGTCCCCACCATCCTGAACGCACTAAAGCCCTGGTGGAAAGCGGGATCTATGACCTTAGCCGCAACCCTATGTACCTCGCGCTACTCATGGTCCTCCTGTCGTGGGGCCTGTATCTTGGCAACGCCTTCAACACCTTGCTGGCGGCCCTTTTTGTCGCCTATATGAACCGGTTCCAGATCGGGCCTGAAGAACGGGTACTGGAACAGAAATTTGGCCCGGCCTACCGGCAGTACTGCAAATTGGTGAGGCGGTGGTTTTGAATGCGGGAACCCGCAAGGGGCATGGTTGAAAGAAGCATGGTGCCAGATTTTTTGTAGTTTGTCGAAAGGTTTTGGTTCCCGGGCAGGAAGCGCAATATCTTTGACCGAAATTTCTATTGGAAACCAAAAAATTCTCCCTATGCGCCATTTCCTTACCTACCTGAGCCTTTTCCTGCTGGTCTTTACCCTCGGTTGCAGCAACAGCGAAGATGCAGATGTAAACAACCCCAATAACCCGGATCCGGAGGCCGGTATCCCGAATGATCCGGAGAGGGTCGATTACGACCTGTCTACCGTAAATAATTCCGGCGTTACCGGGGTCGCTTCCTTCATCCCGAACGAGGACGGTTCCACCACCATCTATATCAAACTGGAAAACGCTTCCCAGGGGATCCATCCCGCCACCGTGAATTTTGGGACCCTCGAAGAAGGAGGGGCCATTGCCATCACCCTGAATGAATGCGAATGTGAAGTCAGTGAAACGGTGGTCACCCAACTGAACAACGGTACAGCCATTTCTTTTGTCGAAATGATGACCTTTGACGGGCACCTGAATGTTTATGAGAGCCCGACGGACGGGACCGTTATCGCCCAGGCCAACATCGGCGCGAACGCTTTCTGATCCTTACCGCTCCAAAGCCTACGCCGGCTTCCCTCGGGAATGCCGGTTTTTTTATTCCTGGCATGCCTGGAGGCCATGGATTCCGGAGAGGGGGTAGACCTGCGGGCACCCGCCGGGCATTCGCCCGGCAATTGGCAGGCCGTGGAAGTCGGAGTCGCCCCCGTATTGGGCCCCTGCTGTTTATTTCTTTTAAAAACTCCGTTTCAACCGGCTTTTTTTTCTTTCTATCTTCGGGGCCTCAATCAGAAGGAGCCGCAACGCCGTGGAACGCAAATACATCTTTGATTTTGACAGCACCCTAACCCGGGTGGAAGCCCTTGACGTGCTTGCGGAAATCACCCTGAAGGACCGGGCCGACCGTCCGGAGATCATCCGTGAAATCCAGCACATTACCAACCTGGGGATCGACGGGGATATTTCCTTTACCGAATCCCTGGAGCGGCGAATCCGGTTGCTCAATGCCCACCGGGACCACCTGCCTCCCCTGATCGCGGAACTTCGCAAAAAAATATCCAAATCCATAGCGAACAACCGCGAGTTCTTTGAGCAGTTCGCCCAACAGATTTACGTGATTTCCGCAGGGTTCCGGGAATTTATCGTCCCCATCGTTTCCGAGTATAATGTCCCTGAACAGCGGGTTTTTGCCAATACCTTTGAGTTCGACGCCCAGGGGAACATCGTGGGGTTTGACCGCGACAATGTCCTGGCCCGGCATAATGGCAAGATCGAATGCCTCAGGTCCCTGGGCCTGGAAGGGGAATTGCAGGTGATCGGGGATGGATATTCCGACTATGTGATGCGGGAGGCCGGGATCGCCCATAAGTTTTTTGCCTACACGGAGAATGTGCACCGCGAAAAAGCGGCCCGGCACGCAGACTACATTGCCCCTAACCTCGATGAATTTTTATTTGTGAACGACTTGCCCAGAAACCTGTCCTATCCCAAAAACCGGATCAAAATCCTGTTATTGGAAAACATCCACCCAGCAGCCTTTGAAAACCTCTCCGAAGACGGGTTTTCGGTGGAACTGGTAGCCCATAGCCTCACGGAGGAGGAACTTATCGAAAAAATCAGGGGGGTGCACGTGCTCGGTATCCGCTCCAAAACCCAGGTGACCCGGGGGGTCCTGGATGCCGCGAACAAGCTTATGGTGATCGGGGCCTTCTGTATCGGCACTACCCAGATAGACCTGGACCACGCCCGCAAGAGGGGCGTAGTGGTCTTCAATGCCCCCTACAGCAATACCCGTTCGGTCGTGGAACTGGCGGTGGGGGAGATCATCATGCTGATGCGCAGTGTTTTCCCCCGCTCCACAGAGTTGCACAACGGCCTTTGGAACAAAACGGCCGCCAATTCCAGGGAAATCCGGGGCAAGAACCTGGGCATCGTCGGATATGGCAACATCGGGAAGCAATTGTCGGTGCTGGCCGAGGCTATGGGGATGCGGGTCTATTACTACGACGTGGAAGACAAACTGGCCCTGGGCAATGCCATCCGATGCAATACCCTGGAAGACTTGTTGAATGTTGCGGACGTGGTTTCCCTCCATGTCGACGACAACCCCCACAACCGAAATTTGATCGGCGCCCGCGAGCTCAAACAGATGCGGCAGGGCAGCTACCTCATAAACCTCTCGCGCGGCTTTGTGGTGGATATCCCCGCCCTGCAGGAAGCCCTTGAATCGGGCTGGCTTGCAGGGGCCGCAGTGGATGTCTATCCCGAGGAACCCGTTTCCAACGGGCCCTTTGAAACCCCCCTGAAGGGGTTGGACAACCTCATCCTTACCCCGCACATCGGGGGGAGTACCGAGGAAGCCCAGCGCGATATCGCCGATTTTGTCCCCAACAAGATCATGGAATACATCAATTCAGGCAGCACGGTAGACGCAGTCAATTTTCCTAACATCCGCTTGCCCAAGCAACAAAACGCCCACCGCTTCCTGCATATCCACGACAATGTCCCGGGGATCATGGCCCACATCAACAAAATCCTGGCCGCCTACGACATGAACATCACCGGCCAGTACCTCTCCACCGACAATGAGGTGGGCTACGTGATCACAGACCTGGACCGCGACTACAACAAGGAGGTTACCCGTGCCCTGAAGGACATCGAACACACCATAAAATTCAGGGTGCTTTACTAGGGGCAATGCGCCTTCATTCGTTGTGGTAGGGGTCTCCCTTCAGGATAGAGAACGCCCGGTAGAGCTGTTCAATGGCAAACAGCCTGACCATCTGGTGGTTGAAGGTCATCCTCGACAGGCTTATTTTTTCCTGGGCCCGCGCGTACATGCGGGGGGAAAAGCCGTAGGCGCCGCCGATCACCAGCACCAGGTGCCGCGGCCCGGCGTTCATGCATTTTTGCAGGTGGGCGGCGAATTCAACGGACCGGTAAGCCTTCCCCCGTTCATCGAGCAGCCAGACCACGTCTGTGGGGGCGAGCTTTTTGAGCAGCAGGTCTGCCTCCTTTTCCCTTAGGGCCTCCACAGGGAGGGAACCGCCGGTTTTCAGTTCGGGGAGGCATTCCACTTCAAACGGGATATATCGGCCCAGCCGCCTGGAATAGTCGTCCACCAACGCTTCCATGGGGCCGGGAACCGTTTTTCCCATGGCCAGTAATCGTAGTTTCATCACCTCAAAAGTACGGTATTGCCTGCAAACCCCTGCGATACCCGCTTCCGCAAGCGGTACCCGGGTCCGATTTGCCGGGCTTTGAGCAAACAATTTAGTACCTTAGCGGTATGATCTCTGCTGAAAAATTCCAGGAGGAAATAGACCTCATAATCGCCAATGCCCTGCGGGAAGATATCGGGGATGGGGACCATAGTTCCCTGGCCTGCATCCCCGGGGAGGCGACGGGCCGGGCCCGGCTTTTGGTGAAGGACCATGGCATCCTCGCCGGGGTGGATTTTGCCAGGCAGGTTTTCAGGACGGTCGATCCGCAACTCCGGATGGAGGTGGCCCTCCCCGACGGGAGCCCAATTTCGCACGGGCAGGTGGCCTTTCACGTGGAAGGGCCTTCCCGCAGCATCCTGATGGCCGAAAGGCTGGTGCTCAATGCCATCCAACGGATGAGCGCCATTGCCACCAAAACCAGGAAGTATGTGGATTTGCTCGAGGGCACAGGGACCAGGATCCTCGATACCCGGAAAACCACCCCGGGCATCAGGGCCCTCGAAAAATGGGCCGTGAAGATTGGGGGCGGCGAGAACCACCGCTTTGCGCTCTATGACATGGTCATGTTAAAGGACAACCACATCGATTTCGCAGGCGGGATTTCCCCGGCCATTGCCAAGGCTCGGGCCTACCTGGACCGCAAGGGCCTGGACCTGAAGATTATCGTCGAGGCGAGGAACCTGGGGGAGGTTGCCGAAATCCTGAAGTCGGAAGGGGTGCACCGCATCCTCCTCGACAATTTCACCCTGAAGGACACCCGCGAGGCCGTGCAACTGATCGCTGGCCGCTGCCAGACAGAGTCCTCCGGCGGCATTACCGAAAAGACCCTGCGCCAGTATGCCGAATGCGGGGTCACCTATATTTCTTCCGGGGCACTCACGCACTCCGTTGCCAATATGGACTTCAGCCTAAAGGCGGTATAGATGGAGGGTTCCCTGGCAAAAAAACTGGAGGACATCCCCCTGGTGCGATGGCTGGTTAAGCTCCTGAAACGGGTGAGGCTCAAAGGGTTTGAAGGAATGTCCCTCTTTGACCTGATTGTGCTCTACCTGAGGGGGATTATCCGGGGGGCCCTTTCCACCCGGGCCAGTGCTATCGCTTTCAGCCTGTTTTTGGCCCTTTTTCCGCTGGTCATCTTCCTGGTGACCCTGATTCCCTACCTGATCCCGTATATCCATATCGGGGGAGGGGATTTCGAAGTGCAATTCCTGCACTTCCTGGAAACCATGCTGCCCAAGGCCACCGGGGAGTATTTTATGGAGGTCTTCAAGCAGATCAAGGGCCAGAAACTTGGGGGGTGGCTTTCCTCTTCCTTCCTGATTTCCATCCTGCTGATGACCAATGGGGTGAATGCCATCTTCGGCGGCTTTGAGTCCAGTTACCACATCGAGTTCACCCGGAATTTTTTCAGGCAGTATGCCTATGCCCTCATGGTGGGCCTGATCCTCTCGCTTCTGCTGGTAGTAGGCGCCGTTTTTTACCTGTATTTTGAGGTGTATGTCCTGGGATACCTGCAGGAGTATGCCCGGGCTGACGGGGGCCTGGCCCTTGATGCCGGCCAGCTGGCGGTGGCCCGGATCGGGAAGCTGGCCTTCTTTGTTTTGCTGACCTACCTCACCACGGCCATCCTCTATTATTTCGGTACCCTGGAAGGAAAGAAGGCCCGTTTTTTCTCCTACGGGGCCCTGATGACCACCCTGCTGATTTTACTGAATTCCTACCTGTTCGGGATCTACATCGAAAATTTTGCACGCTACAATGAGTTCTATGGTGCCCTCGGCGGACTGCTGATCTTTTTGATCTATATCTGGTTGAATTCCAATATCCTGCTGCTGGGGTTTGAACTCAATGCCACCCTGGCCTACCTGCACAAAAGCATCCGGAAGAATGATTAGGGCCTATTCATTTTCCGGCCTGGTTTCCGTCCTGGGAAGGGAGGGTAAAGAAGCTCATAAAAGTCGCGCCGGATGGAGTATTTTATAGAGGTATTGTTGCCCATCCCCCTGGAACGGAATTTCACCTATTCGGTAACCCGGGAGCAGTTTAACAGGCTGCAGCCCGGGATGCGGGTGGCCATTCCTTTTGGCAAGGCCAAATTGTATACCGGCCTGGTGGTCTCCCTCCACCATATCCCGCCGGTAGCGTATGAGGCCAGGGAAGTATATCAGGTGCTGGATGAATCGCCTCTGGTATCGGAACTTCAACTCGGTTTGTGGAAATGGATGGCCTTGTATTATATGTGCACTTTGGGGGAGGTTTTTCGAACGGCCGTCCCCGGTGCCTTCCTTCTGGAAAGCGAGACCCGTGTGGCCCGGAACCCGGATGCCCCGGAAGACGGGGTGAGCCTCACAGCGGAAGAGGCCCTCGTGATGGAGGCCCTGCAGCACCAGGGTGACCTTAAAGTTTCCCAGATCAGCGAACTGACCGATCGTAAAAATGTCCTCCCCCTGTTGCACCGGATGTTGCGGAAAGGGGCCATCGACCTGCATGAGGCGCTTCGGGAAGACTACCAGCCCAAAAAAGCGAGGTTCCTGCGCTTGCATGCGGCCTATCAGGACAATGCTGCCCTGGAAGGGCTGCTGGAATCCCTTGCCCGGGCCCCGAAGCAAACCCAGGTTATCCTGCAGCTGTTCCAGTTGCAACAGGGCAGGGGCAGGCCCGTGCGCAGCCGTGAAATGGAAGAGCGGGCAGGCACCACCCGGTCCGTGATCCGCGCCATGATCGACAAGGGGATCCTTCAGGAATACGAGTTGCAGCAAGACCGGATCGCATACGGGGGGCCCGAAGAAACCGGGGAACCTGCAGTCCTGAATGAAGAGCAGGCAGCGGCATTGGCCTCGGCCAGGGAGGCTTTCGGGGAGGGGAAACCCGTATTGTTGCACGGGGTAACCTCCTCAGGTAAAACTGAGGTTTACCACCATCTGATCCGGGAATGCCTCGACCAGGGCAAACAAGTGTTGTACCTGGTCCCGGAAATTGCCCTTACCGCCCAACTGACGCATCGGCTCCAGGCCCTTTTTGGGGCCAGGGTTGCGGTTTTCCATTCGCGCCAAAGCCAGCAGGAACGGGCAGAACTCTGGCAACATGTGCAGCGGGGCGGCGAGAAAGCGGCGGTTATCCTTGGCGCCAGGTCTGCCCTGTTTTTACCTTTCGCGAGCCTAGGCCTCGTGATCGTGGATGAGGAACACGAGAATTCATACAAGCAGTTCGACCCGGCCCCCAGGTACCATGCCCGCGATGCCGCGATTGTGCTGGCGTCAAGGGCAGGGGCCCGGGTCCTTCTGGGGTCTGCAACCCCCAGTGTGGAAACTTTTTTTAACGCCCAAAGGGGAAAATACGGCTATGCCCGGATGCAAAGGCGTTTTGGAGGGGTGCTCCTCCCGGAAATCGAATTAGTCGACCTTTCGCAGGCCTATCGGAAAAAGCAGATGAAAGGCCATTTTTCTCAGCGGCTCCGGGAAGGGATTGACCTGGCCCTGCAGGAAGGACGGCAGGTAATCCTTTTTCAGAACCGCCGGGGCTATGCCCCTGTGGTGGAATGCCTCAGTTGCGGGCATTCCCCGGGCTGCCCCCATTGCGATGTGACCCTGACGTACCACCAGGCCCTCCAGCAGCTGCGCTGCCATTACTGCGGCTACCACCGCCCCCTGGAAACCCAGTGCCAGGCCTGTGGGAATGCCACCCTCGATACCAAAGGCTTTGGTACGGAACAGGTGGAAGAGGAATTAAAGGAACTTTTCCCCCAGGCGAGCAGTGCCCGGATGGACCTGGATACCACCCGAGGGAAACACGCCTTCGAACGGATTATCGAGCAGTTCGAGGCCCGGGAAGTAGACATCCTGGTCGGCACCCAGATGGTGACCAAGGGCCTGGATTTTGGGAACGTGGGGCTTGTGGGGATCATGAATGCCGATTCCCTGCTCAATTTTCCCCATTTCAGGGCCCATGAGCGGTGTTTCCAGCTCCTGACCCAGGTAGCGGGCCGGGCCGGCCGTACAGCCCCAAGGGGCAAGGTCCTGATCCAGACGTACAACCCGCACCACCAAATCCTGAAGCAGGTTTCCACGGGGGACTACCGGGGGATGTTCGACGAGCAGCTTTACGAGCGGGAACAATTCCGGTACCCGCCTGCCGTGCGCCTGATCAAAATCACCCTGCGCCACCGGGAATGGGGCCGGGTGGAGGAAGGGGCCTCCTGGTTTGCCAAATCCCTTCGAATGCTGTTCGACAGGGAGGTCCTGGGCCCTGAATTCCCTCCGGTGGCCCGGGTGCGGAACCAGTACCACAAGCAGATTTTATTGAAGATCCCGCCGGGCCAATCCCTTCCCAAAACGAAAAATAGCATCAAAAGAATTGAACAATCTTTCAATGCTATTTCCCGGTTTAGAAGTATTCGTATGATCTATAATGTAGACTATATTTGATTAGACGTTGCTGAGGGCCTCCGCGAGTTCGGATTTTTTGTTCCGGCTCAGGGGGATGGAACGCCCGCCTACTTCCACATTCTTGCTGTTGTACTTTTCGATGCGTTCCAGGTTTACGATGTAGGATTTATGGATCCGGAGGAACTTGTCGGAGGGAAGCTGGTCCTCAAAGGCCTTCATGGTGGAGAGGATCACGATGTTGGCTTCGTCTGTAACGAGTTTGATATAATCCCCAAGGGCCTCCACCCATTTGATATCACTCAGGACGACCTTGCGCTTTTTCAGGTTGCTTTTCACGAAAATATGTTCCTCATCTTCGTGCACCTTGTGCATTTGCTCGAATTTGGCTACCGCGCGCTTAACGGAAGCGTCGAAGCGGGCCATGGTGATGGGTTTGTGAAGGTAATCCGTAACGTCGTAGTCGAAGGCCTTGAGGGCGTAATCGGGTTTTCCGGTAATCAGGATCACCTGGGGTGGGTTTTCCAAAGATTCCAGCAGGTCGAAGCCACTGATGATGGGCATTTCGACATCCAGGAAAATAAGGTCGATTTCGTTGTTCTTGATGCCATTTTTCGCCTCGATAGCATTGCTATACTCGGCGACCAAAGCAAGATTTGGGTGATTGTTCACCAATTTAGCGACTGCCATCCGCTGCATTGATGAGTCATCAACGACAATACTCCTAAGTTTCATAAATGGTTGATTTGTGGGGTTAAATCATCGGCAAAGTACCTAATTATCACGATGAACTACAAGTAAAGTTGTGAACATGGTGTCAATAACTGTACTGATGACAATGACCATAGACTAATTTTAAATGAACACGAATTTTGGGTTGTAGGTTAAGCTTGTTTTTTTGTTTGCTTGTAGCTATAACGATCTTTTTTTCCATTTCTTGTAAATGCGTTAAAGATTTATTACTTTTGCGCTCCTTTTTAAACAATTCATTTTATGAACCATTACGAAACTGTTTTCATTTTAAATCCCGTTCTATCTGAGACCCAGATAGAGGAAACAGTAAAGAAATTCGAGGATTTCCTTAAAAAACACGGCGCCAAAATGGTGTCTAAGGAAGACTGGGGCCTGAAAAAACTGGCCTATCCCATTCAACACAAAAAGAGTGGATTCTACCACCTCTTTGAATTCACCGCCCCCGGGGAAGCCATTGGCCCCTATGAGCAGGAATTCAAGCGAGATGAGCGCATTATGCGGTTTCTTACTGTTAAACTGGACAAGCACGCCGTCGAATGGGCGGAGAAACGAAGGAACAAACTTAAAGCAAAAGCGTAAGACATGGCCACTCTACAACAACAGGCAAAAGGCAAAAAAGACGGGGAGATCCGGTATCTGACCCCGCTGAACATAGAAACCAGCAAGCAAAAGAAATACTGCCGGTTCAAGAAATCCGGGATCAAGTATATCGATTACAAGGATCCGGATTTCCTGATGAAGCTGGTGAATGAACAAGGTAAAATCCTGCCCCGCAGGCTCACGGGCACTTCCCTGAAGTACCAGCGGAAAGTAGCCCAGGCGATTAAAAGGTCCCGCCACCTGGCCCTGATGCCTTACGTGGGAGATTTATTAAAATAAACTGAGGGAAACATGGAATTGATCTTAAAGCAAGACGTCGAAAACCTTGGGTTCAAGGATGACGTGGTATCTGTAAAGAATGGCTATGGCCGGAATTACCTGATTCCCCAGGGGCTGGCGATCCTCGCAACCCCTTCTGCGCGCAAGGTGCTGGCGGAAAACCTGAGGCAAAAAGCCCATAAGGAAAAGCAGGTGGTGGATGCCGCCCGTAAAGTGGCAGAGGCCCTGAAGACGCTGGAAATAAAAATCGAGGCTAAAGTCGGGGAAGCCGATAAGCTCTTTGGTTCAGTGACCAACCTCGACCTGGCAGCTGCCCTGGAAAAGGAAGGACATGAAATCGACAAGAAATACATCCTCATCAAGGGAGGGGCTATCAAACGCGCCGGGCCCTATGAGGCTGAGATCCGCCTTCACCGCGAGGTGCAGGTAGAGTTTGGATTTGAAGTGGTCGCCGAAAAAAAATAAGCGTCCGCTGATACAACTGAAAATCCACCCTGCCGGCAGGGTGGATTTTTTTTGATACGGCTATCCTATGAAATACAGAAGGCTAACCCGGGAACAGCTGGAGGAACTTCACCCCGAATTCATCAACTTCCTGGCCACCCAGTCAATCACGGCTGAGGAATGGCAGGGATTGAAGGCGTCAAAACCGGAAGTGGCAGAGGCGGAGATTGACGTCTTCAGCGACCTGATCTGGGAAGGGGTCCTGAGCCGGGTAACCTACCTGGAAAACATCAGTGCCCAGCATATGCACTTATTTTATTGTGCAGAAAAGGAAATGAAGCTCATTTCGGTACGCGTGCACAACCCGGAGGTGGATTTACAGCAGGAGGAAGGCTTTGCCTGGTTCAAAAAAAACTGGCAATCCGATTGGGTGGAGTACCTCACCGCTTCAAAAGCCTATTCCGCCGACCCCAACCAGGACAAATTCGGCCTGATTGAGCAGGGTGGGGTTATTACCAGGGGGGAGCTTTTCCGCTGGTTTGAGGAAATCCTGGAAATCTAGGCGCAGCACTTTCCGGACCAGCCCTTTCCGCTATATTTGCACCACTACCCAGCGAACCATGGCACAAAAACCTTCTATACCCAAAGGGACCAGGGATTTCAGTCCTCACGAAGTAGCCCGCCGCAATTACATCATCGCGATCATCCGCAGGCATTTTGAACTTTTCGGGTTCCAGCCCATAGAAACCCCCGCCATGGAAAACTACGACACCCTGATGGGGAAATACGGGGAGGAGGGGGACCGCCTTATTTTCAAAATCCTGAACTCCGGGGATTTCCTGAAAAAGGTTGCCCCCGGGTCCCGAACCCTGCAGGATGCCGCGGAATTGACCCCCCTGATCAGCGAAAAGGCCCTGAGGTACGACCTCACCGTCCCCTTTGCCCGCTATGTGGTCATGCACCAGAACGAAATTGAGTTCCCCTTTAAAAGGTATCAGGTGCAGCCCGTTTGGCGGGCTGACCGGCCGCAACGCGGTCGGTTTCGCGAATTCTACCAGTGCGATGCCGACGTGGTGGGTGCCGGCGGGGTGGTGCAGGAGCTCGAATTCATCCAGCTCTACGACCGGGTGTTTACCGACCTCGGCCTTGAGGGGGTGACCATAAAGATAAACCACCGGAAAATCCTATCGGGGATCGCGGAAACCATTGGTGCGGGAAACCACCTGACCGACTTCACCGTGGCCCTGGATAAGCTCGATAAAATCGGGAGGGAGAAGGTGGAAGCCGAAATGCTCGAAAAAGGGATCCCGGCAGAGGCGATAGGAAAGGCATCGCCCCTTTTCGAACTGGGGGGGACGGCGTCAGCGCAGTTTTCGGCCCTCAGGGGACTGCTTTCCGACTCAAAGACCGGCATGCAGGGGGTCGCCGAACTCGAGGAAATCGTTTCCCTTACGGAGGACCTGGGGCTGCAAAGCGCTTCCTGCAAAGTGGATATTACCCTGGCGAGGGGGCTGAACTATTATACGGGGGCCATTTTAGAGGTAGCTGCCCCGGCAACCGTTCCTATGGGTTCCATTGGGGGCGGCGGCCGTTATGACGACCTTACGGGCATTTTCGGGCTCCCCGGGGTGAGTGGGGTGGGCATCTCCTTTGGCCTTGACCGGATTTACCTGGTCATGGAAGCCCTGGGCCTGTTCCCTCCCTCCCTGGAGCAGTCGGTGGAAGTGTTTTGCCTGAATTTCGGGAAGGAGGAAGCCAGGGCAGCCCTGAAGCTGGTCCTCCAACTGCGCAGCCGCGGCATCCGGGCCGACCTGTATCCGGATCAGGCGAAAATCCCCAAACAGTTCAAATACGCAGACCGAAAGAACGTCCCTTTTGTGGTCCTGATCGGGAACGAAGAACTCCGGGCCGGCACCTTTACCGTAAAAGATATGGCGACGGGGGAGCAACAAACCTATGACCTGTCGGGCTGGGAGTCTTTTTCCAGGCTTCTAAAGCCGTGATTTTATCGCCCTGACCACCTCCCCGTAATACGCCCCGGAGTGGGGCACGTAATGGCCAGGCCGCGCCAGCCCCCAGGCCTCTTCCGCAAATTGGGTGAGGGGTTTCTCTTCCAGGGCTTCCACCTCCCCGGCCTGCGGGACCAGGGTAGCCAGGGGAACGGTCAACTGACTCAGGTAGCTGTACTGGAATTCCCGGTCCACAATCCCGCCCGGGTGGGCCTGCTCCGATTTAAACCGCCCCAGGAAATCCAGTGCCGCAGGGGTGATTTCCAACCCGATTTCTTCTTTTACCTCCCTTATGGCGGCCTCCATGGGGGTTTCCCCGGCCTGCACATGACCGGCTACCGAGACGTCCCAGAGCCCTGGGAAGGTATCTTTTTCAAGGCCCCGTTTTTGGAGAAGCACCTTTCCTGTGGGGGTGTAGAACCAGATATGCACCGTGGGGTGGAACCAGCCCTGGCGGTGTACCTCCGATTTCAGGGCGGTTTGCCCGGTGGGGATCCCGGAAGGGTCCCAGATTTCAAGGGTTTCTTCCATGGCTTTGGGTGGGATTCCCGGGCTGGTCAGTCAAAATAACTAAAGGTTTCCCCTTCCTTTATGGTCAGCAGGGTTTCATAGATCAGCCGGATGACGTTGGCCACGTCATCGCGGTGGACCATTTCCACCGTGGTATGCATATACCTCAGGGGCAGGGAAATCAGGGCGCTTGCCACCCCCCCGTTACTGTAGGCGAAGGCATCCGTATCGGTACCCGTGCTTCGGGAGGCCGAAAGGCGCTGGTAGGGGATTTTATGCGCCTGGGCTGTCTGCAGGATGCGTTCCCTGAGTTTATGTTGTACTGCCGGGGCATACGAGACCACCGGCCCGGCCCCGATTTCGATATGTCCCTCGCTCTTTTTTTCAATCATGGGCGTGGTAGTGTCGTGGCAAACATCGGTAATCAGGGCCACATGCGGTTTGATCCGCTGCGTAATCATCTCGGCCCCCCTGAGGCCGATCTCCTCCTGTACCGAGTTGGTGACATACAAGCCAAACGGGAGTTTGATTTTGTTTTCATGGAGCAGGCGGGCCACCTGGGCAATCATGAAGCCCCCGGCCCGGTTGTCGATGGCACGGCAGACAAACTTGTCCTTGTTCAGGACCTGGAAAGTGTCGGGATACGTGATGACACACCCAACGTGTACCCCCATTTTCTCGACTTCCTTTTTGTCCTTCGCCCCGATGTCAATAAAAATGTTTTCCAGCTTGGGGGGTTCTTCCTTGCTCTTGTCGCGGGTGTGGATGGCCGGCCACCCAAAAACCCCTTTGACTATCCCTTTGTCGGTATGGATATTCACCCATTTGGAGGGGGCGATCTGGTGGTCGCTCCCCCCGTTCCGGATCACGTAGATCAGCCCTTCGTCGGTAATGTAGTTCACATACCACGAAATTTCATCGGAGTGTCCCTCTATCACCACCCGGTAGGGGGCATCGGGGTTGATCACCCCAACGGCCGTCCCGTAGGTGTCGGTGATAAAATGGTCCACATAGGGTTTCAGGTACGACATCCAGATTTTTTGCCCCTCCCACTCATAACCGGTAGGGGAGGCATTATTCAGGTATTTTTCAAAGAATTCAAGGGATTCCCGGGTAAGGATCTTGTCGGCATTCATCGGTTTTGGTTTGTTGCAAACTTAAGTAATATTCACTTTTATTTAATACCCTTCAAAGGGTGTTATCCGTACTTTTGGAGGGCTTAATACCGAAATTTCGCATGGCGGGTTACCGTTTGACCGTGTTTTTGACTTTCCTGTCTTTCGGGGGTTTTGCCCAGGTTCGGGAAGTGCCCCTGGATTCCCTGCAGGAAAAGATGATTATTGTCGAGGGCGATTCCATTTTCCGAAGCTCGATAGAGCTGGAGGAAGTATTCCTCTTTGGCAGGCTGAAGTTTGATTCCTACCAGGAGAAGCTCCGGTACTATATCTTAAGGCGGAAGACCCTGAAGGTATACCCTTACGCCAAACTGGCGGCGGAAAGGCTGGTTACCCTCAATGAAAGGCTGGCCAGGATTGAATCGGGGCGGAAACGAAAAGACTACACCAAGGTTGTTCAGCGCTATATAGAGGAGGAGTTTTCTGCAGAGCTCAAAAAGCTTACCCGGACCGAAGGGCAGATCCTGGTAAAGCTCATCTACCGGCAGACCGGGGAAACAGCCTTTGACCTGGTTAAGGAACTGCGCAGCGGATGGC
Organism: uncultured Robiginitalea sp.; assembly: GCA_964539905.1. Classification (GTDB taxonomy): domain Bacteria; phylum Bacteroidota; class Bacteroidia; order Flavobacteriales; family Flavobacteriaceae; genus Robiginitalea. Next base: position 157,197 of record CAZIJW010000006.1, read on the forward strand.
GGGCTTTCTGGTATCAGACCACAGCCCGCATGTTTAAGATCAGCATCAAGGAAGAATTCCATCCGGAAGACGTCCATGAGGACTACCTGATCGAGGACATTTTGCAAAGGGCTTTTGCAGCGGGGCAGCTGGAACCCCAGCCCTCGGTCCTCGGGTACGATTATGCGACCCTTGCCGATCGATGGAGCCAGAAAAAAAAATCTGGCAATTAACTTGGAGTTAAGCCAGGTTTTATACTATCTTTATTCTCCTTTTTCCGAGGTTGTTTTTGACAAATTTCTAAAGACTAGAAAGTTAGCTTTCGGGTCAAAAAAAAGAAAAAAAATTACCTCATTTTTTGGTTGGATATCAAAAAAACCCTCTTATATTTGCACCCGCTTTTGAGAGGAACTGGGGGATGACTTCGG
>CAZIJW010000007.1:0-10660 GCA_964539905.1 uncultured Robiginitalea sp.
AACAGTGGAACCACCTCAGCCTGGAAGGCATAGCCCGGGAGGTGGGATTCAAATCCAGGACCACCTTCAACAAGGCCTTTAAAGGCAAAACCGGCCTAACGCCTTCTGAATTCAAAAACTCCTGAGGGTTCCCGCCCCTGGTCCACGGGTCAACGTTGTTTAAGATTGTAATCTTGAACGGATTCCTTCCCTTTGCTCCAATGTTAAAGCGCTATATTCACGACTTGTTTTCAAGGACGGCCCCCGGCCTTCGGGACCACACCGGAGTCAATTCAAACGAAAAATCAACTCGCCCACATGAAAGCCATAAAAACCGTACAGCACTCCGTAAAAAACTGGTATATCCTCCTGATTGTAGGCCTTGTATTTTTGGGGGCCGGAATATATACCTTTTTGTCACCGGAGGCCTCGTTCCTCGCCCTTGCGCTGCTCTTTGGCTACTCTTTCCTGGTTTCCGGGGCCATTGAAATTATCTTTTCGGTATCCAATCGGAACGAACTGGAAAACTGGGGATGGACCCTTATTTTCGGGATCATCACCTTCCTTATCGGCGTTATCCTGTTATCCAGGCCTGGGATCACCATGCTCGCCCTATCCCTCAGCCTTGGATTTTTGGTCCTCTTCCGCTCTATCGGAGCCATCAGTTTTTCCCTGGACCTGAAGAACTTCCATGACAATTCCGGTTGGGGCACCCTGATGGCCCTCGGCATCCTGGGGTTGATTTTTTCCTTTGTCCTGCTCTGGAACCCCTCCTTTGCCGGGAGTACCATCGTCTTCTGGACCGGTCTTGCCCTGGTTTCCGCGGGGCTCTTCAGCATCTACCTTTCGCTGAAACTCCGCAAGCTCAAAGGGGCATACCAAAACATCTCCTCCGAACTCAAAAGCAGGTTTGATCAACTCAATGAAGATATACGAAAGGAATTAAATTGAATGGAACCGCTCCGGTTACCCGCAAAAAGGTTCGGGAAGCCTGCAACGGTCATTCCCGGATCCAAAAGGGTTGGACTGAAAAAACACTTGCAGTAAATCAGTATCCTGTTTTGAAAATTAACTTACATTTAAACCCCCAATAACCTGTTGTTTAGATTCCTAAAGGAAGTTTAACTTTTGCTTTTAAAAAATCCGATACGTTGTTTTCCGTGTTCCAAACCAATACCCACAGGCCGTTAAAAACGTTGCTGCTTTTGCTGCTGCTTATTTTTCCTTGGGCCGGCCTGATCGCACAGGAACATGGAGGGGAAAGTGAAGCCCATAAGCACCGGCATATGGTAAGCGTTTTACTGGCCCATGCCCACCTGAGCCAGGGGGTGCAAAATGGGGACACGAAATGGCTGGCCCTGCCTTCCTGGATGCTTTCTTACAATTACCTGGTCAATGAAAAATGGGCTATCGGGCTGCACAGCGACATCATCATTGAGGAATTTGAAGTGGAAGCCAATGTGCGCAGTGGGGGCGATGGCGAAACCCTGGAGCGGTCGTACCCGATTTCCATGGTCGCTGCAGGCACCTATAAACCCCTTCCATGGCTCGGCCTGATCGGTGGCGGGGGTTTTGAATATGCCCGGGAAGACACCTTTGGGATGGTACGGCTCGGACTGGAACCCAACCTGCGGCTGTCTGAAAAAATAGAACTGGTCTTCAATCTAAGTTACGACATCAAGATCGATGCCTATGACACCTGGAACCTTGGGTTCGGCATCGCCCGGACTTTTTAACCATAATATGAGAACCCTTATAAACCAGATTTGAAAATGAAAAAAAGAGTACCCCTCCTGCTTGTACTGGTGCTTTTCGCGAGTATCAGTACTGCTCAGACCTTTACCATGGGCAAGAAATGCAAAGAGGCCCTGGCCAATGCCCAGGCCGCCCTCTCCAGCCAGTCCTACCAGGATGCCCTGTCCCTCTACCAGGCGTTTGCGGACGGTTGTAAAACCAAAGATGCCAAGGAACAGGCGGCCGTCGGAATGGCCGAGGCCTACAATGGGCTGGGCATGTACGACGAAGCCATCGCCCAGGCCGATGCGGCCCTTAAGGTCACCAAAGACCGCAGCCTGGCCGGGCACTTCCAGAAGGCCCAGGCCCTTAACCGGCTTGGGGATATCGAAGGTTCCAAAAGCCAACTGGAAAAGGTTATCGAGTTGACGGAAAAGAACCAGAACACCGCAGAAAAAGCATCCAACTACGCCCTGATGGCTGCCCTGTACGACCGGCAGATGGGCCAGACGGATTCCGCCCTGGTCTACCTGGACAAAGCCAGGGAGCTGGATCCGGGAAACGTAAAATACACCCTTCAGGAAGGGGACATGTACCTGACCCAAGAGGATTATGAGAGCGCTTATGCGGCCTATGACCGGGCTGCCCAGATGGCCCCGAATTCCGCTGAGGTCTATGTTTCCAAAGTCAATGCCGGCTTGTGGCAGATGAATAAAAAATACGGCACCACCAAAGCCCAGGAGCTTCGTGACAAAATGACCGACGCCGAAAAGGCTGCGATCTGCAGCGACCTTTCCAAAGCCTTCGAACTGGGCTGGAAGGACATGAACAAAGAGATGTTTAAAGCCCTTGTTTGCAATTAATCCAACTTAAGAACACCCTAAAATTTCTAAGCACTATGTATACCCTGAAAAAATCCTTATCGCTTTTTCTGGTCCTTGGACTGTTATTCAGTTGTTCGACCATACAGAATATGAACAAACAACAAAAAGGGACGGCCGCCGGGGCTGCCGGGGGCGCCCTGATCGGGGCCGCCGTCTCCAAGGGCAGCATCTGGGGAATCCTGGCCGGGGCTGCCGTTGGCGGGGTTGCCGGGAACCTGATCGGTAAAAAAATGGACCAGCAGGCCCGCGAACTGACCCAGGCCGTGCCCACGGCCGAGGTCAACCGCGTGGGGGAAGGGATCAACATGACCTTTGATGCGAGCCTGGCCTTTCAGATCAATTCGGCCGAGATCAGCGAGAGCTACAAGAAAGACCTCAACGCTGCAGCCTCAGTGTTCAAAAGCTATGAGGACACCAACATCCTGATTGAAGGCCACACCGATGATACCGGTTCCGATGCCTACAACATGACCCTTTCCGAAAAAAGGGCCAAAGCCGTACGCGACTACCTGGTTGCCCAGGGCGTTGATGGATCGAGGCTGACCGCCAAATGGTACGGGGAAACCCAGCCCAAATACCCGAACGACGAGGCGAACCGCGCCAAAAACCGACGCGTGGAACTGGCGATCTATGCCAATGACGAGATGGTGGACGCGGCCAAGAAGGGCGAACTTTAATCGCGGTAATCGCAATTAAAGGGTTTCAAAGGGCCGTCCCGCTGCAAGCGGGGTCAAGGCCCTTTTTTATGTGGAGGCACTACTATGTCCAACATTATAATCATGGACATGATAGCCCCTGATTACCACCCGGCATGCAGTGCTGTTTAACTTTCTTTACCTTTGAAAAAATATCCTAAAAAAATTCGAGCATGAAAACGAACACGGTGCCTACTACCATGATGCTAACCGTTAGTATTTCCCTCAGCCTGCTTTTAGGGAGCTGCAGGCAGGAGCCTGGGGCAGGAACCAACAAATCACAAAGCCAGGCCACCGTGTATTACGGAGGCGACATCCTGACCATGGAAGGGGATTCCCCCGAATATGTGGAAGCCCTGGTAGTCCGGGATGGGGATATTGAATTCGCCGGAGCTTCCTCAGAGGCTATGAAAGTAGCCGGTGCCGGGCACAAAATGGTCAACCTGGAGGGAAAAACCCTGCTGCCGGGATTCATCGACGGGCATGCGCATTTTAGCAACTTCGGCCTGCAGGCCGTTGGGGCCCAACTCCTGGCCCCGCCCGATGCCACCTGCAAGGATATCCCCACCCTGATCCAACTCCTGAAAGATTGGAACACCCCTGAAAACGTGGCCCTCACGGGCTGGATTTTCGGGACCGGCTTTGACGATTCCGTCCTGGAGGAAAAGCGCTTCCCCACCCGTCACGACCTCGACCAGGTGAGCACCGAACACCCGATCATGATCACCCACATCTCCGGGCATTTTGCAGTGGTCAATTCCAAAGGCCTGGAGGTCCTTGGGTTCACGCCCGACACCCCGGATCCCGAAGGGGGGATCATCCGCAGGGAGGCCGATGGCAAAACCCCCAGCGGGGTACTGGAAGAGCTGGCTGCGATCCCCTACATGCTACAGGCCCTGATGCCGAAGGACCAGGCCGGGGCCGACCGCTTCTTCAACGCCGGGCAGGACATGGCCCTTTCTTTCGGATACACCACCGCCCAGGAAGGGCGCGCCATGCAGAACCACGAACTGCTGGCAGCCAATGCGGAAGCCGGCCAGCTCAAACTGGATGTGGTGAGCTATATCGATTATCTGTTCGTCGATAAATACATGGGGGCCAAATGGGACAGCCGGGATTACACCAACCACTACCGCATCGGCGGGATGAAAGTGACCCTGGACGGATCGCCCCAGGGGCGTACCGCCTGGCGGACGCAGCCCTACCTGATCCCCCCGGATGGGCAGGGTCCCGATTATGCCGGGTATCCCGCCATCCCGGATGACTCCACGGTACAGGCCATCTTTGAGAAGGGCTTCAAAAACAACTGGCAGATCCTGGTCCACGGGAACGGGGACGCCGCCATGGACCAGATGATCCGGACCCTGAGGCCGAACGTGGAAAAATATGGCAAGGGCGATCGCCGCAATACTTTGATCCACGGGCAATACGTGCGGGAAGACCAGTTGGATGCCTTTAAAGAACTGGATGTAATTACCTCCCTGTTCCCTCTGCACACCTTTTACTGGGGCGACTGGCACAAGGAAATTATCGGGGATTCCCTGGGCAACAGGATCAGCCCCGTGAAGACCGCCCTGAATAAAGGGCTCAAAATCACCATTCACACCGACGCGCCCGTGGCCCTGCCCAACCTGATGCGGGTGGTCTGGACCGCCGTGCAGCGCACTTCCCGTTCCGGGGCCGTAATCGGCGAAGGGGAACGCCTGACCCCTTATGAAGCCCTGCAAGCCATTACCATCTGGTCCGCTTACCAGCACTTTGAGGAAGGTCGGAAAGGATCCCTGGCCCCGGGCAAACTGGCTGACCTGGTGATCCTGGACAAAAACCCGCTTAACGTGGACCCCGATGCCATCAAGGACATACAGGTGGTGGAAACCATCAAGGAAGGGGAAACCGTTTTCAAAAGGAACTGATTCGATTTAAAAACCATAAAATCACCGATGCGCAAAACAAGATTTATTTTCCCATTTGCCCTGGCTGCCCTTTTTTTCCTCGTTGCGGGATGCAGGCAGGAGAATGCCCCCACCGATAAAAACAAGGGCCCGGCTACCGTTTATTACGGCGGGGACATCCTGACCATGGAAGGGGATTCCCCCCGGTATGTGGAAGCCGTTGTGGTGCGGGACGGAAAGATCGAATTTGCAGGTGCCTCCGGGGAGGCCATGGAAGTAGCCGGAGCTGGCCATAAAATGGTAAACCTGGATGGAAAAACCATGCTGCCGGGCTTTTTGGATGCCCACAGCCACTACATCAGCTCGCTTTCGGTGGCCAACCAACTGAATTTGTACCCCCCTCCCTCGGGTCCGGGAAAGGACGTGCCCAGCATCCTGGAGGCGCTGAAGCGTTTCAAATCGGAAAACAATATCCCTGATGGCGTCCTTATCCAGGCTTATGGCTACGACGATACTGTCATGCCAGGAGGTCGCCTGCTAAACCGGGACGACCTCGACGAGGCCCTTCCCGACAATCCCGTTTTGGTCGGGCACGTATCCATGCACGGTGCGGTGCTGAATTCAAAAGCCATGGAACGTTGGAACATCGGCGCAGAAACCGAGACCCCCCCGGGCGGGATCATTGTCCGCAAGCCCGGAACCAGGGAACCCTGGGGGCTGATTATGGAAACCGCCTTCCTCCCTATTTTCGGGTCCCTGCCGCAACCGACCCCTGAACAGGAGGTGGCCTGGACTACCGCGGCCCACCGGATGTATGCCGAAAATGGGATTACCACCGCCCATGAAGGGGCCACCCACATCCAGGACCTTTTGCTGATGGAACGCGCCACAAAAGCCGGGGCCAACCTAATTGATGTGGTGGCCTACCCCTTTATCACAGACCTGGACACCATCCTGAAACGCTTTCCCGTAGAACAATGGGGTATTTACAGGGACCATTTCAAGATCGGGGGGGTGAAAATCACCATCGACGGGTCTCCCCAGGGGCGTACGGCGGCTTTTACCACGCCCTACCTCACGGGCGGTCCGGGAGGGGAACAGGACTGGAAGGGGGAACTGACCTTTCCCCAGGAACTGATCAACACTTTCGTGAAACAGGTATATGACCTGGGCGTGCCCCTGAACCTGCACGCCAACGGGGACGCTGCCGTGGATGCCTTCCTGGAAGCCCATGAGGCTGCTGCAGCAGGGGATCCATCCAAAGATCGGAATATAACCCTGATCCATGCGCAATTCACCCGGAAAGACCACCTGCCCAAATACGCCCAATACAAAATCACCCCTTCTTTTTACACCCTGCACACCTACTACTTTGCCGATGCCCACATCGCCAACCGGGGACGGGAACAGGCCGAATACCTCAGCCCGATGCGGGATGCCATCGACCTCGGGATCAGGCCCACAAACCATACCGATTTTGTGGTGGCCCCCCTGGACCAGCCTTTTATGCTCTGGTCTGCGGTAAACCGGGTTTCACGCAGTGGGGAAGTGATCGGGGCAGACCAGCGGGTAAGCCCGTATGAAGGCCTGCAGGCCATGACCATCAACGTGGCCCACCAGTATCAGGAAGAGGACCTCAAGGGCAGCATCGCAGCCGGCAAACTGGCCGACCTGGTGATCCTGGACAAAAACCCGCTTAAAGTGGACCCCGATGCCATCAAGGACATACAGGTGGTGGAAACCATCAAGGAAGGGGAAACAGTGTTCGTAAGAAACTAAGAAAAACGCTCACAAAAGAAAACACTCACAAAAGAAAACACTCATGAAAAAAGCCTGTTTATTCCTTGTACTTTCCCTGCTGCCGTTTTTTGCAATGGCCCAGGACGGAACCTCTGCTGACGATCTGGCCAAACAATTGCAGAACCCCATTGCCAGCCTCATCAGCGTGCCATTCCAGAACAACTTCGATTTCGGGATTGGCCCGGCCGACGGCAGCCGGTGGACGATGAATATGCAGCCGGTAATCCCCATGAGCATCAGCGAGGACTGGAACCTGATCGGAAGGGTGATCCTGCCGGTGATCTCCCAGAACGATGTCTTCGGGGAAAGCGGCAACCAGACGGGGTTGAGCGATGCGGTGGTCAGCGGGTTTTTCTCCCCCAAGGCCCCCACGGCAGGCGGGCTGATCTGGGGGGCGGGGCCGGTCCTGCTCATCCCCACAGCAACCGACGAGCTTCTCGGGACGGAGAAATTCGGGGTGGGGCCCACAGCCGTGGCCCTGAAACAAGCCGGTTCCTTCACCTACGGTGCCCTGGTAAACCACATCTGGTCAATCGCTGGGGCCGATGACCGGGCCGATGTAAACCAGACCTTCTTCCAACCCTTCCTGGCCAAGAACTACGCCGGGGGCTATGCCCTGACCGCGGTTACGGAGATCAGCCAGAATTGGGATTTTGACAGCACTTCCGGAATGTTTGCCATTGTAGGCTCAAAAGTTGTAACCATAGGCAGCCAGGCTACCCAGGTGGCCTTTGGGCCCCGGTTTTTCTACGGAAACGGCAGGGCAGCCGACTGGGGGTTCCGGGCCGCATTCACGCTCTTGTTCCCAAAATAGTTCCCTGGGAGAATGAACTAAAAATCGTAACTTTAAAAGGGAATTCCGGGGCCCTTCCGGCTGCGCGCCGGATGAAAATAGCCATGGCCCCGAACTTCCCTTAACGTTTATGCGACATGAAAAAATATGCAATAATCTTGTTAATCGCTTCCCTGGCCACAAGTTGCGCCACCACATACCTCACCAATTCCCGCAATTTCAGCCAGGAAAAACGCAGCTATGAGAAAATCGTGGTCATCGGTATTTCCAAAAGCCGGGTAGCCCGGGCCCAATTTGAACAGGAAGTAGTCAATGGGCTTGTTGCCCAGGGGGTCAACGCCATTCCATCGAACAATAGCGGGATCGACATCCCAATGGAAGGGACCCTTTCCGACAGCCAGGCTTCGGAATTGAACCAAAAACTTATGCAGGCCGGTTTTGACGGTGCTGTCATTACCCACCTGGTAAATGCCTCCGAATATACCGACGTGATCCCCGGAAACACCTATACCGGTTATTACCCGGTACGCTACGGCAGGTTTGGCCGGTATGCGAGTTACTATCCCGTGCAAACCTGGGAACCCGACCGCATGGTTACCGGGACCAAATACGTCTTGGAGAGCTGCCTTTATGCCCTTGATAACGGACAGGACGATAACCTGCAATGGGTGGGGATGTTTGAATTGAAGGACCCCTCAAACCTTCAAAAAGTCACTCAAAAATACGCCGGGGAACTGACTGAGGCCCTTTTAAAGGAAAGTATTGCCCTCCGGTAATCCATGACTATTTCCCGGTCAGGGATACCCATTCCTTTACGGGTTGTCCGATAGGCAATGTTCCCTTTCTTAGCGAACCGAACCGGTGAAGGGGCAATTTTTTTCCAATATCCCCGAAAGGCATTCCCGGAAACCCTATTTTTGGATCAACCTTATGGGCCCGGCTTTCTGGCCCCTCGCTTAGACCCTATGCTATGAGAACTTTTTTCGGTGCCCTTACAAGCCTGGTATATTTACTGTTATTGGGGAGCTGTGGCTCTTACATGACCCAGTCCAAAAATGTGAGTAACGCGAAAAAGGACTATTCCAAAATCCTGGTCTACGCAAGGGGCAAAAACGAGATTGCCCGCTCCATCTTCGAGCAGGACGTGGCGGCCGCCCTTCAACAGCAGGGGATCAATGCCGTGGCAGGGCATAAAGAAAAGGTCGTTGACGTGCCGGCGGAAAAACAACTGAGCAGGGAGGAGAGTGAAGCCCTCAAACAGGAACTTCTCAATATGGGTTTTGACGGGGTGGTAATTACCCACCTGGTCGATACAGAACAGTACAGGGAAGTCATCCCCACGGGGGTATATCCTTCCACAGACGCCTACAATTATGGCCAGTTCGGGTATTACTGGACCTACTATCCCGCCTTTGACTGGGCTCCCGGCCTTACGATAGAAGGTACCCGGTACGAGTTGGAAAGCGCCCTGTACGATCTGCGAAACGACACGGGAAGTACCCTGCAGTGGATCGGTCGCTTTAAGCTGGAAGACCCTAAGGACCTTCGGAAAACTACCCAGGGGTATGCCAGGGAACTGGTATCGGCCCTGATGCAGGAGAGTATTTCCAAGTAGTGAACCTTCAGGATGGAAACAAAAAAAATCCGCAGCCGGGATGGTTGCGGATTTTTTCATTCTTCCCTCCAGGAAATACTACCTGGCCATGATCTTACTTAACACCTTCTGACCGTCGGGTGTTTGAACTTCGAGGATATACATAGCCCCGGACAGGCTGGAAAGATTCATCCGGACCTGGTTACGACCCCGGCCCAGCTGGTGCCGCTCGGCCTTGAGGCGCATACCGTTCAGGCTATACACCCCTACAGTAGCCTCAGTGGATGCTTCGACCTGGATATCCAGGGTTATCTCGTCTTCGAATACCGTTGGGAAGGGGGTCACCTTCAGGGTTTGCTGGGTGGCGAATTTGGCCGTTTGTGTACCGCAGGCCACCCCATGGAAGATCACATAAAACCCGGAGTCAAATCCACTTACATCTACCGGTTGAAATGTATAGGTCGTGGTTCCTGAACCGGGTACGGTCGGGTTTCCGCCCTGCCCGTCCTGGTAGGGATACTGGCCGGGGGCCACGGTGGAGTTCTGCCCGTTAACCGGGTACTTTTCTTCCCCAATATACAAATGGACATCGGTAAGGACGAAGCCGGCTAACATAGTTATGGAAACCGTCGCCGAACCATTCGCGTAGGCCACCTGTACCACACCCGACTGGAATCCTCCTCCATTGGGTTGTATCAGGCACTGGCCGGCAGCTGAATACAACTCCATGGTATAGGTCCCTTCCGTATCGATGAAATTCGTCCAGCCCCAGCGGTTGAAGCCATCTTCGAGGAAGCAGGTATTGTCCGCCGAATAACGGGCAAAGGCGGTTTCGCACCCCCCTGGTACCACCGGTTCCGGTTCATCCAAGGTCACCTCGCAGCTGGTCGTGCACCCGTTGGCATCCGTTACCGTTACCGAGTAGGTGCCCGCTGAAAGGCCCGTGGCCGTAGCGCCCGTAGCTCCATTGCTCCACAGGTAGGTGTAATCCGGCGTGCCTCCCGTCGGGGTTACCGTGGCTGAACCGTCACTAGCCCCATTTGCACTGATTTGATTCTCAACCGAGGCCACACACGTTAACTCCGCCGGCTCCCCAAGGGTCACCTGGCAGCTCGTCTGGTTCTGGTTCGCATCTGTCACCGTTACCGAGTAGGTGCCCGCTGAAAGATTGTCTGCCGTGGCTGTAGTCTGGCCGTCGCTCCAAAGGAACGTGTATTCTCCCACTCCCCCGCTCGGAGTCACCGTGGCCGATCCGTCTTCCCCTCCATTGCAGCTTACATCCGTGCCCT